>VBKY01000138.1:0-14795 GCA_005879255.1 Deltaproteobacteria bacterium
CCTCATTGCGGTGACTGCGATCGCATTTGCCGGTGCCTTCGTGAGGTTGGTGAGGTGGGTTAAGTTTTTTGCACGCGAGCGAGATGGAAGCCGCAGCGAAAAAGACGATACTGCGAATTGAGCTGTGGCAGGGGCTCATACTGTTCGCACTGCTCGTTACCCTAAGACAGACGGGGTGGGTTGATCCCAAAGCGCTCGTACTTGGCGGCGTTTTTATGGGGATCAATTTTTTTTTGCTGAGCTACGGCGTCGCTTGGGTGCTGACGCCACTGGCGGGCAAAGGTCGAATACGCGCTGGTGTGGGATTGTTGGTTCTAAAGATCATTCTTTTTCTGGGTCTTCTAACGACGCTTTTCTTCCGCTTTGATTTAGATGCGATCTCGTTTGCCCTAGGTTTCTCGACGTTGATCATCGCAATTCTTGTGGAGGTTTTGCGAAAAACGAGCGTAGTGGCGCGCTAGAATAAATGGAACACCCATTTACATGGTATAATTTGCTTCCGGAAGGATTGCAGCATTCGTTCGGCGAACACACTTTTTTCGCCATTGTGGCGGGAATTTTATTAGTCCTTTTCGCGATAAAAGCACGCAGCGCGCTCGCGAAGGCTGAGGACTCTGTGGTACCGGCCGCCGAATTGGGCTCGCGTAATATCGCCGAGCTGGTGGTGCAGCTCGTGGTCAGCCTAAGCGATCAAATCATCGGCAAGCAAGGCCGGAGGTACGTGCCGTTCTTTGGAACGTTTTTCATTTTCATCCTGTTAGGCAATTTACTTGGGCTTTTCCCTGGTTTTGCACCGCCGACCGGCAACTTGAACACCACACTCGGTTTGGCTCTATGCTCCTTCCTCGGCTACAACATCATTGGCGTGCGCGAACAGGGCCTGGCCTACTTCAAGCACTTCCTGGGACCGATGACGAGTCTTCCCGGGGAAACCTTCATTTCAAAACTGGCTTTCGTCCCCGTGCTGTTAATTTCGGTCGTATTTTTTCTTATCTTGGAGCTCTTCTCTCATGTTTTCAGGCCGGTGTCTTTATCTTTGCGTCTATTCGGCAACATGATGGGAGACCATGAGGTAATCACAGCGTTTATTACCCTGACAAAGGTCGTTATACCCGTTGCATTTTATTTATTGGGAACACTTGTTTCGGTTATTCAGGCATTCGTTTTCACGCTGTTGAGCATGATCTATGTCGCTTTGGCGATAAGCCAAGGACACGACGAGGAGCATGGACATGACGCACATCAATCACATCACTAAACGACAGGCCGCTCGGTAGCAGATGAGGATAGAGGAGTGGTAGGCCGTGATTCGTTGGAAAGGAGGAGAAATGAAAAGGGTGTTGGCATTTTTCGCCGCGCTTTGTATGAGCCTTATGGCGACTGGAGTGGCTATGGCTGCTGACATCGCCGGCACTGATTCAAAGAGCGCCGCAATCGCTATTTCGGCCGGCTTGGCCGTCGCCATTGCCGCGTTCGGCGCCGGATTGGGCCAGGGCCGTGTCGGCGCCGCCGCCATGGAAAGCATCGGGCGCAATCCGAACGCCGCCGATAGAATTTTCCTGCCGTTGGTGCTGACTCTCGCGCTGCTCGAAGCGCTGGCTCTTTACGGCTTCGTTATCGCGATTCTTCTGCAAGGTAAGATCTAAATAGCGGGTTCGCTGGAACTGCGGAACCGCCTTACCGAAGGGGCAAGGAGAAAACTCCTTGCCCCTTTTTATTTGCCGGGAAGCTCGACTGTGTAAAGATGGACCTGGGTGTAGCGCAGCAGCTCGTCTAAGGTGTGAAGTTTGTATGCCTTTTCGTAAAAGATTTCTTTGATCCCGGTATTTACCAGCACTTTGAGACAATGAATGCACGGTGTGTGCGTGATGTAGATTGCCGCGTCTTTGATGCTGGCGCCATTTTTTGCTGCCTGGGCGATGGCATTCATTTCCGCGTGGATGGTGCGAAAACAGTTCTGCTCTGTTTCTCCATTGGGTGTTTTGGATTCATATATGAGACAGCCGACGTCGGTACAATGGGGCATACCCGCCGGTGCGCCGTTATACCCCGTGGCAAGAATGTTTTTATCGCGTACGATCACCGCGCCAACTTTAGCCCGCGCACAAGTCGACCGCTCAGCGACCTGTTGGGTGATAGTCATGAAATATTGATCCCAGCTCAAGCGCTCGCTCATGTCTGATCTCCGGCAGATTTATATCGCTAAAGCGATCTCGACCCTATCGCCGATTTTCGCTCCGATGCGTTTCTGCGCATTATCCTTATATGCTGCGATTTCCAGCATGTCCCAACTATTAATAACGGCAAGGAATTCTCCCACGCCAGCCGAGGCATAATTTTGTGACAGGCCGCGGATCGTGACAGATCGCACGACGATGTCAAGCTTATTCCTCGGCAGTCCTGTCAAATCATGCTCGCGAATGTTTGTAAACAGGTTGCCAAAACTGTCGATGTAGACGATTTCACCTTCGATGCTGCGGTCCTGGCGCGCGACTTCGGGCAATGCCAGTTTGACGAAATTGCCCAACGCTTCACCCAAGGCCATCGGCGAAACACCTACGGAAAGATGAGCCGCAGCCGGCGCGAAAATGTCCCGGCCGTGAAATGTCGTGCCGGTTCGTTTCAGATGGTAGGCCGGATTAGAGAGATGCACGATATGAGTCGGCTCGACATTTTCCCCTGCCAAGCTTAGGACGCCGTTATCTGGACCGATAAAGTAATTACCGTCCCATTCGATCAGGAGCGGCCGGCGCGCGCTGCCCACGCCGGGGTCGATGACAGCGACATGAATCGATCCACGCGGAAAATATCGAACTGCATGGCGCAGCGTCAGTGCGCCGGCAAGGATATCCTGCGGCGGAATGCCGTGACTTATGTCAATGATATGCGCTTGCGGATTGATGCCGGCAATAACCCCCTTCATGATGCCGACAAATGAGTCCTTTTGACCGAAGTCTGTGGTAAGCGTGATAAGCATGCCGCAATTACAAATAACAGGCCCAATCTAAGCAAAAAAGTTTACTCGCGTAAAGCTGGCTCTAGTCAGCGAACCGCTGGGCGGGATATAAAATTCCATCGCCCTCGCAAAAGCTTGATTCTACGGGAGTGTTCCGATTCGCGTCTTTCGATCGCTGTTGCACAAGAACTACGCGCTTTTCTGGTCGAGCGATCTGATCGCGTCGGTCGGTCAGTTCGTCCGCGAGGTCGCGCTCTATTGGCTTGCCTATGAGATCACCGGGTCGGCTTGGGCATTGGGCATTCTCGGTTTCTGTGAGGCAGCGCCGCGTCTTTTGTTCGGCGCCGTGGGCGGCGTTATCGTCGATCGCTACGATCGTTTGCGCTTGCTCACGGGCATCCAGTTTATCTGCTGCCTGCCGGTGGTGGGTCTCGCGATTCTTTACTTTATGGGTATCTTAGCGTTCTGGCATATGGCGGTATTGGAGACCCTGTGGGCGACTATCCGCAGCATGAATCCGACCGCCGGCCAATCCATGTTGCGAGATCTCGTCCCAGAGTCGGAACTCATGAGCGCCGTGTCGCTTTACTCCATTGGCTTCAATTTTGCCCGCATCGTCGGTCCATCGATCGGCGGCGTGTTGATCCTCTGGATCGGTGTCGGCGGTTGTCTCGTCATTTATGCCGTTAGCTTGTTGATCTCGGCAGTGGAATTGCTTGGAATCCGGCTGGCGACCCGTCCGTCGGGAAGTACAGGAGAAAATGTCTTGCAGGAATTTTTCGCTGGCTTGCGCTACGTCGCCGCTACGCCGATGATTCTCGCCAGCACCTTGGCCGCCTACGTCATCAGCATTTTTGTCGGGACTTATACACGTTTTATGGCCGTGTTCGCCAAGGATGTTCTAAACGTCGGCCCCGATGGCCTGGGACTCCTCATGGCCGCGCCCGGCGTCGGCGCGGTATTATCGTTGATCGTCCTGGGAGCCTTGGAGGAGCGCTGGAGCCGCAGAACCTTGCTCTGGGTTTCCGCGAAAGCAACGCCCTTGCTGCTCTTGCTTTTTTGTCTGTCGCGAAACTTGTGGCTGTCGGTCTTCCTGCTCGGACTATTCGGGGGGATGCAGATCATTTTTCGCACTGTGAGCCGACTGATTATTCAAGTCGAAGCGCCGCGGGAATTACTCGGGCGCGTGATGAGTGTGTTTCTCATGGATCAGGGCATGCGATCGTTCGGTTCGATCGTGATGGGCGCTTTTGTGGCGGCCTTCGGTGCGGCTCTCGGTCTCGCGCTCACTTCCGTCGCGTCGATGACCCTGACATCGCTGACGTTTTGGCGCTTGCTGGGAACGAATAAAAAATGAACTTGATGTACCAAGCCAGCAATTAGGAGCGGGTTTCAGTTTGGACCGCGCAGACGTTCCGCTATCGCCACGGCCTCAGCGAGATGCGCCGGGTCGGTGGTTCCCAGCACAAGGGCGTCAATGAACGGCTGACGGAGCACGAACTCAATGGCCGGCCCGGCCTTTAGATGACCGCTAAAAAGTCCCTTGATCACCAGTACACCTAGGCCTCCACTATGAACCTCTGCGAGGGCTTCGGCGAGGGATGACTCTTTTTGACTAAAGGGAGCCATGACGACGTCGAGGGTGTGAGACACTGCCAAAATACCGGCTTTGGTTTTCGCTGAAATTCCTGCGGCGCGGATTTTGCCGCTTTTTTTAAGACGCGCAAGCGTATCCACAGAGTCGGTTTGAGTTAGAATCTCGACGTCATGTCCATCGGAATGCAATAGCAAGATATCGATACGATCAGTGCGTAGCCTTCGCAGGCTCTCCTCCACACTGGCAGTGATCGCCGGCGCCGAAAAATCATAGATAGAGCGGCCGTTGACATACTGCTCGCCGCATTTCGTGCAAAGTACGATCTCATCTCGATAGCTTTCTATGAAGGCGCCGAGCCGCCGCTCGCTCTCGCCATAGGCCGGTGCCGTGTCGATGAGGTTTACGCCCAACTGATGGGCGGATTGGAGCAACGCAGTGACCTCTAGGTCGGATGGAAGTGCGAAATTTTCGGGATACTTGACGTCCGTATTTCTACCGAGCTTTGTCGTTCCGAGCGCGACTAGGCTAACGGCCAATCCGGTACGCCCTAGTTGACGGGGAACCATTCGGCCTCCTCCCAGGGATAACGCGCCACCTCCGGCTTGGACCATGGCGGTGTTTCATCATAGCCGCCCGGTGCCTTGAGATCGAGGCGTAAAATGTCGAAGACTTCTTCGGCTAAGATGGGCACCATCGATAGCTTGGTCGGCCAGGCGACCACTTTACCCGGCGCGACCCGACTAACGTGGACTCCGCTTGGTCGCCTGTGCGCCGCGGTGCTCGCCTCCGCGCGGACAGCGCGGTAAATGGCGATCTCGGCCCGTCTTAAGTCGAGACGTGGTAGCCAGCGGCGAATTTCGTCCAGCGCCAATCGGCGCGCGACCGGGGCATTTTCTTCACCAGCGAGTCGCTCTGCGATCTCGCCGCCGATTTGCCAAAGCCCCGGGACGGGGGTGGTTATCGTGAGCCCGGTTTTGCCGCCAACAACGCAGTGACCGAAGAGCCGGGGCAGGTCTCCGCGCAGGAGCACCATGCCGAGCGGGCGGCACTGCATCAGATCTTCCTCCATCCCGGCGCGGCGTAAGAGCTGGCCATTTCCCACCCCAGCTGCAAGTACAGTAGCGTGCGGCTGGAGAAAAATATCGCCAACGCGCACCCCTGCGGCGGAGAATTGGACCGATGCGTCGTCGTACAAAAAAATTGACCCGCGGTGGTGAGTCGCGAGTACATTTAGGAACGATCCTGTCGCTATGACGGGCTCGGCAAGCGAATAGACCGCCCATGCCGAGTCAAGCAGTGCCTCGGGCCAGTCGTCCCTGCTAACTTTTTCGGGGCGAGTTGCTAAAAGGCCGGCTTTGACGGCAAGGCTCATTCCCCCCCATGATTGGAGCCACGCACCGGCGGAGTTTCGCGGCAGCCAAAGATGGCAGCGGTCTGAAAGGATCTCCGTGTCAGCGAGATAAGGTTCGAGCTTACCGATTAGGCTGCGCCGCCATCGGTCGGGCATCAGGCTTGTCGCCCGCACTGCCTCAAAGTCGCGCGCACCGCGCAGCGCATATTTTCCGCCACCGTGAATAATTCCTTGCGCCTGGATCGTTTGTCCGGCGCCGAGGGCTTTCGATTCCAACAGGATCGCATGATAACCAGCGCGACGAATGCGATCGAGGCACCATAGTCCGGCAGCCCCGCCACCGAACACGAGAACGTCTAATTGCATCTCGACTTTGAGTGATCGACCTGTCTCAACAGCGATCGCCGGGTCAAACGTTGGGGGTTCGGCCGGGAAAGAGCGTCTGATCGACGATATCACAGATCACATGGCCGACTAGGATGTGCGTTTCCTGAATGCGCGGGCTGTTCTTACCCTCGGAGACCCGCAAAAGATAATCGACCTTGGTGGCCATTTTACCGCCGCTCCCGCCGGTTAACCCGATCGTGGAAATCGTTTGTTCTCTGCAGGCGTCGATGGCGGCGATCACATTAGCGGAGTTACCGCTAGTCGAGATCGCGAGCGCCATGTCTCCCAGCTTCCCAAGCGCGCGCACCTGTTTGGCGAAAATTTGCGAATAGTCGTAATCGTTAGCGATGGCGGTTAGCGCCGAAGTATCAGTTGTCAGTGCGATGGCCGGCAGCGGCGGTCGTTCGATCAAGAAGCGGTTGGTGAACTCCGCAGCGATATGCTGCGCATCCGCCGCGCTGCCACCGTTGCCGAAAACCATCAGTTTGTTGCCGCGGCGAAAACACTCGCTGACGGCGTCGATGGCGCTCATGAGTGTTTCCAGATTATCCCTCAGGAAGGCTTGCTTGACGCGAATGCTTTCATCGAAGGCTTTGGTAATGGCGTCTTTCATGAACTCTTCTCGTAGTGCTTGGCCATTTGACTCTTGACGCCTCGTCTCGCCAAGGCTTCTTCGAACCACTGGCGGACGACGGGCTCTTCGTCAGCGTATTCGATCTGTGAGCCGCCCTTCTTGCGGTCGACCGCGCCCTGATAATTCTTTCTGACACCGTGAAATTTCTTGCTGCCGAAAGCGCGTAAAGCCAGATAACGCGCTGGTTTAGCGCCGGCATTAAAATGCTGATGCCACCAATTCTCCGGCGGCACTACCATACTGCCTTCGTGCCACTCATATTTATTGATTGCCGCTCCGTCCGGCCAAATCAAAGAATAACCGTCCCCGCTGAGAATGATGACATGCGCGCCGGCGCCGTGGTGGTGGGCCTTTTTGTAGGTTCCGACCGGGAATTCGGATATATGACACGCCGTGGTATTTTCCGAAAGCTCGAACTTGATGTTGGTGCCGCCAGCGCCGCGTTCGTTGTACTCCATTAACTTGAAACTGCGAGCGTCGGGGACGAAATTGGTTTCCCAGACGTTGCCCGCGAACTTGAAACCTTTGTAGTCTCCGCCGTGGAGCATACCTTTGCCGTTGAAATAACCTTGACGCGCGTCGAAGCGATCAGTAAAGGCAAAATCGTTGTGAAAGATAAAATCCAGATTATGCAATAGATTAATCATCGTCGGCGCGGTGGTGACCGCGAGGTAGCGCGCCGGTTCGCTGCCGCTGCCATTAAAGAGCTGGTGCCAGGTGTTGAGCGGCGGTGAAAAAAGCGAGCCCGCCTGCCACTCGAACGTCTGTTTCTGGTCGTCGCGGTTCCAAACCGTGGTCGCGCCGCGCCCGCTGATGACGTAGATGGATTCCTCGAACAGCTGCCGCTGCGGTTTGAGGCTCTTGCCCGCCGGGATCTCACAGATATAGCAGTTGTTTACCTGCCCCGCCCCTTCCATCTGCAGAAACGCGCCGTTGCCACCTTTGCGTTTCCACCATTCCAACTTTACGTCGCGGATATCCTCGACAAAGAAGGTCTTGATAACCGGGATACCCTCTCCTTCCACCCATTTGTCGTAACTGGTCTTGGTGCCGTCAGTGACTGTAGGGGATTCTGTGGTGTTAGGTTTAGCCATGATCTCTCCGCTCTGAAAGTGTGAAAATTTTTACCACAGCGCCCGCTCAAGTGAAAGCAGGGCTCAACGGCGAAAGAAGGCTTGAATGTTTTCGACAACGCATTCTTGCTGCGCCGGTCGCAGCAGGATAAAGCGGTAATGCCAATACGTGGCGCGCAACAAGTTCAAGAGCGCATCACTGCCTGAGCCGACGGCGATGGCAAAACCGCATTGAAGGTGCTGCGTCATCTGTTCCTCGAAACGTTTGACCACTGGGCCGAGGATGAATTGCTGCGAATCCGTGACTTCATCGATGGCCATGCGCACCTCGTCGAGAATTTTGCCGTGCTGCGCGCGCAGGTCGACGATAGTGATCTTGTAAGGACCTAGGCTAGACACTGGTCTTGACCGCAGGGGACTGACCCTTCAGCGCGCTTTCGGCAACTTCAGCCAGGAGCTGATCGTGCTCGTGGTCCAGGGCAAAGACGCGGAACTGAACAACTTTGGATGGAATGAATTCAAACAGCTCGGCGAGCGATTCCTTGGTGATCTCGCCGCTGGAAGGGTCGAAGATATGGATCTGTTTCTTGCCCATGGCGAAGGGGTTTTCCGGACGCGGGTCCTGGGTTGCCATGTCGACGCGAAAAATCAAGTCCCGTGTCGCCGCCGGCAGGGCCGAGCGGATGCGCTTTTCCCAATCCGTGTCTTGAATAAGCGCCACGCCGTAGCGGAGTTCATTGAGTGACAGCGTGCGGTCGTAGGCCATCTTCCATTTCACCTCACGGTGCAGGACGGTTTCCCACTCTTTCCCTAAGGTCTCCAGCTCGCCCTTAGCGCGTCGCCAGCGGGAAACTTCTTCGAGCAGCGACCAATCGGTCAAGTAGAGATACTCTTCCATACGGTCCAGAGGATTTCCCGGAAACAGCACCTTCATGGTTTCCGGAAAGATTTCTCTGAGATGCAAGTCGATGGCACGGGTCGTACGGTGATAATAGACATTGGTGTACAGGTAGAGCCGGGCGTTGAGGAAAGTAGTGAGAGCACCGTTGCCAGCTTTGTGCACAGTGAGCCCCTTGGGGGTGAAGAAGGTATAGTGCATCAGCCGCTCGCGATCGATCGGCCCGGGGTGAACGCCACACATGTAGGAGTCCCGCGAGACGTAGTCGAGATTATCGAAAGTAAAAATGCCGCCGGTCAGCGGTTGCAGAAAGCGCACCCACTTCGCCTTACGGTTATCCTCCCTGCCATTCTTTTTGATTGGGAACGCGACATCTTCGGGTCGCAATTCTTCGCCAGCAGCGAACGAACCGCTCGGACTACGGCGCAGCTGGCGGATGATATCGCCAAGGTGTTTTTGAATGATGGTCTGACCCAGGTCTTCGTGTGTGAGATCGTAGTTGCAGAGAAAATTATCATCAAAAAAATGGCCGAAAGGTCCGTGCCCGATATCGTGCAGGAGCCCGGTAACGCGCATGTATTCTTCGATAAAAGGCGCTGAGGGACACTCGTCACCGAGGACTTTACGCAGCGAGGGATAAAGATGCTTGCCAAATTCACCGGCCAGATGCATGGCGCCGAGCGAGTGCTGAAACCGGCTATGCTCCGCCGACGGATAGACCCAGCGGGCACTCTGAAGTTGATAAATATAGCGCAGACGCTGCACCCAAGGAGAATCGATGAGCGCCTTTTCAGTTACCTCGCCTTTGTTTTCGGGCACGGTGAACTGGATGTAGCGGTGAATTGGGTCGGCGATCAGCGCCGTGCCGCCGTATTCATAATCGCTGAGTTGTGTCATGTTTTCGCTTGACCCCGCATTCCAACCACGGTTGTCGGAGTATTGGCCTCAAAGTTCAAATATGACCTGGGCGGTCCACCGGTTACCGGTCTTTTCCATGCGGCTCTTGTGAAACGCTACCGCGCCGATTTCTTGCTTGATCTCGTGACGATCCGGGTCAATCTTCTCGCCGCAAACTTCCGCCTTAACGACGGTATCTCTGACCTCGCGAATGTTAAACTCTTTGAGCAAATAGCCGCTGCCTTGATAGAGGTAGAGTAACTCGCGCATCCAGTTTACCATCAAATCATCGCGATCGGTCCCTTCGACCTCCAAAGCGACGCGCTCTTTAATCTCGATTTTCTCGACGTCGGCCATCACGTCAAATAGCGCAAAGGCCGAGTTGGCGAAGAGGTCGGCTTGAGAACCACCGATAACTCGTACCGCCAATTCAGACTGACGCCTGGTTACACGGTATTTGTTTTGGGTTTCCACTATTCGTCAGCCCTTGAAGTTGAGCCCGCGTAGATTCTCCGCATCGGCGGAGTCGGGGAGGAGCGAGCGTCGACCAGAGAAATCATCGTCCAAAAGTTGCCGGATTTCCGCGCGGCCATAGCATTGAACACAAGTAAGAATATCGATTGGCTGAATTAATTTAAGATATCGGAGGGGTGGCGCGTCTGGTTTAGGATTTAGGAAATACTCCCATTGGCTGTAACCCGTGTGAAGTAGATAGTAGTCGACCTTATAACTCTTCTGAGTATGAGTGGTTCCCTGAACCTCTCTGCCGCAGTGAGAACACTGCATTGACCCTCTATTTATACCCGGTTTATTAGGCTCGCCGCAAACCCGGCGCCAAAGCCATTGTCGATATTGACGACCGTTACGCCGGCGGCGCAGGAGTTGAGCATACCCAATAGAGCCGAAATTCCGTGGAAGCTCGCGCCGTAGCCGACACTCGTCGGCACAGCGATCACCGGTTTATCGATCAATCCCGCGACGACGCTGGGCAGCGCTCCTTCCATGCCGGCGGCGACGATCAATACCGCGGCGTCAACCAACCGCGGGCGGTTTTGAAGCAGCCGGTGAATGCCAGCAACGCCAACATCAAAAAGTTTTTCCACTCGGTTACCCATCATTGTGGCAGTCAAGACCGCTTCTTCAGCGACAGGAATATCGGAAGTGCCGGCGGAGACGACGAGCACCGTGCCTTTGCCTATTATCTTAACTGGTTTTCGAACCCAGGTAGCGGCGCGGGCGGCGCGGTGAAATTTGAGCCCTGTGTGTAGCTTTCTTAGCTGCGCGATCTTTTCCCGGTCAAGCCGCGTTATCAAGATGTTTAATTCACGCCGGCGCATGGCGCGCACGATGGCGGCAATGTCTCCGGCTTCCTTCCCTTGGCCTAGTATAACCTCAGGGAAACCCTGACGCAGCGCGCGATGGTGATCAACCTTAGCAAAACCGAGATCTTCAAAGGGCAAGTGGTGTAGCCGTGCGACAGCCTGCGCGACAGTAATTTTTTGCCGCCGTACTTGCTCAAGTAACTCTACCAGTCGCTCGGAGTCCATCAGTTTATTCTAATCGTTCTCGGATTGGCGGACCACTCCTTTTTAAAGTGGTCGTGCCCTTTGGAGCGAGTCGATACTAACTTGCCGCAACTGTCGAGAACGGTAATTCCTCGGTTTGCTGTGACGCAGGTACCTATTCTAGTGATTGCTAGTCCGACGCGCCGTTCCAGTTTTTCTATCCGCGAGCGATCTGACGGTCGCGCGCAAAACAGAAGCTCATAGTCCTCACCACCGGTGAGGGCGTAGTGTGTTCCATCCTGCCCGGCAATTGCACGATAAGCACGCGAGAGCGGCAGTCGCGCCTCCCAAATCATTGCGCCGGTACGGCTGGCTCGACAAATGTGCCCCAAGTCCTGCAGCAAGCCGTCGCTCACGTCAATCATCGCCGTTGCCAGTTTTTGCCGCGCCAAGAGCACACCGGCCGCAATCCTTGGGGTGGGCTGATGATGACGTTTGAGCAATTGGGCAACCGGGCTCTTCTGTTTCATTCCCAGCGATTTTCGCTGCAAGAGTTTTAATCCCAGTGCTGAGTCGCCCAAGGTTCCGGTGACGTAGATGTCGTGCCCCACTTTAGCGCCGCTTCGACGAACTGGCTGCGGAGGGGGGCTACCGATGACACAGACCGATATGATCAGTGATTTGGCAATGTTGGTATCACCGCCTACGATCGAGACACCACACTGGCGGGCTAGCGTGTTAATGCCGCGGTACAAATTGTCGATATCGTTACTGTCAAAACTCACCGGAATCCCGAGCGAAAGAATGGCGTACGCCGGCACGCCGCCCATCGCTGCGATGTCGCTTAAATTAACGGCAAGAGATTTATAGCCGAGGTCAAATAGCGAAGTCCATCGCAGGTCGAAATGAACGCCTTCAATTAGCAAATCCGCCGTGGCGAGAGATGACCCAGATGAGTTGGCTACCCACGCCGCGTCGTCACCGATGCCGATGCGTACTCCGGGGCCAGCGGACGCGGTGCGTCGAATTCTGTCGATGAGGCCGAATTCTCCGAGCCGACTTAATTTCATCAGGACGAATCAAGAACCTTTCGAAGTGAGACGACGATTTCGAGAGTTTTCGTCGAAGGCGACCGGAAATGCGGCAATTGCGATAAATTTTCGTGTGGATTTATGGTCGCAGCGGAATGGAACTTTCCCGCCGACCCTTGTGAAGGGGTCGGTCGCTGCGCTTCGACGATTTTTTCCTTCCGGGCTGAAGCCGTGCTTTTGCAGCCAACAAGCGGCGCTTGCCCGCTGAGTTTCCCCGTCCCATTAAAGAAACTTTCAGGACATCGGACATGTTTTCCGCGATGACCCAGTTCACCTTACGGCGCAGCACCTTCGGGACTTCAGCCAAGTCTTTCTCGTTGCGATCGGGAATGATGATCGTCTTCATCCCCGCGCGAAACGCCGCCAAGGATTTTTCTTTAAGCCCGCCGATGGGCAGCACTCTGCCGCGCAGCGTGATCTCTCCGGTCATCGCAACATCGCGGTTGACCGGCCTTTTGGTTAACGCGGAAATCAGCGCGGTGGCCATGGTGATGCCGGCTGAAGGCCCGTCCTTTGGAATCGCTCCGGCCGGAACGTGGATGTGAATGTCTAGTTTCTGATAAAAATCTTCCTCGATCCCCAATTTCTTGGCATGTGCGCGTGCATAACTTACCGCTGCCTGGGCCGATTCTTTCATGACGTCACCAAGCTGACCGGTGAGAGTTAAGTTGCCGCGTCCGCGCGACAGCGACGCTTCAACATAGAGAATCTCACCGCCAGTGCTGGTCCAAGCCAAGCCCGTGGCGACACCGATCTCGTGGTGTTCCTGCTCGGCTTCTGGTAAGAATTTTGGCGCGCCGAGGAAGGAGTGGATGTTGGCCCGCGTGATTCGTGTGAGCTCGTTTTTCCCTTCGGCTACTTTGCGGGCTACCTTTCGGCAAATCGAAGCCAGCTCACGTTCCAAATTTCTTAGGCCCGCTTCCTTTGTATATTCCGCGATGATGCGGAGCACTGCGTCATCGGAGATCTCCAAATGCTTGGCCGAGATGCCGTTGTCGTCCAATTGGCGTGGAATCAGATATTTGCGGGCGATCTCCAGTTTTTCTTCGTTGGTGTATCCAGAAAGCTGGATGACCTCCATGCGGTCTGCCAAGGCCGCCGGCACGGGATCGAGCAAATTCGCCGTGCAGATAAAAAGCACGTTGGAAAGATCGAAGGGCAGATTCAAATAATGATCGCTGAAGGCATGGTTTTGCTCTGGATCCAGGACTTCCAGTAACGCCGCGGATGGATCGCCGCGAAAATCGGCGCCGACCTTGTCGATTTCGTCGAGCATGAAAACCGGATTATTCGAGCCAGCCTGTTTGATGCCCTGGATGATGCGCCCTGGCAACGCGCCGACGTAGGTACGCCTGTGACCACGTATTTCCGCTTCGTCACGCACGCCGCCGAGGGAGATGCGCACGAAATTCCGTCCCAACGCGCGCGCGATGGATCGCCCCAATGAAGTTTTGCCCACCCCCGGAGGGCCGACGAAGCATAAAATCGGCCCTTTAATTTTGCGCCGCAATTTGTTGACGGCGAGATATTCAAGGATTCGCTCTTTGATTTTCTCTAGATCATAATGGTCTTCGTCAAGGACCTCTTTGGCCTTTTTAATATTCAAGTTGTCTTTGGTCTTTTTGCTCCACGGCAAGTCGACGAGCCAGTCGAGATAGGTACGCACCAGGGATGCCTCGGACGACTCCGGGTGCATCTGTTCAAGCCGGCGCAACTGCTTGTCCGCCTCGCGCTTGACCTCCGTCGGCATCTTGGCCTTTTCGATTTGCTTTTTGACTTCGTTGAGCTCTTCGGCGCGCTCATCGCCTTCGCCGAGCTCCTGCTGAATCTGTTTTAGCTGCTCGCGCAAGTAGTAATCTCTCTGCGTCTTGCTCATCTCTTCCTTGGCCTGATTCTGAATGCGCGCCTGCATTGTCGACAATTCCAGCTCGCGGGTCAGCAGCTCGTTGACTTTCTTCAAGCGCTCGATGGGGTCGAACACTTCCAAGATCGCCTGGCTTTCTTCGATTTTGAGTCTTAGGTTCGACGCGACTAAGTCCGCCAAGACTCCGGGATCACTGATATTGTCCGTCACCATCACGATTTCCGGCGGCAGATTCTTGAGATTCAAAATTTGCTCGATCTTTTCTTTCGCCGTGCGCATCAGCGCCTCGACCTCAATGGGCACTTCCGCCAAGGTTGGTTCGATGACCTTGCGAATTTTGACTTCAAAAAATGGCCGTTCGCGCAGGTAGGTATCGACTTCGCCCTTAGCCAAACCTTGGACTAGAATCTTAACCCGCCCGTCGGCCAATTTGAGCATGCGCATGATCGAGGCGATGGTACCGACGCGGTGAACGTCTGCGGGACTGGGATTTTCCTCCGCGGAATTGATTTGCGAGACCAGAAAAATCAAGCGGTCTCGCG
>VBKY01000138.1:14812-28647 GCA_005879255.1 Deltaproteobacteria bacterium
CATCACGACCAACAAACAGGGGTAGCATCATGTAGGGATAAATGACGATGTCGCGGATCGGTAAGAGTGGCAGGACATCGGGAATCTCAACTTGAGAACCTTTGTTATCCGGACTCTCAGCTTTCCATTCAGTCTCGCTCATGATGACTCCAATCTGCCTGACAACTTGTGCGGTTAGCCGAATAATTCCTTCATCTTGTCGATGAATCCCTTAGCAAGGGGATTGAACTCTTCACCGCCAAGTGCTGCGAACTCTTTCAATAGATCCTTCTGCTTGGCTGTCAGCCGCGTGGGAGTTTCAACGGTGACACGGACATGTTGATCGCCTTGGTGATATCGCTGAAAGTCCTTGACTCCTTTGCCCTTCATGCGAAATACTTTGCCTGACTGAGTGCCCGGCGGGATCTTCATTTTGACTTTACCTTCCAATGTCGGCACGTCGATTTCCGCGCCGAGAGCCGCTTGCGCGAAACTAATCGGTACATCGCAAATGATATCGAGGTTGTCACGGACAAAAATCGGATGAGGCTCCACATGGATGACTACGTATAGATCGCCAGGCGTTCCTCCCGTCGGACCGGTTTCCCCTTCGCCCCGCAGTTTCAATCGCGAGCCGGTATCCACGCCGCCCGGAATCCTTACGCTCAGCGTGTGCATTGTGCGCACGCTTCCCGCACCACCACAAGTGCCGCAGGCATCTTTAATGATTGTGCCCCGGCCTTGGCACTGGTTGCATGTCCGTGACACACTGAAAAATCCCTGCTGGAAGCTCACCTGGCCGCGACCGCGGCAGGTCGGACAAGTCTGTGGCGCCGTGCCGGCCTTGGCTCCGCTGCCGCGGCAAGTGTCACATGGACCATGGCGGGGAATTTTAATTTTTTTTTCGGTGCCCGAAACGGCTTCCTCAAATTTCAGCGACAAGTTGTAGCGCAAATCCTCACCGCGAGCGCGGCCACGTCGTCTGCCAGTACTGCCACCGAAAAACTCTCCAAAGATATCACCGAAAATATCTTCAAAACCCCCCGAAAAGTCGGCCCCGCCGGCGAATGGACCACCGTCGCCAAATGCCGCGTGGCCGAACTGGTCATACTGCGCACGCTTCTGCCCGTCGGAGAGCACCGAATAGGCCTCGGAAACTTCCTTAAATTTTTCTTCAGCTTGTTTGTCGCCCGGATTACGATCTGGATGATGTTGAAGTGCCTGTTTTCGGTAGGCCTTTTTGATATCATCTTCGCTGGCGTTTCGACTGACGCCAAGCAAATCATAGTAGTCTTTCTTGCTGCTCAAATCCAATCCTTTAGATTTTTAAATTTCTGTATAAGCAAGAAAGCCCCTCTCCTCTATTTCGCTGGGAGTAGGGGCTTCGAGTAAGGAAAAGTCTAGCTCGCCCCGCGATTATTCCTTAACCTCCGTGAAATCGGCGTCAACCACATCGTCTTTCTTTCCGCTCGTACCCCCACCTTTTTCATCGTGTTTCTCAGCGGTTTCATGCGGTGCCGCTTGTTGTTGCGAGGCCTTGGCATACATGGCTTCCGCGAGTTTGTGTGAGGACTGGCTCAATTGCTCCGCCGCTTTGCGCATGGCCTCGGCATCCTGGCCTTCTAAAACTTCCTTGGCCTTCTTGAGCGCCTCGTCAATGCTCTCTTTGACGCTCGGATCGAGATCGCCGCCATACTCTTTGAGCGACTTTTCGGTCGAATAGATCAAAGAGTCGAGCTGGTTGCGCGCTTCCACAGTGTCCTTGCGCTTCTTATCTTCAGCAGAGTGGGCCTCGGCGTCTCGCACCATTTTCTTGATTTCTTCTTCGCTAAGGCCGCTCGATGCCGTGATTCTGATCGATTGTTCTTTGCCCGTTCCAAGGTCTTTCGCCGCCACGTGGACGATACCGTTGGCATCGATGTCGAAAGTCACTTCGACTTGTGGTACGCCGCGCGGCGCCATCGGGATACCAACGAGATCGAACTGGCCGAGCAACTTGTTATCCGCAGCCATTTCCCGCTCGCCCTGGAAGACGCGAATCGAAACCGCCGACTGGTTGTCTTGTGCTGTGGAGAAAACCTGACTCTTTTTCGTCGGGATAGTCGTGTTGCGTTCAATTAATTTGGTAAAAACACCGCCGAGGGTTTCGATGCCGAGTGAAAGCGGTGTAACATCTAACAGCAACACGTCCTTCACTTCGCCAGTAAGCACGGCGGCTTGAATCGCCGCTCCAACGGCGACGACCTCGTCCGGGTTCACGCCCTTGTGAGGATCTTTACCGAAGATTTTCTTTACTCGTTCCTGCACGGCAGGCATGCGAGTCATACCGCCTACCAAAATGACTTCATGAATATCTCCGGCGCTAAGCCCAGCGTCCTTTAACGCTTGACGGCACGGGCCCTCCACTCGATCGATCAAGTCGGCGCACAAAGCTTCAAGTTTCGACCGGGTCAACTTCATGTTCAAATGCTTTGGCCCTTGTTGGTCAGCGGTGATGAACGGCAGATTGATGTCGGTCTCCATCGACGAAGAAAGTTCGCATTTTGCCTTCTCTGCCGCCTCTTTGAGACGCTGTAGCGCCATCCGGTCCTTGCGCAGATCGATGCCCTGGTCTTTCTTAAACTCGTCGGCCAAATAGTCAATCACTCTCTGATCGAAATCTTCGCCGCCTAAGAAGGTATCTCCATTGGTTGCTTTTACTTCGAAGACGCCGTCACCCAACTCCAGAATTGAGATATCGAAAGTGCCACCGCCGAGATCGAAAACAGCGATCTTTTCATCTTTCTTTTTGTCCAAACCATAGGCCAAAGACGCCGCTGTCGGCTCATTGATGATGCGCAAGACATTTAAACCCGCAATGCGTCCGGCATCCTTGGTTGCTTGCCTTTGGCTATCATTAAAGTATGCCGGGACTGTAATGACCGCCTCGGTGACCTTCTCGCCCAAATAGTCCTCCGCGGTCTGCTTCATTTTTTGCAGGATGAAAGCGGAAATTTCAGCAGGACTATATCGTTTGCCGCGAATTTCGACCCAGGCATCGCCGTTATCATTGCGCACGATCTTATAAGGAAGCAGGTTAGACGCTTTTTGAACCATGGGATCGTCGGTCCGTCTTCCAATCAAACGTTTGACAGCAGAAATCGTATTCTCAGGGTTAGTGATTGCTTGTCGTCGGGCGATTTGTCCGACTAGTCGCTCACCACTGTCGGTAAAGGCGACAACGGAAGGGGTTGTACGACTACCCTCCGAATTGGCGAGGACATTCGGGTCCCCAGCCTCCATAATCGCCACGCAGGAGTTGGTCGTCCCTAAGTCAATCCCGATAACTTTTGCCATTTCTATTACTCCTCGGTACTTCTTGTCAGATAATATGAACGAAACTTTATTTAATCATCGCTTGGGCCATTTTCAACCGTGCTTTCGCCGTTTTTTTTCTCTTTTGTTCCTGGTGCCTTAGCGACACTTACGAGGGCCGGACGAAGCAATCGGTCGCGAAATGTATAACCCTTATGGAATTCTTCGACGACGGAATTCGGTTCATGGTCAACGCTTTCTACCTGAGCCATGGCTTCGTGCTTCGACGGATCAAAAGGCTGCCCGACTGCTGGGACCTGAACGACTCCGTGCTTCATCAGGACATCTAAAAGACCCCGCAGAACCATTTCAACACCCTCGACTACCGGCTTACCATTACCGACACCCGAAGCATGGGCAACAGCACGTTCCAAGTTGTCGACCACCGGCAGCAGATCTTTGATCAATGCTTCATTAGCGGAACGAATCACCTCGTCGCGTTCACGCGCGGTTCTTTTTTTGAAGTTATCCAGTTCCGCCATTTGGCGAAGCAAGCGATCGTAGTTATGTTTTGCTTCTAGTTCCTTTGCCTCTAGCTGTTTTTTCAGGGTGGCAATTTCAGATTCGAGAGGGCTCTGACTCGGTTCTTGTGTGGCTTCGGTCACTGATTCATCCGCAGCGATATCTTCGCCGATTTTTTTCATTTCTTCGGACATCCTTAGTTTTCCCCCTAGTATCGGTTGTCATAAGTTAATCACGAAGGGTTTTTGTGTCAAGTCGTAACCGATAAATTCTCTTGATATTTTAGATAGTTGCGTGATTTACTTAAAAGTGGTAAGGTTGAGCCCAACAATCCCCATGGTAATTCATTATAGATATGCGCGCTAACCATGTCACCCCGGCGATCGTGTTGCGTTCACGACCGTTTGGTGAGTCTGATAAGATTGTTTCGTTTCTTACTGAAAACTATGGAAAGCTCACCGGCATCGCCAAAGGAGCACTGCGGTCACGCAAGCGCTTCGTGAATTCGTTAGAACCCTTCGCGCTGATAAATCTCTCCTTTCAGGATCGTCCTCATAGTAATCTGGCTTTTGTACTCGCCGCCGATCTTAGACTGGCCTTTAGCCAATTAATTACTAGCTTGGATCGAATTTCCTACGCTGCTTACTTGGTCGAAATCACTGATGGACTGACTGGCGAACGGGAAGAAAATCCAGCGGCCTTTCAGCATTTAAAAGAGGGTTTGGTTTATTTGGAAGAAAATGGCACTTCGCTCCGTTTTCTCACTTTTTTTGAGCTAAAACTATTGCGTTTAGCCGGGTATCAACCAGTCCTGGGTAGCTGTAAGAGGTGCCACAAAGAGAAAGGCCAACTCAACGACGTAGTTGCTTCGCGTTGGAATTTTAGTCCGGTTGACGGCGGGATTCTTTGTGACCCGTGTTCGCGGTCGCGTAAGGAGCTCTTACCACTTAGCGCAATCGCCGTCGAGGTGTTGACGGCGCTACAGGCGGACAGCGCCGCTTTGCCGTGCCGCTTCTCACTGCCCTCATCGGTCATAAAAGAAATCCGCTCGGTGGTGCTGCGGTTCATCCAATATCACGTCGATCGAGAAATTAAATCGGCGGGCTTTCTGTCTCAATTCTCTTCCGTTTAGTCTGGCGCGGCTCGTTCGGCCACAACACGCAATAGCAATCATCCACTAATGTGACGAGGATCAAAAAAAAATGCCGAACAAGAAAAAGAGCATCTTTTTCTTTGGAAATGGTAAAGCTGAAGGCAACGCCCAAATGCGCGAATTGCTCGGCGGCAAAGGTGCCGGTCTTCATGAAATGACTCGCATTGGCATACCCGTACCGCCCGGCTTTACGATCAGCAGTGAAGTTTGCAGCTATTTTTACGCGCATCGTCGCAGATATCCTAGTGGCCTTGAGACAAATGTCGCGGCGGCGCTAGCGCGAATAGAAAAAATCCTTGGCCGCCGCTTCGGTGATACCGACAATCCACTATTAGTTTCGGTTCGCTCTGGTGCGCGCGAATCGATGCCAGGGATGATGGACACGGTTTTAAACGTAGGCCTTAACGACCGGACTGTGTCAGGTTTGATTCGTCGCGCCAACAATGCTCGGTTTGCTTTCGATAGTTACCGACGCTTCGTTCAGATGTATGCGGACGTCGTCCTGGGAATTAAGGCGAAGGACAAAATCGAATCCGATCCGCTCGAAGCCATTTTCGAACGCAAGAAAAAAGCCCGCGGTGTGCAGTTCGACACTGAACTCAGTGCGGCAGATCTAGAAGATCTTGTCGTAGCGTATAAGGACGAGATCAAAGCCAGATTAGGAAAAGAATTTCCCGATGATCCAATGGAGCAATTATGGGGCGCGATCGGAGCCGTGTTCGACTCGTGGAACAATGACCGGGCCATCGCATACCGCGAACTTTACGGTATCCCGCATAATTGGGGAACCGCGGTCAACGTTCAAGCCATGGTCTTCGGCAATCTCGGCGACAACTGCGCAACGGGGGTGGCATTTACGCGCGATCCGGCAAGCGGCGAGAAGCGCTTTTACGGCGAATTTCTCACCAATGCCCAAGGGGAGGATGTGGTTGCGGGGATTCGCACCCCCCGGCCGATCGGCGAGCTTGGTCAAGTCGTGCCCACGGCGGCACGCGAGTTACAGCGGATTTGCGGTCTTCTTGAGAGACACTATAGAGATATGCAGGATATCGAGTTCACTATCGAGGACGGCAAGCTTTGGATGCTGCAAACGCGCACCGGCAAGCGCACCGGCTTCGCTGCCGTACGCATCGCCGTCGATATGGTAGGCGAACGCATCATCAGTAAGAACGAAGGGTTAATCCGCATTGAACCGGATCAACTCAACCAGCTATTGCGCCCGATCTTCGATCAGCAAACGAAGGAAAAAGCTCATAAACAAGGAAATCTGCTCGGCAAGGGCTTGCCCGCGGGTCCAGGGGCTGCCACAGGTCGCGTCGTTTTTTATGCCGATGACGCCGTCGAGTGGAAAAAGCGCGGCGAGCGGGTTGTGCTGTGCCGCATCGAGACCAGTCCCGATGATATCCGCGGAATGGATGCGGCGCAGGGAGTGCTTACCGCCCGCGGCGGTATGACGTCGCATGCAGCGTTGGTAGCGCGGCAAATGGGCAAGGTTTGCGTGGCAGGTTGTGAGGTCTTGCAGATCGATTACGCGGCTCGGACTTTGAAGGTTGATCAAGCGGAGCTAAAAGAGGGCGATTGGATTTCGATCGATGGGAGCACCGGGGAAGTGTTTAAAGGAGAAATTCAAACCTTGCCGTCCGAAGTGTTACAAGTTCTCGTCGCTGGTTCGCTCGATCCGAAGAAGTCCCGGATTTACCAACATTTCACCAAGCTGATGAAATGGGCCGACGCGGTGCGCACCCTTGGGGTGCGCACAAACGCCGATCAGCCCGACCAGGCCGCGATCGCCAAGGCGTTCGGCAGTGAAGGAATCGGCCTGTGCCGCACCGAGCACATGTTCTTTCAAGGTGATCGCATTCAAGCCGTACGTGAGATGATTTTAGCGGATGATGAAACAGGTCGCCGCCGCGCCTTGGCCAAATTGTTGCCGATGCAGAAGCAAGACTTCAAAGGCATTCTGGACATTATGGGAAGTCTACCCGTCACCATCCGCACTCTCGACCCGCCGCTCCACGAATTCTTGCCGAAAAGCGATGATGAAGTTGTCGAGCTCGCTCAGGTCATGGGCGTCCCGGTCGAGGTCCTGCGCAACAAAGTCAATGTCTTGCAGGAATTTAATCCCATGCTCGGTCATCGCGGCTGCCGCTTGGGTATCTCGTACCCGGAAATAACCGAAATGCAGGCGCAAGCGATTTTTGAAGCTGCATGCGAACTCCGACGCGAGGGCAAAAATCCGTTTCCCGAAGTGATGATTCCTCTAGTCAGCTCACGGCAGGAGCTGCACGAACAAAGAACTATCGTCGAACGCATTGCGAAAGAGACCCAAAAATCGTACGGCGTCAAGGTGCGCTACCTCGTGGGCACAATGATCGAGTTGCCGCGGGCTTGTATGGTCGCGGATGAAATCGCCGAAGAAGCGGAGTTTTTTTCCTTCGGCACCAACGATCTCACACAAACCTGCCTGGGCTTGTCGCGCGATGACGCGGGAAAATTCCTGCCCAGTTATGTTCTTCAAGGCTTACTTCCTGCGGACCCATTTGTCAGTATCGATCAGGATGGTGTCGGCGCGCTCATGCGTATCGCTGTGACCAAAGGGCGAAAGAGACGCAAACGGTTGGAGATGGGAATCTGCGGCGAGCATGGCGGCGATCCGAAATCGGTGGAGTTTTGTCATGATATTGGACTAAATTACGTCAGTTGTTCACCCTATCGGGTCGCCGTTGCCAAACTGGCTGCCGCGCAAGCTGCATTGCGTAAAAATCGTTAGTGCTTTCAGGCGTATAACGCACATTTGTTACGTTATAAAACCGCATTCTTTTAAATTGGCACGTTGTACATTTTATTGACAGAATATGAGCGATCTACGATAATTTACTCCTTTTCGTAGATTTTTGTTTATGGAACCCCGTTTCGCGGAATTGCTAGTTAGAGGCGGAATTGTTACCCGAGAGCAACTCGGGGAAGCCCAAAAAAAGGAACGAGAAAACAATTCCAGCGTCACGCGCGAAGTCGTACGGCTAGGTTTCACTAGTGAAGAAATTCTAACGGGGTTTCTCGCCAAGCAATTCGGCATTGAAACAGTTGAGCTGATTCCGGGAGAAATCGAGGACAGTATTTTTAGCTTGGTACCACCGCAGATCGTCCAAAAACATCAACTTGTTCCCTACAAGCTTCTCGGTTCGACTCTGACAGTCGCCATGTCGGATCCAACGGATTTGGTCGCAATCAATGAAGTCAAGTTTGTCACCGGTTACGGCGTACGCGTAGTCTTAGCCATTCCGGCAAATATCAAAAAAATCCTGGACCATCGTTTCGGCGGGGCTAACTACGACGACGTTCTCAAGAAATTTGGCGATAGCGAGATGGAGGTCGTCCAAGAAAGCGATGATGTAAACCTCCAGGAGCTCCAGCAAGCCACTATGGATGCACCGGTGGTGACGCTGGTGAACGCGATTTTGTCAGACGCCGCGAAGCGTAGGTGTAGCGATATTCATATCGAGCCCTATGAAAAGATTTTTCGTGTTCGTTTTCGCGTTGATGGAGTACTGCAGGAAATCATGAGCCCGCCTTTGCGGCTCAAAAATGCCTTGGTCTCTCGGTTAAAAGTAATGGCCGGACTCGACATTGCGGAACGGCGCCTCACCCAGGACGGTCGTATCAAGCTTAAGATGGGCGTCAGCGGCGAGCTCGATGTTCGCGTATCGATACTACCAACATTGTTTGGCGAAAAGGTCGTCATGCGATTGTTAGACAAGTCCAACTTGCAGTTGGACATGGCCAAGTTGGGCTTCGGTCCGCAGAACCTAAAGGATTTTCAAGAAGCGATTCATAAGCCGAACGGGATGATTCTCATCACCGGTCCCACTGGCAGCGGCAAGTCGACCACTCTCTATTCCGCCCTTTCGGAACTCAACAAACCTGATGTCAATATTTCAACTGCCGAAGACCCCGTTGAGTACAATCTTGTGGGAATCAATCAAGTCCAAGTCAGGGACCAAATAGGTCTCAATTTCGCCGCATGCCTGCGCTCTTTCCTACGACAGGATCCCGATATCATCATGGTCGGCGAGATGCGCGATCTTGAAACCGCCCAAATCGCCATCAAAGCCGCTTTGACCGGTCATCTGGTGCTGAGCACGCTTCACACCAATGATTGTGCTGCGACCGTCGATCGCTTGCTCAACATGGGAACGGAACCTTTTTTGATCACATCGTCGGTTAATTTGATCGTTGCCCAACGATTGGTCCGGAAAATCTGCGACAAGTGCAAGGAACCGATCGAAGTCAAGATTTAGGAGTGGATTCCGCTGAATTGAGCGCCGGATTTCCAACTTATCACGGTCGCGGTTGCAATAATTGCGGCGGGACTGGTTATCGTGGGCGCTTGGCGGTCTATGAACTAATGGTGATGCACGAGGCGCTTAAAGAGCTCATCCTCAAAGGCGTGTCGGCCATGGAGCTAAAACGGGAAGCGGTTAAGCTCGGCATGAGTACGCTGCGCATGAGCGCTCTTCACAAAGTCCGCGAAGGCCTTACCACGGTCGATGAAACCGTTCGAGTCACCGATACAGATAAGGGGTTTGGCTCAGTGTTTTCGTTGGGATTCTAATGATCTTAGATCCAAGAGGTTGCGCAACTCAAAAATCACCGCGGGCGACGTTGTTAGAGTGATTCGAGCTGACAGAGATTAGATTTATGCCGACGTTTGTTTGGGAGGGCAGAACCGCCCAGGGAAGAGTGATCAAAGGCGATAACCTTGAGGCGCCGAGTTTAGAGGCTGCGCTTGCACGACTGCGCGAGCAGAGGATCCGGCCAATTCCGAACAAGGTTCGGGAAAAAGGAAAGGGGCTGGAGAAAGAAATCTCGATCCCGGGATTCGGCGATAAAGTCACTACGAAAGACCTCTCATTAGCGACGCGTCAGCTCGCCACAATGATCGATGCCGGTCTGCCGATTGTTCAGTGCCTTGATATCTTGGCTCAGCAGTCCGAGAGCAAGTTACTGCGCAACACGATCACAACTATCCGCAAAGATGTTGAGGGAGGTTGCACGCTCGCCGACGCGCTCCGAAAACATCCCAAAGTCTTCGACGACCTCTATGTGAACATGGTTGAGGCTGGCGAAGCCGGCGGTATCTTGAACACAATTCTCAATCGTATTGCGCAATTTATTGAGAAAGCCAACAGGCTGAAGAAGAAGGTGAAGGGCGCGATGATCTATCCCTGCGCCATCGTTTTCGTTGCCGTCGCTGTGGTAACCGTCTTGATGATTTGGGTAATACCGGTATTCGCCGAGCTCTACGGCAGCATGGGCAAAGCCCTGCCTATGCCAACGCAAATTTGCATCAATATCAGCAATTGGTTCGTCGCCTATTGGTATTTGCTATTCGGTGGTGCGATCGGCGTCGTGATGGCGATCTCGATGTATTACAAGACGCCGCAGGGGCACATGAATATCGATCGACTGCTACTTCGAATGCCGATTATCGGGGATCTCCTTCGCAAAGTCGCCGTTGCACGATTTTCACAAAACATGTCCCTGCTCCTGAGTTCCGGTGTGCCCATACTCGACGGTCTCGCGATCACTGGCAAAACCGCCGGAAATAAAGTGGTTGAAAAAGCGATCATGGAGAGTCGTATCAGCATCAGCCAGGGCAAAACCGTCGCCGAGCCGTTGCGCGACAGCAAAATTTTTCCACCCTTGGTCTGTCAAATGGTTGCAGTCGGTGAAAGCACCGGCGGGCTTGATGCGATGCTTAAGAAGGTGGCCGAGCTATACGAAGAGGAGGTTGACGATGCTGTGAACAATCTAACCGCGATGATGGAACCAATGATCATGGTGGTCCTCGGCGTGGTTCTGGGGGGTCTTGTTGTCGCCATGTACCTGCCGATATTCCAAATGGGATCCTTGGTCGGCGGATGATTCAAGAGAAGTCTCGTGTCGTATTGCAAGGCGGCGCATTGAGCATTTAACCTTGAGTGACGAACGAAAAGAATTAGCCGAGAAGATTCGCTGGTTACTGCTTTTGCGCGTAGTCATCCTGTCTTTTTTCTTGGGCGCTACGGCGGTCTTTCATTTCTTCGGAACTGCGGGGGATATTAGTTATCTTTTCGGCCTTTCCGTGCCGTTGATCATTGCATATATGATCTCTATCGGCTCGGCCATCATCTTCCCGCGAATCCATGATTTGCGCCCCTTTGCGCATGCGCAAATCTGGTTTGATGTCCTTCTGATCACGGGGATAATCTGGATCACTGGAGATTTCGCCAGTCCCTTTCCATTTTTATATAACTTAGCAGTGATGAATGGAGCGATATTGCTCTTTTATCGCGGCGCATTTCTTACTGCAGGATGCTCCAGCTTCTGTTATCTAGCTATGCTTGTTTGGTCGCGATATCCGAATCCAGTAAACGGCCTGGCACTTTCTTGGTCGTCGCTAATGCCCATCGTTCTGAGCATCGGGAGTTTTTTCGTTATTGCTTGGCTCAGTGGGTTTTTGACGAACAAACTGAGCGAAACCGAGAAATTACTAAAAGAAAAACAGATCGATTATCAGGAATTGGACGCGTTTAAAGACGCGCTCTTACAAGGCATTGGCAGTGGAGTCGCGATCACTGACGACGAAGGCCGAATCAACTATTTCAATCGCCAGGCGCAAGTTCTCACGTCTCTGGACGAAGCCACTGTGAAGGGTAAACGTCTCGATCAAATCTTTCCAGGCTTGAGCTATGATTTTCAACGTAACCGCAACACCGCCAACGTCATTACGGACGAACTACCATTCGCGCCGTCTCAAGGCGCACAAAAACAAATCCGCCTCACACTCGCGCCTCTCAGCAACGCCAGCGAACAACTGATCGGCTTCGTTTCTATTTTCGAAGATATCACCAAGCAGAAGCAGATCGAGGAAAAAGTACGGCTCGAAGAAGAGCTACGCCGGGCTAGGGAAGTTGACTTAAAGCAGAGCACACTGGAGATAGACGACTCAGAATTTCACTTCGAGGGAGTCATCGGAAAAAATGGCGGCATTGAAAAAATCTACCAGTTGATTCGAAAGGTGGCCGCCAGCAACACGAACATATTGATTTCGGGCGAGAGCGGAACCGGCAAAGAACTGGTTGCTCGCGCCATCCATCTTAACGGACCGAGAAAAAGCAAGCCATTTGTCGCAGTCAACTGCGGTGCGATTCCAGAGAGCCTTATGGAAAGCGAACTTTTCGGTCATGTTCGAGGCGCCTTTACCGGCGCGGTGTCGGACCACGCGGGTCTGTTCAAACAGGCAGACCAAGGTACTATTTTTTTAGATGAGGTAGGAGAATTACCGCTCCATTTACAGGTCAAATTGCTGCGTGTTTTACAAGAAAAGAGCTTCACTCCAGTTGGCGGAAGTAAGCCGCTCAAAGTTGACATTCGAGTCATTTCCGCAACTAACCGAGACTTGCGCAAAGAACTTGAAGAAGGGCGGTTCCGCGAAGATCTCTTCTATCGACTGAACGTCGTACAAATGGTTATGCCGCCACTCCGGAGCAGAAAAGAAGATATACCAGCTCTTGTGCATTACTTCCTGCGGAAATTTGCCGATTCCCATGACAAAAAAGTCGAGGAAATCTCGAGCGGCACCCTAATGCACTTGATAAGCTATTCTTATCCGGGAAACGTTCGGGAACTTGAAAACATACTGGAGCACGCCGTCGCAGTAACCAATAAAAACATTCTCACAGAAGAGGATTTACCTCAGCATGTAAAGGGTGTTCCGATCACAGAAGATGCCGACATTTTCGAAAAAACAGCTCCAGGAGGGCCGGCACATTTTTTTAGTAAAGGGCTGTCGCTTGATACTGAGCTTGAAACCCATGAGAAATGCATACTTCTTGGCGCTTTGAAACGCGCCAACGGAGTGCAAAAAAAAGCCGCCGAAATCCTTGGCATCAATTATCGGTCGCTTCGCCACCGGCTAGAAAAGTATGATTTATTGAATGCCAAGGCTTATGCCGTGACCGAACAGCCTGCTGACCAACAGTAACAAATTTTGTCACTAACTCTCATTACAAATTCCGTAATCGAGAGATCGAGCTTCGATCATAGCCCTGCCAAACAAGATAATCATTCCATCGCACAACGACCACTAACCTTTTAAAATCCCACAGCTTATATTAATCTCCCTAAATAGTTTTCTCTGGTCAGCTCTTGTAATTCGACGACAGAAGCGCGCGGAAGACCTGTGGTCCATCTTTTGCTTAGGGCGGGATCTAACGTTTTAAAGCTTGAAACGACATTGATCTTTTTAAAGGAGGTAAAGGCTGACGATTCTCAGGTTACGACTTGAATGATTGCTACGGAGTCAAACAGGCCCGTGAATAAACAGAACTAGACCATAGAAAGTTTTTAACAACAAAGAAGGAGCATATGATGAACAAGTTACGTTTGCAGAGCGAATCAGGGTTTACCCTTATTGAATTGCTTGTCGTGGTTGCGATTATCGGTATTTTGGCTGCTATTGCGATCCCGCAGTTTGCTGCCTACAGAAAGCGTGGCCACGAGGCCCAGGTCAAGTCCGACCTGAGAAACGCGGCCGTGGCTCAGGAAGCGTATTTTGCCCAGTATTCGGCATACAAGAGTGGTGCCTTCACACAGGGTGTCCCTCCAGGCTTTAACTTGACGACCGGTGTAACTGTTAGTTCGGCCGCCGGTTCAAACACCTTTCAGCTGACAGCAAGTCATACTAATTGCGCCGCTGTCAGTTGGACATTTAGTAGCGGTAATGGAACCATCGCCGGCACTACATGCCCATAAGCTAGCTGGATTCTCAGTCTGAAAATATAGTCGGCGCAAAGGGGGTGGTTCTGATAACCACCCCCTTTTTTTAGCTATTTAAGACCAGCTC
>VBKY01000138.1:28698-77716 GCA_005879255.1 Deltaproteobacteria bacterium
ACGCTCGTATGATCTCCTGGCTGTACTGGGTCTGGTCGCGATGGTCGTATGGTTCTGCGACGGAATGCTATTTCTCGGAAAAGTTCCGTTCTTCCGCGATCTCGGCACGTACGCTTATCCAATCAAGTATAGTTTAGCGACAAGTCTTCAAGCGGGGGAGCTGGGCCTTTGGGACCGCCACATAGCGTCGGGTTTCCCATTGTTGGCGGGGTTTCAGCCAGGCGTATTTTACCCATTCAGTATTGTTTTCTATTTTCTCCCTTTCTTCGATGCGATTCGGTTCACATTTTTTTTACACTTTGTGGTTGCGGTCAGCGGAGCGTATGTTTTGTGCCGGTGGTGGAAATTTCCGGTATACATTTCTGCGATCGGCGCAATACTTTTTACTTTGGGAGGCACCACTGTCTCTCTTTCCAATTTGCTAAACCATTTTCAAACCGCGGTTTGGCTACCTTGGATGATTTTGAGTTGGGAGCGTGTTCTCGAGTCACGATCCTGGAAGAATTTCCTCATTTTTGCGCTCCTGCTACTCTCTGCATTGCTGGCTGGGTCGCCGGAGATTTATTTATTCTCGTTAGGGCTCCTCGTGATCGATGGAGTTCGGATCATCCGGCGCGATCGACACTTGACTGTTACGCGTATGGGCTTTCTACTTATTGGCGCCAACATTCTTGTAGCCGCTATCGGAATGGCTCAATTTCTGCCCACGCTTGAGCTATTTTTACATTCTCGACGAGATCGACCTCTTCCTCTTCAAGAAGCGACCCTTTGGTCCCTCCAACCCGCAAGTCTGCTTGGATTATTTTTTCCAGACAAGGATATCGATCCTGGGTTGCCTGTTGGGATCCGTCTCTTTTTTTCCCGCGAGGTTCCATTCCTGCTTAGTCACTATCTAGGGGTAATCTCTCTTTTGGGTATTTCGGCGTGGATGAAATATGCATCATGGAAGGAGAGGACGATAACTCTAATTTTGATCTCAGCGTCTTTGATTTTAGCATTCGGAAGTTTCACGCCTGTGTATAGTTACTTGTTTGACTATGTTCCGCTATTGCGTATTGTCCGTTTCCCAGAAAAGTTTTTTTTCCTAACCTATGCCTTCCTGATTCTGATTGTCTTAAGAGGTCTGTTCGCTCTCCACGATACAAAACGGTTGTTAAGCCATTTCCCGGTATTCATCCTCTTTGGAATCTTGACGCTGGTGACGGTGGTCTACTCGTGGCTGCGCTCAGATCCCGAATCACTATTGCGCTATGTCGTTCAGCAGTCCGGCGAGGCGAAAGCGATAACGTCGCTGGTGACGACACTATCCTCGGCTCTTTACCATTTGGAAAGGCAGATCGGCGTGACCCTAGCGCTTCTGTTGCTCTTCTTTTGCCGGGCGAAAAAACTGCTGGGAACAGTTTTGCTACATGGGCTGCTAGTAGCCGTCATCTTTTTTGATCTTGGCTCGGCTCATAAGCCGTTACATTTCCTGCTCAATCCCGATTCGATAACTAAAACGAAACGAATCCTCTCGAAGTCCGATGTGGAGGGAAACCGGCTTTTCTATTACCCCTCTGGCCAAAACCTACACCCAAGTTATATTTCGGTCTTTGGTTGGCCGCCCTTTGAAAAGGCCGTGGCGCTCTCCTTCGATAATCTCTTACCAAATGTCGGAGTACTATTTGACTTTGACTACTTTCAAGAGATCGACGCCATTACCCGGCAACCCTATAATGATTTTCTAGACTTCATAAATCTTCTGCCTCCTGACGGGAGAGTGAATCTGCTCCGGGCTGTAAACGTACGTTACATCGTAAGCTTCCGGCCAATAGAGGCGAAAGGTCTAAAATTAGCGCGCCAATTTCCAGAACATTTCTCGTGGCTTTATGAAATCGCCGCTCCCTTGCCTCGCGCCTACATCGCAGCGTCGTCAATTTATGAACCTCAAACCGCAAAAACTCTGAGAATGCTATCCAGTGCGGAATTCGACCCGCTGCGCCAGGTCATTCTAAATGAACGAATAACAACCGAATCGGATCGCCCACATGCAAGTGTGGCGCAAATTGTCCGGTATGAAAATGAAACTGTTCTTATCAAAGCATCGCTTAGTACTCCCGGCATTCTCGTCTTGACGGACTCCTATTACCCGGGCTGGAAAGTTTTCGTCGACGGAAAAGAAAAGAAAATTTTGCAAGCGAATCACTTTTTTCGCGGCGTAGAACTCGCAGCGGGAGATCATGTTGTGGAATTCAAGTACGAACCGTTGTCGTTTAGAATCGGATCGACGATCTCTCTCTCCGCCTTGTTCCTATTGACGGTTATATCTCTTTTTCAGATCATTCGTTGGCGCAAGCGACTTTCTGAAGGCGTCATTGATGCTCTACCGCAACAACCTTTAGCCGTACAGCAGGAATAGTTCTGCAGACGCCGAATCCTCTGTGTATGCATGTGCCTCGTCTTTCCTACTGCGCACTTTACGTTGCCCCGGTAGTGATATTTGTTGTCTTAAGCATCGGCAGCGTTCTGCAAAAGTCTCCAACCTATAACGGAACAGTTCACGTGTTTGCTCGTGGTAAAATGCAGCGATTAACGGGTTAACTCCAAAGATCCGCCGCTCAAATCAGTTTGTTTTGCAGGTCTGCTGCGGAGATTGCCCGATGAGGATGGTTCTCAATCGCCCTTCTCGAATTCGAAAACGGAAACTAAAGGTACACCAGCGATTGTGACGGCCACGTACGGCTCTGATTTCCCATTGATTAGGTTCCGCTCTTGAGGAGAAAGCGTGCTGCGGCGGTTCAGTAAAACATAATAGTTAGACGGTTTCTCATTCGTGATTTTGAGGTCCCGGCGCAGACGGCCCTCTTTTTGATAATAGTCAAGCATGAAACTAGCGAAAGAAGCATTGATCGTCGCATTCTTTGGAATTCTCTCGTTGAGCGTCTGCAAAAAACTGGGAGTGAAAGCCTCCATGAAATAGGTCGTTTCCAATCCCCGCTCGTAAGCGCCACGAACTCCGCCGACGAGACGATTGTAAAAACTAAGTTGGAAGGGATGACACAAATACAGATCTAAAGCGGGACTAAAACAAAGGACCAAAAACCAGGTTGCAATAATTTTTGCTCTGAGATTGGCAATTTGCTGAAACCGCGTCGTACCACGAGCCAGATTCAATAGCGATGTAGTAAGCACATAAAAGCCTGCGCTGGCCAGCCCGGCTAGGAAGGGCAATGCTGATAGCATTTGCCGGACCCCGTCGTGAAGCACAGCGCCCGGCAAGAGTCCCATAAGCAGAACAAAGGCTGTATTCCCCAAAAACAATAGCGTGGCGGAACGCTGTTTACTCCACGGGATCGAACCGAGCCCTATAAAAGCTAAAGCTAGCAAAGGCTCTGGGGTTGTTATCCCGATGATGAGAAACGAATAGTACCAGGGTAGTTGTTTGGTGGTATAGAGCTGATCGAAGAAATAGATCGGGAAATTTGCATCTGGTCGATAAGCGCGGCTGATACCTTCGTAAAGAAACTCCAAAACTCGCAGTCCGGTTTGGTGCCATAAATAGGGTTGAGTGGCGATCATGACGACCGGCGCCAGAAAAAGCAGAGCGAAAACATTGTTCACATATTTGTCACGATGAAATATATGTGCCCAAAGAATCAAGGGAATCGGAATTAGCGCCGCGGGAAATTTGGTCGCGAGAGCCAAACCCCACACAATGCCGAGTACAACGCTCCACTTCCAGTTCGAGAGGCCCTTCCAGAAACTATAGGCCGTCAGGAACCACATTGCAGCTAGCGGTAGATCGGTGACGGCAATATGCGCGAAGCCGAACAGATTCGGCGTTAAGATCACGGCCAGTGCTGAGAATAGGCCTGTGGCGGCGCCAAAGAGTTCCTTTATCCATAGATAAATAACCGTTACAAGGACGGCGAACAAAAGCGCCGGCCCCATGCGGTACGCCGAAAACTTGTCGAGGAATGGTGACGAGATTTCCTTGGCGAAGCCGGAAACAATACGCGAAAAAGGGGGGTGCGGCACGTTGTATGGATTCCAGTGCCAAGCGGCCCTGATGGCTTGGTCATCGAGGCTATTTCGCAACTCGCCCGTGACAATATTTGCCGAGAAGCCGCTGATCCAGCGTACATGGAGGTCGGATGCGTGAAAGTACGGAGGCTCGTCCCATGTCACTCCGTAGTCTTTTAGCGTCACGCCAATGAGCAGCAGGGTGCCAAGGAATAAAACCACCGGTATGAACCAACGTGATGCTCGGGATTCGAGGGGTTTTGGATCATTCATCAGAAGAAATTCGAAATTTTGAAGTGGATTAGATGCTAGCGTAATTGCTGATTCCCAGATCAACTACGGATCAAACTGCATCGACTGCGTTGTCGAAAAAATGCCCGTCAAGGTTCCGTTATCCCTTACGCCATACCGCCAATACCGACTTGCCGATGGCGCCGCAAAATAATCGATCGACGATGCGCGATGCCGGAACGCACACACGATCCCAGAGCAGAATTTGCGATTGGGTGGGCATGGATTGACGAAGAGCAAGAACATTGCCAAAGGACAGAATCACTCCGACAGAATCAAGATAGGTGAGTTTTTTTTCAATCCATCCAGACGGCATAATGGATCTCAGATGCGATCTATCGTAGCGCCGCAAGTGGCCGATGCTTTTATCAAATTCACTGAAGAGCCATTGATGGGCCGGAGCTAAGACGACGATATGACCGCCGCGACGGACCAGTCGTGCGGCGGCTTCGATCTGAGAGCGATCGTCTGGGATATGTTCCAGAACATCGATGTACAAGATGCAATCGAAAGACGGACGATCGGAAAATGTCCCAAGAGAACCGACAATCACGTTTATTGTCGATACAGCCGCGAACCGGAGTAATCGATCCTTCAAGCGCAGCGCTAGGGTCGCGTCCGGTTCGAGGCAAATCCATTGACGCGCAGTTCCGTCGTGTAGCGCTACCGTAGTCGCGCCGATGCCGGCGCCAACTTCCAACACGTCGCCGGTTGTGTAACGCGAAATTTCGCTCTTGATGTAGCCCTTCCAGTTCTTGGCCAAAGCAAACAGATCGAGTTCGCCGCCGATATAAGCGTTTTCATGGGCGTCAGCCATAAATCCGTTGGCGACTGCCCATGATGTGAACATAATCCCGGGTCGGGAGTACGTTGGCCGCATTGCGTGCAGCTAGGATCACGAAGACAAAAACTAAAATCACCAAAAGCATCTGGATCAACATTACAAGCAGAAGCCCGGTCGCATAGGTAGCCCATCCCGGGATAGCAAGATCGGTTGCCAAACGAATGGCGATGACGATGGTTAGCGCCGTCACTGTCACAACCATTCCAGCGGATACAACGATGAGAAGTCGGACGCCAATGCGGTCGCCAAAAACCGCCATGGCACTCAGCCCATGTACTACCAGAGAGACCATGTCCATGCGTCCCGGTCCCTTCAATCTTCCAGCGCGCTGCGATGGGATGAGCTCCAAAGGAAGTTTCGCTTTATGCACGGCGGCAGCGTAATGGTTCCATAACTCCGATACGGCGACCAGTCGTTTTAGAGCGTCGGGTGGGACGATACTGAAGTTGCCGACCCGAACGTGAACTCCCGTAAGTAGAAAGTGAATGAGTCGGTACAGGTGATAGAAGAAAGCGAATGTCCAACCCTCAGATCGCCTGGTCCTAGCGGCGAACACAATTTTCTCGCACCGATTTGCATCACACTCGCGAACCAGCCGGAGAACATCTTTGGGGTCATCCTCACCATCCGAATCCATGATAACGACCGAGCATTGTGGTTGATTCGCTTCGATGTAAGAAAGTCCAACCGCGATCGCACGTTGGTGGCCAAGATTTCGTCGCAGTGACAGAACATCAATGGTTTTAATGGATTCAAAGCGTGCTCCAAGATTCTCCGGCACCGCCTCTGTGGAGCCGTCATCGACTATGAGAATTCCCGCTGTGAGCCCGTCCGCTTTTAGCTCGCGATCTAAAATTGGCAGCAACAACGAAAGCGCATCCCAATCGTTGTAAAGAGGCATCAAAATGGTTAACTCGTTATCTTGCATCTCTGAACCATTCATCACGGAAATGTTCAAATAAAAACTCAGAAAAACCGCGGCCGTAATAATTTATGCAAACCGTTGGTCCAACTGCACGCATGAATTTATTGAGCGGCGATGATGGACACATTTCTTGCGGAAATTACCAAAGATTACCACAAAATCTCTTCCATCGGAAAAAGAATAGGTTAAAATCGACGCTCGACAGCAGCAATGAGAGCGATACCATATCAACAGTAAACCAATACCGACTCTACCTTTCCTTTGCCTGCCGCTTGCTTCTGCGTTTGGCCGACGGCCCCGTGGGCAGTGCGGGTTTGCCGGTGTATCGGTTGCACTAATATACTTGGCGACTGCGGTTGGTTACCTGATCCGCTGAACTATCATGTCAATATCCTGTCCCAAAGGGAAAACTCGAATCGAAAGCAACTCGATTCGATGGACCGTTGAGCCTGCATAGCCCAGGGAAAAACGGCTAGGCAGTTGGGATCCAATCGCGTAGAATAGCCAGTAGGAGGGCGAGCATATGAAACGCAGTCTCGTCATTGTTTCGTTCGTGGCAACGTTTGTCTGTTCAGCCACGTTGGCTTTTGCGCAAGCTTTTGGTGAGTACGGCAGAACGCTGGGGGGAGTTCCTCACGGCCCAGGGATTACTGGTTCGAGAGCGCCGGGAGGTGTGACGCAGGGAAGTGCGGGCACCGGGGGCATCGGTGACGTCGGTGGGCCGGCACTGCCAACTCGCTTGGTCGTTGCCACAAAGGACGCCGGCCTTTACCCGCGTCAAGATGAGGAATCAGAAAAGCTATTCCAGCTTGCTCAAGGGGAGACCCTTATCCCGATGGTCCAGAGCGCCGGCGGCAGCGAGTGGTATATGGTCAAGACTCAGAAGGGTCTCGTCGGTTGGGTCAAGTCCACCGATGTTAGAGAAGAGAAATTGAAAAAAAAGTAGTGGCGAGACCATTTTACACTCGGGCGGCCGATGAGATCGCATTGGTCTCGATACCAGGCAAATCTGTCTTGCCCATCTTGGACGCGACGAAGCAGGCTGTTTCGCCCCCATAGTTAATCGCCTCTACAATCCTAGTTTTCTCCAAAAATCTTTCTAAAGGCTTCAATCGCTTCAGTGCGTGGGGTTCCTGACGATGGCATCGAAGATGCTCCACAGAAGTCCCCATGACGTTCCGACAAAAATCGAAGAAAATCCTAATTCCTGATGTTCCTCCTCGACCGCTGCTGGCGCACCAAGACTTGGTGATCGCTGGCATCGGCGTTTTCTGTGCGACTGTTGTCATTGCAGCCGTTGTTTTCGTTTTCTTCGGTGCCTGATCAGCTGGGGGAGAAAGCACAGTCGTGTCTAGCCTTGAAGTGAAACGTATAGTCAGGGTTTTTTCACTCGCGATCTTCTTTCTCCTGCTCGCTTGAATCCGCACAGCAACGCATACCCAATTTCGTTGTATTGCATACTGTGGCGTGCATGTACCTGCTCGGTGGAGCAGGCTAGCAGTTCTCTAGTAGCGCGCGATCATTGCACATCCTGTCTGTCGTCGCGGGACACTGTCGAAAATGCATTGACGCCACATCGATTTTTGGGCTAGAAGAAAAAAGTAGTGCGATGCTGATCGCGCTACGTCGGAAATATGGATGGACCGCGTCGCTGCTTTGATCGTCTCCAGTAATAAAATTCGGTTGAAATTTAGTGTTTCATTACTTCGTCTAACGCTATGATGCGGAAATTGATGTCCCGTCTCGAGCAGACATCGAAGCGCGTGATTGCCGCATTCGCTGTTTTCCTAGTCATTTTCATCGGTGTCGTCGACTTCGCTACCGGGCTGGAACTACATTTGATGTTTTTCTATCTCCTTCCCATCGCGCTAGTGAGTTGGTTTGTCAATCGAAGGACGGGAATTTTGATCGCTGCGCTGTGCACGTTGACTTGGCTCTTGGCGAATCATGTAGGTGGCCTTCGATATTCCTCGGATTTAATTACGCTTTGGAATTTTTCAATGCGCGCGGCGGTCTCCATAGTGATTGCCTAGTCGATCTCGCAACTAAGGGCGATGCTCGACCAGGTTTCCGACGTGGCGAACCGCGACTTTCTTACCGGCTTGCCCAACGGTCGCGCTTTTTACAATCTCGCAGGGCATGAAATGGCACAAGCATTCGGTTTAGAGCCTATGGCTTTGGCATTCGTTGATGTCGAAGGTCTTAAGTGGATCAATCATCGATTCGGATACGCGACCGGTGATCAGATGTTGTGCACGATCGCTCACGCCATTCGAGAGAGCGTGGCGCGGCCGGAACTCGTCGGCCGTATTGGCGGGACGTCGTTCGCAATTTTATTGCCCAATGCCGGGTCCGAAGAAGCACGGTTTGTTCTGGCGAAAATACAGAGTAAATTGAAGGAGCAACGAAAGCGCTATGCGCAGCCAGTAACCTTTTTCATTAGCGCAATTGCGTGTACGAAGGCACCTCGAAATATTGCCGAGCTAATGCACGAAGCCGAATTGCGCATGATTCGAATGAAGAACGGCAGTCGCGACGCACTAGAAATTGCTCTTGTCGATTCCTCGCCCGCTTTAAATTAGCTCGAACACCCGGGCCGCTAACGAGACCGCCGAAACGGCGGTTAATCAGTAGGTAGGATCGCAATCTTTTCGTTCGACTAACGCGCGAAAGGTTATGCTACTTTCAGACGTTTCAATACAGAGTCGTTGCCGATCACGTGGAACTCCATGTAGTCGATCAACCGGCGGGCGATGAAAAAATAGCGCTGTAATTCTTGCGAAGAAGTCTCTCCTGAAGGTGGTTGAGACACAACATTTTTTGTTGATCGATAGGACTCCACTTCTTGAACCAGACCCTTCAAAGCGGGCGGTAACACATCCCACACACCCGTTGTCTGGCAGATCGAAACCAATTTACTATGATCGTGTTCGGTCGGCAGGCTTCCGTGGTTCTCGATAAGTGCCGCCTTAATCGCCTTTTCCACCGCTTCGGCCAGTTTAGCGAAGTCATCTGGTCCGAAATCATCGCTGGCGATATCCGGAAAAGACTTTATCTTGTCTCGCGCCTCACGCAACCACGGCTCGGCGTAGAAACCCATTCATGTCCCCCCTGATGAATATTACTCCTGTACTAATATGATAAGGTCAGGCAACGACTTTAGCAAGATGTTTTAATTGGCTGAAGGCGGCTATGTGTAAAGCAATACTAAAGCAATGTCAGAGTAGACGGGTGCGTTCGTTCGAACGCGCAGGCTGCGCTGCCGGGAGTAATATACCATCTTCCTGGGCATGCCCCTGCAAAAAGGCCCCCGGCGAATGCCGGGGGCTGGCAAAATGAGTCAAATTTGCAGCGCTGGGTGATGCTTATGCCGCCGAACGGGAGCGCGCCGCCTCAACCAGCGGGCGGTACTTTTCGTTGAGCTTCATCCAGTGCGCCGCTCGGCGTTTTGCTTTCGCGAGCTCGGCTTCAGGAAAAGTAACGAATGGAATACGAGTTGGGCCAACCTTGCAATAATCGGTGAACTCTGCGGGACGTTTATTACCGGCACCGGGCACCGGTCTACCACCGCTGCCGTCGCCGATAAGATCGTCAATCACTTCGATCGCCTTTTGAGTCTCCCCGCGCTTCATGAGGTCGACGAGATAGAGAACTGGCCATGGTCCCATCCAAACTTCCGTCGACCAGCAGCCGGCGGCGCCCATCTCATAATAAGGATAGAACTGGGTCTGGTTCACAAAAACACTGATCTTTCCGCGGACGATCTTTTGTAGATTCATAAATGCCTGAGTCGTGCGGTGGCTATCTTTCATGCCAACAATATTCGGTTTCTTCACGAGTTCCTTAAACGCCGCTACGGGAATGGTAAACTTATGATTTTCCGGATTGTGGTAAATAACGATGTTTAGGGTCGGAAACAGATCCGCGATATCATGATAAAACTTGATTGCATCTTGGACATGAAGGGTTTCGTAATAGGGCACGCCTAGCAGAACACCATCGGCGCCCAGATCTTTAACAAAATTCATCTTCTGAACAACTTCCCGCGGATTAGGACTGGTGCAACCGACGAAAAGCGGGACGCGTTTTTTCACCGCCTCGACCGTAGCCGCGGCCAACATCTTGAATTCGTTGAAGAGCAAGTTGTAGCATTCACCATAGGTGCCCGTAGTGGCGATGTTGTTGAGGCCATCTTTAATAATCTTGTCGACACCTTCTTTGAGATTATCGACGGCAATGGTTTGCGTCGCTCTGACGTCCACGGCGTCCGGCGTCGCAAAAGCCGGCATCATTCCCAAGACCCCATTAAGTTCGCTGGCAGTTATCATGACTGGATTCCTCCCTGTGAGTATTTGGCCACTTTTCTGATTCGCCGCGCCCCTGCATCAGGAGCGCCACATGCTTTTGAATCACCGCCTTGTTAACAGTTTCAAGAACAGGTTGTCAAATTGCAGGCGTCTCTGGTTTGGGCTTATCGGCAAATGACCCAATAAAAAGCTGGAGCCACCCGCCGGAGTCGAACCGGCGACCTACTGATTACGAATCAGTTGCTCTACCGACTGAGCTAGGGTGGCTTAGGTGGGTTTTATGAAGTGGATGATCGCGGCGACGAAGAAGGAACCAACGTACGCAACGATGAAGTCGAAAAAGATTCGGAATTCGGAGATGTTTTCCAAATACTCAACGAGTTTGAAATAAATTAACATGAACTCGCCCAAGAACAAACCGATCAGCCCGACGATTAAAAAAACGATAAATCCTGATCTGCGTTCATAGGCGACAGTGCGATCTGCGGCAAAGCCGGCGACCAAGGCAATACCCAACGACAAGAGCGGATTGGCTGTAAGATATGCGGAAACTTCCTGTGCGCTTTCTTGCAATGGCTCACCTCTGGAGTAATCCCACCATCTCTGCGGCCGCCTCATTCGCTCTGTCGGCGCCGATGATCGCCGAAATGAGCGCAACTCCTCTGGCGCCTGCAAGCCGCACGTCGATAATGTTCTCCGGCTTGATGCCACCTATAGCATAGACAGGAAGAGCGACGTTTTCCACTATTTTTTTCAGCGCCTCCGATCCCTGTGGCAGACCGTACTGCGCTTTTGACTGAGTAAAGTAAACTGGACCAAAGAGAACGAAATCTGCGCCGATTTGCTGTGCGATTTGCGCCTCTTCCAGTGAATGGGCGGAATAGCCGATCAATTTTTGCGGGCCGAGCAGCGCTCGCGCGGTTTCGATCGGAACCGATGTCTTTCCAAGCTGCACACCGGCGGCGTCGACGGCGAGGGCGACATCGATGCGATCATTGACGAAAAGCTGAGCGTCGTATCGATCGCAGAGCTCACGGGTTTTGGCGGCGAGCTGGAAAAGGTCTTTGCTGCTCAAATCCTTCTCGCGTAACTGGATCGCCCTAACTCCGCCCTCGAGGGCTCGTTCCAGCACCCAGAGCAAATCTCTCCCGTGCGTTTGGGTTCGGTCGGTTACGAGATAGAGGTCAAAATCAGGAGTGGGCACTTGAGCTGTCAACTAAGGATGCCGTCCAACGGAGTCGAAGCTGTAGCGTAGAGCTTTTTGGGAATCCTTCCTGCCAAATAGGCCTTACGTCCTGCTTCTATACCCAGCCGCATCGCTTCCGCCATGAGAATCGGGTTTTTCGCGCTGGCGATGGCCGTATTCATCAGCACGCCGTGACAGCCCATCTCCATAGCCATGGCGGCATCCGATGCGGTACCGACGCCGGCGTCGACGATGACGGGTACCGTCGCGTGTTCAAGAATGATGCGAATGTTGTACGGATTCCTAATTCCCAAGCCAGAACCGATGGGTGCAGCGAGGGGCATGACCGCAGCGCAACCAATGTCTTCTAGCTTCTTCGCCGTGATCGGATCATCATTGATATATGGCAGAACGATGAATCCTTCTTTGACGAGGATCTTTGCCGCTTCGAGCGTCGCCGGAATGTCGGGAAAAAGTGTCTTATCGTCGCCGATTACTTCGAGTTTGACCATTTTCCCCACGCCGGCTTCGCGCGCCAGGCGACACGTACGGACGGCGTCTTCCGCGTTGTAGCATCCCGCCGTGTTGGGAAGAATCGTATATTTTTTCGGATCGAGATAATCGAGGAGATTCTCCTTATTTAGATCTGTGATGTTGACGCGACGCACGGCGACGGTGACGACCTCGGCGCCGGAGACTTCGATGGCCTGTTTGGTCTCTGCAAAGTCTTTGTATTTTCCAGTGCCGACAATGAGCCGTGAGCGATAATTGGTTCCTGCTATTTGGAGAAAATCTTCCATAAACTATCCTCCGCCAACAAAGTGGACGATCTCCAACGTGTCGTCTTCCGAGAGCATAGTGCCCCCATAGGCGTCGCGTGAGACGATATTCCGATTGCGTTCCACAACCACGCGCCCGGGACGGATCTGCATTTGCTCGAGCAGAGCGCCAATGCTAAGCCCGGGGGCGATTTCTCTTTCTTCCCCGTTAATCTTGATCTTCATTGGAACTAAAAAAAACCGTATCCACAGCGACCACCCAAGGGTGGCCAGGGAATACGGTTTCAAGTTTGTCCCACTTTGATCGGTCGAAATCGGGACTTTCACTCTCACGCTTCCCTACGCCGGTGCGACCCGGATCAGGTTCGAAGGGTTACCTGCGACTTGTCAGGCTCTCAGTCTGCGTCAGACAGACACCCCTAGCATTGGTAGCACCCTTAACAAAGGGCTGCTGCCAAGTCAAATTCAGGCTGACTTTTAGGGCTATAGCGGCTCCAGGCCGATGGCGTCGCACAAGCGAATCGCGGAGCGATTCGAAAAGGTTGGAATCCTCACGCCGCTCGAACGGCGCAAGTCGAAGTGTCAATTATGGCAGCTCAAATGGCAATTCAAAATTCGATCGCCACACTGGCGTAACCGACGACATTACGCATCGGTGTTACGTCCCCGGAATGACAATGCTGCAGCAGACGGGCACGTTTCGTACCGAGAGCGTTGGCCGCATAGAGCATGACCGCGGTAGGTAAAACGCCGCACATCGTAATGTTATTTTCTTCGACAACTTCGAGCAGGCCGGCGGGGTCCAGAGCAAGGACTCGATCCAAGGCGATTCGGTCGAGCTCGTCGGTCTGCCGAGGAGAAAGATAATGGCTCAAATCGCTACTGGCCAAGATAAGTGTCCTGGTCTTTTTTGCCGCGGTTGAAAAGACTGCGGCGATCGCGCTTCCCAGCTCGGCGCATTCCTCGGCGGAAAGATAAGACAGGGAAATCGGCACGAACTGGAATTCGTCGAGCACGCGCTGCAGAAAAGGCAACTGAATCTCGATGCTATGTTCTTCCGCGTGGGCAGCCCCATCGCGCTTCAAAAACTCGACTCCGGATTCTAAAGAATCGCCCAGATCGTCATCAACAATTACATCGCCTAGAGGAGTGCGCCAGCGATCCCACGGGCTCAAAGATGCTTTGTGTCCGTGCGCGCGGTGATTGACGCCGAGCAAAATGATGCGTTGAACCGATGGTTCAAGCTGGCAGTACAGATGCGCCGCGCAAGGACCGGAATAAATGGGTCCCGCGTGCGGCACTACGCCGGCAGCGAGAGCGGGATTAGGCATGCTCGCTCCCTGCGGCCCCAGCGGGCTTGAGACAAAACACTCGTTGAGCAGCACGCCGAGTTCGTCGGCATCAGCCGGGTAGAATGAGCCAGCGACGGCGGGACGCCTGACCGAGTCCATGACTCCCAAACGCTCGGTTACGGTGCGACGACCTCGACCTCGAGAATGCCGATACTTTCCACTTCGCCTTCGACCTTGTCGCCGGGCTTGAGAAATACCGGCGGCATGCGGGCGAAGCCGACGCCTGAAGGGGTTCCTGTGCTGATCATATCGCCTGGCTCGAGGGTGATGCCGGCAGACAGGCTTTCAATGATCGTCGGAATGTAAAAAATCATATCCCGAGTATTGCCGTCTTGCATCACCTCGCCGTTGACCCGGCAAATCAGGCGAACCTGTTGCGGGTCGGGTAGGGCACTTTTGTGGACAATCCACGGTCCCATCGGGCAGAACGTATCGAGGGATTTTCCCTTAAACCATTGACCATGCTGACGCTGTAGTTCGCGTGCTGTCATATCGAGACACACAGTATAGCCAAACACATAGTCGTAGGCTTTCTCTTTAGGAATATCGCGGCCTTTCTTGCCAATGACCACCGCAAACTCGACTTCCCAATCCAGCTTGGATGTAACTTTGTGATTGATCACTTTGCCCAAATGACCAATCACCGATGTGGCGGGCTTGGTGAAATACACTGGCCATTCGGGGTACTTTATCTCCATTTCGCGCGCCCGGGCGCCTTCGTCGACATGCTCTCGGTAGTTGATGCCGAGCATGACGACGTTTTTTCTCGGCGAGGGAATCGGCGCAATGAGTTTTGCCTGATTTGGCTTGAGCAATGCGCCGGCGGCAAGGAGTTTCTTCTGATCGTCACCATTCTTGCTGGCCACATACTTTTCGGCTTTGCGGGCGACTTGAAGCGCTTTGGCACCGCCTTCGATGAAAGCCTGCATGCTTGCCAGGAACGGCGGGTTGCCGCCTTTCAGATAGCGCCGATTCACTTCGGCTAAATCAATGATTTGTTCCTGCGGTCCCATCAGGCCGACGCGCTGTTGGTTCTTGCGTGTAAAGGTGACAAATCGCATGGATTCCTCCGTCAAAGATTTTTGGTTATTTAGCTGCCGATTCGCAAAAGTTTACAAGCATTGCTAGCGGCAATCTGCGTAATTTGCTGGTTATCGATTCCAGTCGCGCGCAGCGACCCGACCGGCTCGGGATCGCCCATGTCGTACGGATAGTCGCTGCCAAGGAGCACATGGTCGGCACCGAAGCTGCGGACCAAGTATTCCAGGGCCATTGGGCTGTGCGTTATCGTATCGAAGTAAAGCCGCTTCATCTATTCACCCGGCGCCTTGGAGATCTTCAATTTCGAAGAGTCCTGAACATGGTAGCCCCGATCGAGCCTGCCCCAGGTATAGGGAAGAAATCCGCCCGCGTGGGCGAGCAAAAATTTGAGGCCAGGATAACGTTCCAATACACCGCCGAAGATTAGTTTCGCAAAAGCGAGCGACGTGTCGGTCGGATTGCCGATCAAGTTGGCGAGGTTGTAATCCTTCATGCGATCGGCGCCGACCACTCGATTAGGATGGACGAAGATCAGCGCATCCAACGCTTGCGCCGCCTCCCAGAAAGGTTCGAAGCCGGGGTCGTCCAAATAACGGCCGTTGATGTTCGAGGCGATCTCTGCGCCGCGCAAACCGAGCTTGGCTATCGCACGTTCTAATTCTACGGCGGCCAGCGCACCGTCTTGCATCGGTACCGACGCCAGGCCCACGAAGCGCCGAGGATGCTTTGCGACGGCTTCGGCGAAGCGATCGTTGAGCCAGCGGGCATATTCGAGCCCGTTGGCAGCAGGCATCCAGTAAAAAAAATAAGAACCAGCGGGAGCCAACGCCTGCATGTCGACACCCTGATGGTCCATGATCGACAAGCGCAAATCGAGATCGGAAAATTCGCCTTTAGGCTGAGTTAGCAAGGGCCTGTCGTCACGAGTGAGCATGTCGCGGTTCCGCTCATCCTTTTCCAGCTTGAGACCGTGAGATCGGCCGACATCACTGGCTGCCTTAAGGCTGCCGGGCGGAATGTAATGAGCGTGCACGTCGATGTTCATATGACTGCCGGCGGGCGCTTTCCACGGAGAGCTATCGGAGGGAAGCAGGAATGTCAAGTTGAACCGTGTTCATAGTAAATTTTCCGACGTGGCGCGTCAGGACAGTTGCGTTTCTGTGCGTCTGTCTCTTTTTTGGCAAACCTGAAAAATAGATTTGCCTGCCAAAACCTGCAATGGTAGTTTTGGTCCATGAACGGCAAGCGCAGGAAAGAAACTCGCGCGAGCATGCGCGAGGGCGACCGCATCCTCATCAATAAGGGAATCTCGAAGAAGGTCATGATTATTGCTCGAACCGAAATTCCTCATTCGATGGAGAGAGTATTTGTTACGAAGTCGGGTGGCAAATTTACGATCGGCCTCAAAGTGTGGAAATCGGATTACGCTTGGAGCGAAAAAAATCAAATGTGGATTCCAAAGCGCTGATGTTGATCCTTAAAATCATCAGTTTCTAACGTCATACTTGGTTATCCATTTCCGGAGCCGAAGACGCCTAACAATTTACCCGGCAACGTGAACCCCAACTTAATGAAACTCATGGCTGGCCTCAAGAAGGGCCAGGCACCGCAACTGCTGCTGCTTTTCGGCGATGACCTACAAGTGCAGGAAACCTGCAAAGCGGTTTTGGATCACGTCGTGCCGGAGGAGCGAAGAGGGTTTAATTTCGAGCGTTTCGATGGGCGCGCCGCGAGTTGGGAGCAAATCGAGGCGTCGCTCATGACGCCGCCTTTTTTGCCGGGAAAAAAACTTTTGTGGGTTGAAAGTGCGCCGTATTTTTTTTCCAGGGAGCAAAAGGGCGAGTTCGGCGAAAAAATCCTTGAACTGTGGCGCGGCGGAAAGAGAGATGACGCGGTCAAGCTGCTGATCGATTTGCTCGTCCTCGAAGGCTGGACCCAAGAACAGTGGGAGCGCCTCGATGCCTCATCGTCAAGAGCATTGTTGGATCTGCTGGACGTCGATCGCAGCGATGCACGGGAGGATGTCTACGCCCTGCTGGCTCATTGCAAGAGCCGCGATCTCGACTTGAGTAAACGCAGAGCCGGCGAAGGACACAGGCTAATTAGCCTGTTAGAACGAGGACTCCCGGAATGGAGCTTCCTGTTGCTCACGGCGGTGCAGGTGGATCGGCGCACCCGGCTCTACAAGCGCTTTGAAGAATTGGGCGCAGTGCTCTACCTGGGACTGGAGCGCGATCGCAGCGGTAAGATCAGCCGGGAAAATTTGTTGGAGTTCGTTACCGACCGGCTCCGCCAAACGGGAAAAAATTTGGACCCTCAAGCTCGCGAAACAATCCTGGCCCGAGCCGGCGATGATCTGCGCGCCCTTCAGCAGGAGCTGGACAAATTGCTGCTCTTCGTCGGCGATCGCCAGTCAATTCGAACGGAGGATGTGGAAGCGATCTTTGCGGAACAAGGACAAGCTTGGATCTTCGATCTGACGCGAGCCATCGCCGACCGTGACGCTAACGCTGCGCTCACTCAGCTGGCGCGTCTTCTCGACCAAGGGGAACCTCCCCTTAAGATTTTGGCAACCATCACCGCCGAAGTGCGGCGTTTGCTCTCCGCCCGACAGCTCCTCGAAACCGATTTGGCCAAACTGTGGAAGCGCGGCATGAACTATCAGCAGTTTCAACAAACCGTATTGAAGCCAGGTAGACCGCTTTTGACGCGTAACCCCTACGCGGACTACATGTGTTTCCAACGGGCCGAGCACTTTTCGCTGGACGACCTTAGTTGGAGCTTGGAAGGATTGTTTGATTCTGATTTGCGTCTGAAATCCACCGGTAGCCAGCCTCGTTTGGTATTAGAAAGGTGGATCTTGGGCATGTGCCTCGGCTCGCCACAGAAGAGTCATCGCCGCGAGCGAGGCGCCGTATGACACGAAACCTTAGCGCGGCCGCGGGGCTCATTCTTGTCACGAGTCTGACTGGAACCAGAGTGGATGCGGATATGGTCGTCCAGGCTTGCTTCAGTCCGCAGGGAAAATGTTCAGCGCATATCCTGCGCGAAATCGAATTGGCCAAGAAGGAATTGCTGGTTGCCGTCTACGCCTTCACGAGTGACGACTTGTCGAACGCGCTGGTTCAAGCGAAAAAGCGCGGCGTTGCTGTCCAAGTCGTGGTCGACCGGGAATTCGACCTTGCCAACCAGAACTCCAAAGGCAAGTTTTTCGAGGCGCAAAAAATTCCCGTGCGTCGTGTCTCCGGAACCAAACCGAAAACTCCGGAGAAGGACGCCGGCCTGATGCACCAGAAATTCGCTGTCATCGACAGTCGCATCATTTTCACCGGTTCTTACAATTGGACATATTCGGCGGATAGCTTGAATGACGAAAACTTACTCCTCTTCCGCGATGCCGGGCCGCTGGCCGAGGAATATCGCAAGGCTTTCTTTAACCTTTGGGACAGAAAACCCTAATGCGACCTTTATCCGGTACCTCGTTCGTCATCCTTCTACTGTTTTTCGCCGGCTTTTTTAGCCATGTGCTTTACCAGCGCTGGAACCCGCCGACACCGGAAACGCAACTGTCGATGCCTGGGAACCAAAGCTGGCCAGCGCCTGCTTCCCGCGAGCCGCAAAGTTATCGAGTGAGTTTTGCACCCTTGCCGCTTCCGTCAGCAGCCGAGGAAACCAACGTTGAAACTCCCCTGGTGGTTGCCCGTGAGGTGGAGAAAATTCGCGCTCTTACCGGCAAACAGGCGCGCATACGGGGGCGGGTTTTTCGCGTCGGTCATTCCGCCAAGAGCAACACCTACTTTCTCAACTTCGGTCCCTCACGCGAGGCTCTCACTGCCGTCATATTTAGTTCCGCTGTCGAGCTTTTCGAGAAGAACAAGCAAGCGCCTAAGAATTTCGAAAATAAGGACGTGGAAATAATCGGCGCCATTAAAGACCATCCGCAATACGGCTTGGAGATCGTGGTCGAGAATCCTAAACAGATCAAGATCATCAACTGATCGATTGGCAATTTATTTATTTGCGATACACTACCATTGATGTCTGAACCCACCAAAAAATGCATGGTCTGCGGCAAACCAATGGCGGTGCTGAAAGGGAGCATTTGCCAACCCTGCCAAGACCGCATTCGCCGGGAGGCCATCGGCGAAAAAGTTGGGGCTAGTGAGCGGGCCGATCGCGAGTTGGCGCACCATGGCGTCACGCCGACCAAGAAATAGCTAGCTTGTCGGCGGCAATTCAGCTTGCTCGGAGCCAATTTCAGCCGATGGCCATTGTCCGAATCCCTAACCGTGCGCGGACTAACGGGCCGATGTGACTGGGTGCTGAGTTTGCCGACGCAAATTTCGGCGCATTGCTTGAAATCACTGGGTCGCCAGTTGGTTTGTCGAGAGAACTTTCCATTAGAGCGCAAGCCGAGGTTTTGCCCTGTCGCAAAGGCACTAAGGACGAAACCGGCGAAGCGATTTAGGCCCTATGGCGCAGCAGAAATGGGGCTGCGGGTGTTCGGGACTGTTATTGGAAATCAAAGCATGGTATAAACCAGTTTTATTTTGTGCCAATCGCAAGGTTCCGACCGTTGCCGTCCAAACAACTAGCAGGGAGGTCGATAGATCTGCGTTTCCGTGAGTTGATCTCGGTTGGTCTGACTTTAACCGTCCTGCTTATTTTTACCTCGACTGATCCGGTTTGGTCTTTCTCTCCTGACGAAGAGTTGACAGCTCGGGCGGCAATTCTCATTGACGCCAGCACGGGGAAAGTTCTTTATCAAAAGGAAGCGGATTTACGCCTGCCTCCGGCGAGCACGACCAAGATTCTCACCGCCATAGTGACCTTGGAAAGTGGACGAAAACTCAGTGAATCACTGACCGTTTCGAAAGAGGCGACTCGGGTGCCTGCGTCGAAACTTTATTTGCGGCCGGGGCAATCGGTATCCATTGAGGAGCTGCTTTATGGGATTATGCTCGCTTCAGCCAACGATGCCAGTGTGGTGTTAGCCGAAGGCATCGCCGGTTCGGTGGAGCGTTTCAGCGAGCTGATGACCAAGAAAGCCCAGGACATCGGCGCAATCAATAGTCATTTTGCCAATCCCCACGGGCTGACCGCCCCGGACCATTATTCCACCGTCAGGGATCTCGCTATTGTTTTTCGCTACGCCATGAAGAACTCGACCTTCCGTGAAATTGTCCAAACCAAGTTCAGCTCGGTTAGCACGACCGCGGTGGTGCGGAAAAAAGTCGTGCCGCGGCGTATTTCGGTGCGAAACCATAACCGATTGCTGTGGGGTTTTGACGGCGCAATCGGCGGTAAGACCGGTTATACGCACGCGGCACAAAAATGCTTTGTCGGCGCAGTGCAACGGAACGGCACCACGTTGATTGTTTCGATATTGGGCGCGCGTGATCAGTGGGGCGACACCAAACGGCTGCTGGAGTACGGCTTCGATAACTATGACGCGCTAAAAACGCCGTCGCTTCCGGCCGGCAGGCTAGTGCCGTCCGAACAACAGGTCGGTGTCCGCAGTGATCGCACGTCGGCCGCGGTGGCATCGTCACAGGACAATCACCGGCCCAGGCTAACGGACGGTTACATTTTGCAGATCGCTTCGTTTCGCGAAAGGGACCGTGCGGAATCGCTCTCGCGCCAAATAAGTGAAAAAGGCTTCGATGCTTTCGTCGAACAAACTTCGGTCAATCGGAACGAAACCGCTTACCGTGTTCGGGTCGGTCCATATACCGAATTGGTCACTGCCCAAGAAACCGCGCAAGAAATTCTCAGCAAAATCGGGCAGCGCGTTTTGATTTTACCATTCCAGGCGCCGCGACTGGAGCAGGGTGATCCAAGCTGAGCGCTCGTGTCAGGTCTATTCCCCTTAAATTTCGATTACCATTCCGTCTTCCGCCAGCGTTGCTGTCACTTCATGTCTGCGGGCGAGCATTTCTTCGCCCATATGGGTGAGGACCAGCTTCTTACAATCGAGGCGGGATAGGTTCGCTTGCAACCCAAGATAGTTTACGTGCATGCCGGGCTGTTCGCTGTAGAATGAGCATTCGCACAGGAACAAGTCGACTCCGCGTGCGTGATCAATGAAAAGATCGGTCCACGTCGAATCGCCGGAAAAAAGAATCTGCTTTCCTTCATAACCGACTCTTAATCCCAGCGAAGTGTCGTGCGTCTGATGCGGTACCCGGAAAGGAAAAACCTCAATTCCATTCACAGATTGCCGCTGTTCGGGCCTTAGAATGCGGAAACGAGTGGGCGGAATTTCTTTCACATTCTGGCCGTTGCCGTACATCAATCCGAAGAGTCCACGAACGCGTTCTTCCGTTCCCGGCGGCCCGGCAATCGTTAGCGGATTGTCCCGAGGCTGCCGATAGAGATACTCGATAAAGAAAAACGGAATGCCGCCGAAGTGATCGCCATGAAGGTGACTCAAAATGATGGCGTCCACGTCACTTGGGTTTAGTCCCGCTCGCTTCATGGCCAGCAACGTCGTCGGCCCGCAGTCCAGGAGAAACAGCCTGTCGCTAGCTTCGACGAGGTAACCGCTTTGATGGCGGCCACCGCTGCCGAAAGCATCTCCACAACCGAGAACGTGAAGTTTCATGCTTTTTTCTCTACGCTCACTTCGCCAATGTTAGCCAAGGGCTCTTACAACACGTTGCCCAGGCTCAATCCGTCTCTTACTCCCTTTGCCGAGCGAAAGCCAAGTTGCTTTTTAGCGCCTGTGCGACTAAATTGACGGGCGTGACCGTTTACAGCCGTCCCTTTTTTTCGTCTTACGCAACTAGTCTTTGGGTTCGTTTTCTTCGCTTCAGTCTACAATCACACAAGAAACTGGAAGCTGATTTGGAAAAGCTTGGACTGACGCCGCCGCAGTTTTACGTGCTCGCGACCATTGGTTACGCTGGCGGATTACCCTTCGGTGAGATCGGCGCGAAGATGATGGTGACAGTTAGCAATCTCACGGGCATTGTCGATCGGCTGGAAGACAAGAAACTGGTGACACGCAAGCGCGATGAAACCGACCGTCGCGTAGTTCACGTCATACTCACCGACAAAGGCGCTAAGCTCTACAAGAGCACCATTCCGCAATTTGAAGAAAGTGTTTCGGCAATTTTTGAGAAACTCAATAAACTGCAGCAGAAAGAACTTTCCGCGCTCCTGCGCAAGCTCAATCAAGAATCCTCGGCAGATTAATCCGGCTGATCCTGGGCCAAAACATTTCCATTCACAACGCGCGAAAAGTAGCATTGCCGTAATAAAGCTGAGGGGGTTGCCACCTCTGCGAGAGTTCTTTCCAGCCCTTCAATCAAACCGGTTGACGGTGACTTGGTTGACAGGGGTTATTGGCGAGCTATAAAAGGTTAATGCTTAAAGTAATTTTCAAGGCGTTACTCTGTCAGTGAAAAATCAAAACAAAAATCCCATTGGGCTCGAAAGAGTGAAAAAATGGCTTTATGCCAAGGGGCTTGGTGAGCGCAGCAGCGGCTGTGTTCTTTGCGGCTCATGTTATGGCCATGGTCCGGCCAATCCCATGGAGGACAAGCCAGGGCCCAAGGAAAAATGCCCGCCCTATGAATTCTACCGATTCCAGCGTCATACACCCAAGTCGCGCTGGCTAATGGCGCAGCGGGTGTTTCACGGGCTTGATCCGATCACCGCCGAACTCAAAGAAGTTATTTACGCTTGCACCAGTTGTTTGATGTGCCAGGAACTATGTGGCGTGCGCGACGACGGCTATGGACCGTGGGACATCACCGTCGCCATGCGCGAGGAAATTACCGAGAGAGAAGGTCCTCTTGACGCGCATCGACCGCTCTACGACGGACTGACCCAGCACGACCATCCCTGGGCCCTGCCGAAGGCGCAGCGTGGCGCTTGGGCTGAGGGCCTTGGAGTTAAGAAATTCGGCGTGTCCGGCGCAACCACTCTGCTTTACGCTGGTTGCTCCGCCGATCGGGCGAGTGGTCGAAGCGGCGCTATCGCACTGGCCAAGCTGATGCAAAGGGCGGGAGAAGACTTCGTCATCCTTGGCAGCGAAGAGAAATGCTGCGGTCTTTATGCCTTTGACCTCGGATTCCGGCGCGAATATGAGCGATTGCAGGAAGCGAACTTAGCGACGATCCGTAATGCGGGAATAAAAAAAGTCGTTGTCGCCTGTGGCAGCTGCCAGAGAATCTGGCGCGAGTACGCCAAGACATCAGGGATCGAGGTGGTCCACGGCGTCGAATATGTCGATCAATTGAATCGAACCGGACGACTAAAATTCTCCACTCCCCTCAATAAGAAAGTCACCTACCATGACTCCTGTCATCTGGGTCGGGGTTGCGGCGTTTACGATCCCCCGAGAAATATTCTGCGCGCGATTCCTGGAATCCAGTTGGTCGAGATGGCACGCAATCAACGATGGGCTTGGTGTTGCGGTGGCGGTGGTGGTGTGCCGGAAGCAGATCCAGAGTTGGCGCAATGGAGCGCGACAGACCGCATGCGCGAGGCGAAGGAAACCGGTGCCGAGGTAGTGCTAACTTCCAGCGCGCTGTGCCAACGGTCCTTCACTGATCTCAAACAACCGGCGCTGCCCGTCCAGGACTTGCTCGAATTCACCTATCAGGCGCTCGGATAATGCTGAAAGAAGCTCACTTCACGACGCAACGCATGCTGGCAATGCTCGGTCTGAAGGCCGACTCTCTTGGTCCCTATGCCTTGATCCCCGGACCCAAAGAGCGCAGCGAGATGCTGTTAAAGCTGCTGGACAATCCGCAGAAGAATTTCACGTTTTTGGACTACGAGATGCACAGTGGATCGCTGGAGGGCAAACGAGTCACCATTGGCAATGGCGGGCGTTACGCGCCGGACACGGCGATCACCACTGAAATCCTGTGCGGCGCAGGGGCGCAATCGCTGATCCGCGTTGGCAGCTGCGGGTCACTCCAAGAGCATGTGAAGATCGGCGATCTCGTGATCGTCACCGGCGCCCACCGCGGCGAAGGCACGTCCCGTTACTACGTGGCAGACAATTTTTCAACAACGGCGCACCGCGACATCATCGAGGCGCTGAAAACCGCAGCCGACAGTCTAAAGGTCCGCTATCATCTCGGCCGGATCTTTACGACGGACGCGCTGTTCCAAGAGACGCCGGAACTGATTCAGCAACTGAACGAACAAAACTTTTCGAGCATAGACATGGTCACTTCGGCCTTTCTCACCGTCGCGCAAGTGCGCGGCAAGAAAGCCGGCGCAGTCCTCGCGGTATCCGATGAGTGCCTGCACGGCAAGTTTGGCTTTCGCGATCCGGCCTTTCTCGAAGCCGAACAGAAGACCATCGAAGTAGCGCGCCAAGCGTTGCAGTATCTCTAACTTTTTTCGTTTTAGTTTCGAGCTAATGACGAACACCGCACAAAGCCCGCTCTTTGAACCGGTGCTAGCGCACGGAACCGGTTTCAAGATACTCGATGAATCTCTCGTGCCCGAAACGATCACGTTCATCGAGGTGAACGACGTAGCGCAGGCGCTTGACGCGGTGCGCGACATGAAAACCCGCGGCTACGGACAGGTGCTGACGTTCTTGTATAGCGGTGCGCTGATGGCGCAACGTTATGACGGTAAAGAGGCTGGACCCCTGCGTGATCGGATTGCGGAAATGACCCGGCAATTCTGCGCGGTGCGGCCGACCTTCGATTTCAGCGGGCTCGGCTATTTCTTTGAAGAGTGGTTTAAGAAACTACCGGCGGGCGTCAACGCTGGGGAAACCATCGCGAAGCAAGCTCGTGAATTGGCCGGGCAAATTACTCGCGGGCGCGTCGCGCGCGCCGCCCGGGCGGCTTCGATCCTACCGAACCCGGCGCGGGTGATGACGCACTGCAATGTTAGCGGTGAATTGGTCGCGGTGGCGCATTTTTGCAAAGAGCTGGGTAAGGCCTTCACTGTCATCGCCACAGAAACCCGACCTTACTTGCAAGGCGCGCGCCTGACCGCGTGGGAGCTCGCGCAGGCGGGCGTGCCGGTGTCGTTGATACCGGATTGCGCCGTAGCCCAAGTGATGGCCAAAGGCGAAGTCAACGCCGTAATCGTCGGCGCCGACCGCTCGGCGCGCAACGGCGACGTGATCAATAAGGTCGGCACCTACCCGCTGGCGCTGATGGCGAAGGAGTATGGGATACCATTTCATGCGTTGGTGCAAGATCCGCGCTCGGTGGAAACCGCAGATGACGTGGCCATCGAGGAACGGCCGGCGTCAGAGGTGCTTTTTTTTCAGGGGCAGTCGTTAATCGGTTCGAGCGGTCGCGGAGTTAAAACCCGTTATCCGGCATTTGATGTGACGCCGGCGGCGCTGATTTCACATCTCGTCGGCTTTGACGGTCTCTATACCCCGGAAACTTTCCGCCAGAAATACCAGATCGAATCAAAACCCAGCGGCAGTTGTACCAAGCAGAGCCGAAAATATCTTTTGATCTACGGTATCCCAGGCGAGAGTCAATACAGTTACTTGATCAGCGCTTTGAAGGCAGCGCAGAGCGAAAGCCTTTTGGTTCCCGAAATGCGGCCGGAGCTGTGGGGCGCGCAAGTGGTGGTACCGCGACTGCTCGAGCGCAAAGCATCGGCCACTTTGATTTCGGACAACATGATGGGGACACTGTTTGCACGGGGTGAAATCAGCAAGCTGTGTCTGTTCTATGATGGCCTGAGCGCGGCGGGCCCCACCGGCATTTGCGGTTCGCTGCTCGCTGTCCGTCTCGCGCGCTTGCACGGTGTTCCCGTCGAATTGCTGAGTGGGGAAAAGCCAAGCGGCGCACCGATCGACCGCGACGTTGCAACATTTCTGGGCAAAAAGATTTGTCCCGCAGGTGTTTCCATTCGCGCCGTCGAAGCGGAAGCGCTTCCCTGGGGATTGTTCAAAGAGTAAAGAGACCGATGATCAAGCTCGAGCGCGAAATGATTCGCTGGGGCAAGACGCTCTTTGAGCGTCGGCTCATCAGCGGCTGGGGTGGCAATTTAAGTTGCCGACTGGGTAAGCATACTTTTTTGATCACCGGACGGCACGCGCCGCTTGGTTTTCTCACACCAAAGGACTTGGTACGGATCAACCAGGACGGAAAACCGGCGACGAAGAACCGGAAAGCTTCCAGTGAAACGCCGCTGCATATGGCTGTTTACGCCCGTACGGAGGCCCAAGTCGTCGTGCATGTCCACCCCCCGATGGTTTTGGCATTTTCGCTGACGCATGAAACTTTCATGCCGATCAGCTTCGAAGAGAAGTACACCATCGGCGAGGTGCCGATCATTCCGCAGGACACGCCGACGGTGACGAAGCCTGATAAAGTCATTGAAGAACTGAGATATCACCCGGTAGTGATCATCAAAGGTCACGGCACTGTGGCCATCGGCAATAGTTTTCAAGAAGCGTTTCTCCTCACGGATCTGCTCGAGGAAGCGGTGCGCTGCCAGTTTTTCAAAGAGGGCGTTTCTACCAATCGAGAGGCGGAAATAGAGTCGTCAAAAACCGGCCAGCGGCCGGCCGCCGCAGGAAAGCGTTACGAACTGTTTTCCAGAGATCACATGAAGGCTTTAATTGACGCCGCGAACAGTGATGCGCAGTTTCGACTTGACGGCGCAGAAAACCGCCTCACGACGTCTCTGACGCTCTTTCTCGATGAGTCCGAGAATGCCTGGACCATGAAATTCGTCGATGGAGAAATCACCGAAATCGCTCAAGGCGATGACGGCGACTTTCTAATCAGCGGAAAGGCGGAGTGGTGGAAAGCGGTTTTCAGCAATCGGATCGACGCGTTTCTCGCCACGCAGCAAGGTAAACTTAAACTCAAACGCGGCGAGCTGGCGCAACTATCGCGCTGGTACAAACCCTTTCAGAGGGCATTCGAGCTATGGCAAGCGATACCGGTTTAGTAGGTTTCTTCGCGGCTGAAGTTCTGGAGAAAACCGCTCTGCGTCAGCCGCACAAGACAGCGGTTATCTCAAAGGAAGAGGAGTTGACTTTCTTTGAGCTGAACCAGCGAGTTCACGCGCTGGCGGTGCATCTGCAAAGGGAAGGGGTTCGACAAGGCGAGCGAGTGGGAATCCTATTGCCGAATTCGCCCGCCATCCCGCTGAGCTACTACGCGACGCAGAAGATCGGCGCCGTGACCGTCATCCTCGACGCGCGGCTTAAAGGCAAAGAGCTCGAAGGAGTTCTTAAGGACGCTGATCTCACACTGCTCATCGTTCACAAGCAGTTGTTTCCGGAAGTCGAAGAAGTTTTCAAAACGATGGTACCCGTTCCCGTGTGGGTCGTGGACGGCCTCGGCGAGCCCAGCTTCGAGAAGCGACTCTCAACGTCCGCCGGTTCGCTGGTAGCGCCGCGGTTAGAGTCGGACGCCGATGCATTGATTCTTTACACATCGGGAACCACCGGCGAGCCTAAGGGCGTCGTGTTAAGCTACGCAAATCTCGCGCAATATCCTCGGGTCATGGGTGCGATGGGTGTCACCGATGCTGCGACGATCCGTGGCTGCATCTTGCCCATGTCCCATATTGTCGGGCCGGTGGTTTGCAATGAACTGGCCGAAAGAGGTTACACACTGGTAATCTTCGATCAGATCAATCCAATCACGTTCTTGGAAGGCATTCAAAAATATCGCGTCAACGTTTTCGAAAGTGTGCCGATCGTCTTTCAGCTCCTCTTAGGCGTAAAGAATCTCGCCAGCTACGACACCAGCAGCATGAAGATTGCGGCGATGATGGGCACCAGCATTCCGTTTCCCTTATTGCGCGCTTTTCAAGTCGCCCAGCCGCATATCAAAGTGATCCAAGGCTACGGCCTGACGGAAACTTCGCCGATGATCACATTGGTCGAGCCCGATCAAGCCCAGGCGAAAATGGGCAGCATCGGCCGCACCGTGCCGGGAGTCGCGATAAGAATCGTTGACGAAGCTGGCAAGGAACTCGGTATCAACGAGCCTGGTGAGATCATCACCCGTGGCCCGCATGTGATGAAAGGCTACTTTCGCCGACCCGACGCCACGGCGCAGCGCATCCGCGATGGCTGGCTCTACACGGGGGACATCGGTAAGCGCGACGCCGACGGTTACTACTATCATCTTGGCCGGCGCGACGACATGATCATCACCGGCGGTCTCAACGTTTACCCGGCCGAAGTGGAAAACTTGATTTACACCTACCCGGGCGTGCAAGAAGCAATCGTCTTTGCGATTCCCGATTCAAAGCGCGGCCAGGTGATCGGCGCCGCCATTGTGCCGCGGCCGGGATCGACTATTGCCGAAAAGGAGTTGTTGGTGTTTTTGCGCACCAACCTCGCCAATTTCAAAGTCCCGGGCAAGATCATCATGCGCGAAGCGTTGCCACGCACATCCTCCGGCAAGACCATTCGCGACGCGGAAACGCTGCTGGCCAAGTCAAATTCGATCTAACCACAAAGTACATAGGTCACAAAATTAAGAAAGATTTAGCCGCAAAGAACGCAAAGGGCGCAAAAAGGAAATCGCAAATTTTTCAGTCCGATGACCCATGACTCGGAAAAGACCCATCTCGCGCAAAGGCGTAAACCGAGCCAAGGGAGCAGCAATCACCTCTCACCGGGGTTCCATCGGTGAATCTTCCGGCGTGGCTGGCCGCAAAGAAGAATTACTCTGTTCGATACAGAACGCCGCCGGCCTGATTCTCGCCGTGACGGAAAATCGCGCCTGGATCGAAGTTTTCTTCGAAGGCGATTTGATGCACACCAAGACCGTTAATCTGCCTGGCGACGTGCTGTTCAATATTTACATCGAAGAGATTCCCCACAAGACAACGGTCTACGAGCATCCGCGCACGATGATTTTTTTTGACGGTCCTTGCGACCTGCGCGTTACTCGTGACGGCGACAAAGTGATCGTCACAGGCGTCCCGCCAGAGCACAACCGCGCTTAAGGCGAATCGTTATCGCGCACCTTGCCATCGGTACCGTGCGGACGGCCGCTGGCAATGAACCTGACCACAAGCCGTCAAAACAAGCACTTTAGGCGAGTGAAGAAGCCTTTACCCTAGCCGCGTAAAAGACATCGCGACGATGCTCTCCCGTGTTATTGCGCGACCCGGCTTGCCCCGCGCGTGACAACCTGGGCGACATTTCCCCGGTAGATGCATCAAGGGTGCGCATGACCTTCCATGCCACCGAAAATTCCCGCTTGTCGATAAACTTTTGGTACGGAGCGGGCGATATAAAGATTATCGAGCTGGCTCGCCTATACGATATTCCGATCCGACAGGACAAAAAGGTGTTACAGATTCTTTCCCGCCTCGATCTTGAAGAGGAAATCCCGCCGGAAGTCTACAAAGCCGTGGCCGAGATCTTGGCCTTTATTTACCGATTGAGCAATCGGCCGATGGAAACAAGCGGCTGAAGCAAAATATTCTGCCAGTATAAGCGACCTCGCGGCACTAATTGACGGGGCATCATCGATTCCTGTTCGGATTTAGGGTAAAAAGTATGCGTGATTGACCTAAGGCAGTAGGCGGCTTAGCTTCACTTAAAGCTTTTAGGAAACCTGCGAAGGAGAGTTCGCGACCGTGCCGCACCACGATCCATCGAATACGACTTGGGCTGGACCACCCGTGAATCTCGCGTTAGCGGAAAACACGGTCGATGTTTGGCTGATTTCATTGACGCAGCCGGGAGACTCCTATGCATCGCTAACCGGTCTCCTTTCATCCACGGAGCGAGAGCGAGCGGCGAGATTCAAGTTTGATGTACACCGGCGACGGTTTGTCATTGCCCATGCCGCACTGCGCTCGATCTTGTTGCAATATCTGAAGACCGCACCGACGGACTTACAATTCGTTGACAGCGTCAATGGCAAGCCAAGATTAGCCGCCGAACTTGCCGGGAGCGGCGTTCAGTTCAATCTCTCGCATTCTTATGAGGTGGCGCTCCTTGGAGTGACTCGTGGCCGTGAGATCGGCGTCGATATCGAACTCGTCAAAGAAGATTATGCTTTCGACGAGGTGGCCGCGCGATTTTTCACCGCCAAGGAGTTGGCAGCGTTCCGCGCTCTGCCGCTTCACTTGCAGCGGCAGGCCTTTTTCAAATGTTGGACCAGCAAGGAAGCCTTTCTCAAAGCCAAGGGCACAGGGCTATCGGGAAAATTGGACGAGGTGGAGATTACACTAGCCGATCACCAACGCGTCCTCATTCATGCGAGTGTGCCCGGGTGGACGCTCATGGAGCTCGATCCCGGCAACAATTACGAGGCGGCGTTGGTCGTCGAAGGCGGTCGTTTGCCGATCAATGGCTATCGTTGGCAGCCGATAAGCTCATGTTAGACCGCAAGACGAAATGCCGATCACTCAAGCGCGGTTCCTGTGCGCTGTCATGCTCGCGGCAGCCGCATCAAATTTGCTACACGGCGTAGCTAAATTGCTGCGCCGGATGTCATCCCGGAGTGGCATCTTCGAACCCCTCGGTAAGATTTCTTTCGCAACTGCGTAAGCTTACCTCGCTTCAACTTACTTTCATAAAGATTGGTACAGAGCTTGCGTTATCGGTCCGCAGAACGATGGACACCGCAGAGTTTTTAAAGCGACCGAAAACCCCACCGTCGGAACGCGCAAGGTTTCTCTCTGGACAGGACGCCATTCACGGCAGTAAGTTGCGCGGAACATCAATGGATCAGCGATCCCCATGACAGGGAGCAGAGGCTAAAAGCAGCAAAAGCTTTGGAGAAACTCATGAAAAGAGTTTCGCTAGTATCACACTTTGCGCTGTGCTCTTGGCGCTTGGCTTTTTGGCCGAGGAGCGAAAGTGATGTGTGGGAAAATGTTTGTTTGGTTACTCGCAACTGTCCTTCTGGCAACAGGCTCCCCCGTCGAGGCGCAGCAGCCGACAAGAACCGCGCGGATTGGGCTTTTGGGCGGCATGTCTCGTTCGACATTACTGACCGATTGGATGTGTTTCGCCAGCAGTTGCGCGAGCTGGGTTATTCGGAGGGAAAAACCTCGCTTCGAAGAGCGTTGGGCTGACCGCAAGCTAGATCGTCTTGATGACCTCGTGGGCGAACTGATCGAGCGCAAGATTGAGGCGGAGGAATTTCGCCGGAGTTGTTCGCCTGCGAAATTACAACGACTCTACTTCCACGAATTTTGAAAACGCCGGGCAGAAATCAAAGGCGAGCTTGCCTTTTTCGCCGCTGCGGTTTTTGACGATGTGCAAGGTCAGCGCTTGATTGGGTTCGGTGAGTGTTTTGTTTCGTTCAAGATCTTTTTCCAGGACGAGGATGACATCCGGGCTGGCGACTTTCTCGCTCCATGCCTGCGGTTGGGATTCAACGATCTCACCGAGATTGGGCCAAATCGGAAAGATCGGTATTCTCAGTTTCACGGCGAGCTGTTGTAATTCATCGGTGACGGTCAGTAAACGATCCGCCAATGTTTGATCGCGACGGCCAAGGCGCTGGCAGTCGTCGACGACAACCATGACTCGTTCCGTATTCCTCGCGGTGCGAAGCTCGCCTGTGCATTTTTCAATTTCCCGCAAATCGGTATTCGCTTCGCACTCAACGATGTAAGTTAGATCGAGCCAACTCTTCGCTTCACGCGCCGATCGTTTCAATTTTTCCCAGCTAGGCGGCAGCTGTTCAGAGTCGCCATAGTGCGCTTTCGGAACGCCGTACCAGTGAAGCAGGTACGCGCTGCCGCGCCGGATCTCGCGACTTTCCAGTCCGCTTAAACGCGCCAGGGTTTTGATTCTGAGTTCCTTGCTCGTTTCGGCCAGAGTAAAAAACACTCCCGGAACGTTGTTGTACATGATCACTTGATCAAGGAGCTGCTTGGCTAGCGAGGTCTTGCCGCATGCCGGCGGTCCGATGAGCAGGTAAAGCCCAGGCAGGATTCCGTCCAGCGCGCGATCCAAGTTGGCAAAACCCGTCTCCCAGCCGGAGATTTCCTTTACGACATGCTCTTTCTCTAGCTCGCCAAGGAAAGATTCTAGCTGCTCTGCCTCGGATTGAATGGGGTATTTCGCGGCCATGTAACTGGGGCAGAGACTAGCCATTTTGCCGGCTTGCGGCAAGGCGCAGTTTATCATTGACAGACCCTGGGCTTCCATATTACCGGTTAGCCATTCCGAGCCATTATAAATAGGTTCAAAACAGGAGGTGTCCGGCCATGGAAGAAGAAAAGAAAGGGGCGAAGCTCTCGCGACGTTCATTTCTCAAAGGAATCGGCGGCGGCGCCATCGGCACTGCGGTGATTTCGACTGGACTGGTTAAATCCGACCCCGCCGCGGCGTATTCGCCGGAAACAGTCGGAGCGCGCGGCAATCGAGCGGCGATCACACTTAAAGTTAATGGCAAGGCATACCGCGTCGAGGTCGAACACCGAAGCACCCTGGCCGAAGTGCTGCGCGATGAGCTGGGTCTCACCGGAACGAAGATCGGCTGCGATCGCGGTGAGTGCGGCGCCTGTACGGTGATCATCAATGGGCGCAACATGTATTCATGCAGCCAGCTCGCCGTCTGGATGGAGGGGAAAGATATCCTGACGATCGAGGGCTTAGCGAAAGGCGACAAGCTCGATCCGCTGCAGGAAGCGTTTATCGAACATGACGGGCCCCAATGCGGCTTTTGCACTTCCGGTCAGATCATGTCGGGTAAAGCATTGCTGATGAAAAATTCCAAACCCAATGAAGCGCAGGCGCGGCGCGGCCTGTCCGGCAACCTCTGCCGCTGCGGTAACTATAACCGTGAAGTGGCCGCGGTGCTGGCCGTGGCGGCGAAGGCACGCTAAGGGAGGTTTTTATGGCACAAGCACCGAAAGAATTTTCCATTGTCGGAAAAAGAACTCCGCGCATCGACGCTTATGAGCGCGTTACCGGGCAAGCGCATTACACCGGCGATATTCAGCTTCCCGGCATGCTCTACGCGCGCCTCCTGCGCAGCAACGTGCCGCACGCCAAAATTGTCAGCATCGATATTTCCAAGGCGGAAAAACTGCCGGGCGTGAAAGCGGTCATCCATCATGAAAACGCCAAGGTGCCATGGTCGAGCGGCGGCCACACGCACCAGCGCTTTATCTTTAATAACCCCGTGCGCTTTGTCGGCGACGCGGTTGCCGCGGTGGCGGCCACCGACCGGCATATTGCCGAGGATGCGCTCAAGCTGATTGAAATCAAGTATGAAAAGATCCCCCACGTACTCGATCCCAATGAAGCGTTGAAGCCCGACGCGCCGAAGATCTCAACCAATGGTAATCTCTCCGTCGGCAAAGGCGCCTTCAGCGCGCCCATTGAAGAATCCTGGGGCGATCTAGAGAAGGGCTTCAAAGAAGCCGACCAGACTTTCGAAGATACCTATATCACCAAGCACACCAATAACGCCCAGCTCGAGCGGCGCGTGAGCATCGCCAAGTGGGATGCCGGCAAGCTGACCGTCTATGCCTCCACGCAAGGCGTCTCCAACGCGCGCACGGATATCGCCAAAGACTTCGGCCTGCCGCTGAGCAGAGTGCGGGTGGTCTCGAAATACATGGGCGGCGGCTTCGGCAACAAGAATCAGGCCCAGGACTACGACTACATGGCGGCGGTCTTGGCCAAAGTTACCAACCAGCCGGTCAAGCTCGAATTTACCCGCGAGGACGACTACATCGGCATGCATGGTCGCTGGCCTTCGGAGCAGCACTACAAGATCGGCGTCAAGAAGGATGGCACGATCACCGCTGTGCAGTTGGATGCCGTTACCAACATGGGTGCGTATCGCAAGCAGAGCGGCAACTTGAGCGGCACCGACTTTTACAACATCCCAAACTTCAAGAAAGTCATAAAGCCGGTTCATACGAATACGGTGGTCAGCGCCAATTATCGCGCGCCGGCCTATCCGCAGTCGGTCTTCGGGTTTGCCTCTTTTCTGGATCACATCGCCTATGAGCTGGGGATCAATCCGCTGGACATGTTCATGAAGAACCGGATTCAAAAGTACAAGAGCAAGTTGCCGTTCACTTCGAACTATCTCGAGCAGTGCATCATCGAAGGCTCGAAGCGCATCGGCTGGAATGAGAAATGGCATAAGCCCGGCGCCGCGCCCGGTGTCAATAAGCACGGCATCGGCATGGCGCTTGGCGGTTACCCATTTCGTCCCGGGTTGGGCGCGGCGACCATTCGTATCAATGCCGACGGCAGCGCGCATTTGCTGGTGGGCGTGACCGACATCGGCACCGGCGCCAAGAGCACCATGGCAATCATCGCCGCCGAGGCGTTGGGGATTCCGCTCAACCAAATTCAAGTGACCAATGGTGACACGGATGTCACGCCTTATTCCGTCGGCGAGTCTGGCAGCCGCACGACATCTTTCACCGGACCTGCAGTGATCGCCGCTGCGGAGGATGTGCGGAGACAAATTTTCGCGCTGGCGGCGCCGGAGCTAAAGGCCAAAGCAGAAGAACTGGACTTGCGTGACGGCCAGGTGTTTGTCAAGTCCGATCCGTCACAGAAGATTCCGCTCGAGCGCGCAGTGGCGAGAGCTGGCGAGCTGATCGGACGCGCTACGACTAATCCGGAATTCAAAGACGTCGAAGGCAAAAGCTTCTCGGCTCATTTTGCCGAGGTGGAAGTCGATACCTTGACGGGGCACGTGAGAATCACGCGCTATGTGGCGGCCCACGACAGCGGAAACATTCTCAATCGCATGCCGGCGGAGAGCCAGATCATGGGCGGCGTCGTGCAAGGCATCGGCATGGCGTTTAGCGAAGAATTGATCATCGACAAACTCACGGCCACGCCGATCAATCCGAACTACCGCGACGCCAAAGTACCGACCCATCTCGAAGCGCCAAACGTGGAAGTGATCTTCGTCGAGCACTACGACCCCTACGGCCCGTTTGGCGGCAAGGTCGTCGGCGAGCCGCCCATTACCGCCGCGGTGGCGACTATCGCCAACGCGATCTTCAACGCCACCGGCAAGCGGATTAAAGAACTACCCATCACACCAGATAAAATCCTACAGGCGCGCCAGGTCTGATGATGGAGGAGGAACGGTCATGAAGAGCTTTCAAAATATTGATGTCAAAAGCGTCAAAGAAGCAGTCGGGCTCTTGCAAAAATTTCAGCAGCAGAAAAAAGTCGCGGCGGTGATCGGCGGCGGCAGCGAATATCTGCAGCTGATGAAGGATCATGTCGTCGAACCGGATTACGTGATCAATCTGAAAACTATTCCGGGCCTCGATTATATCAAGGAAGAGCGCGGCGGTTTTCGCATCGGCGCCTTGGCGAAGCTCGCCGACATTGAAGAGCACCCAGCGGTGAGAGAAAAACTGCTGATTCTCTCCGACGCCGCCGGCGAAGCGGCATCGCCGCAGATTCGTAACGCCGGCACCATCGCCGGTAACATTTGCCAGCGTCCTTTTTGCTGGTATTTTCGCTCATCGAACTTCACTTGCCTGCGCAAAGGCGGTCAGGTCTGCTATACGGTGACGGGCGATGGTCGATTTCATGCGATCCTCGGCGGCGGACCCAGCTACATCGTCCATCCCTCGGACACCGCACCGGCGTTGGTCGCGCTCGGCGCGCAAATCAAGATCGCCGGACCGGCGGGCGAAAAGACGATTCCTCTGGAAAAATTCTTCCTTCTGCCCTCTGTGGATTATAAGCGCGAAAATGTTCTCAACCCGGGAGAGATCGTCACGGAAATCCATGTCCCGACACCACGAACCGGAAGCAAAGGTTTTTACCACAAGGTCCGTGAGCGGCTCGCGTGGGATCATGCCATCGTCGCAGTGGCAACGATTGTCGAGAGTAATGCTGGCATGGTGCGCGATGCGCGCGTAGTTATGGGCGGAGTCGCACCGATCCCCTGGCGCGCGGCGAAAGCGGAAGAATTTCTCCGCGGTAAAAGAATGGATGAAGCCAGCGCCAAGCAAGCTGGCGCGATTGCTCTCGAAGGTGCCAAACCGCTCAAGGATAACGTCTACAAGGTGAAAATGGCGCAAGATCTCATTCAGCGCGGTCTACTGGCGTCGCTCTAACGTGGGAGATAGATAAATAACCGCTCCGCGGGTTCACTCACCGCATCGAATCACTTACTTTCGGTTGACTACTGGCCCGTAACGGACGCTGCCGTTACGGGCTTTTTTTGCCTTGACCCCGCGCCCGTAAGCCCCTAGACTTTGGGCTTCATGTTCGCAGAAGTAAGCAAGTCTTGGACTTTACTGGTGGCAGCCGCCATGCTCCCGGTCGTTTTCGTCACCTTTTTTATGCTCGGCGGCTGGAATCGGCAAACCAAACAGCCGACTCATAACCTGTCCGGCGGTGCGACCACTGAGTCTAGTTCCATGGAAACGATGAAATCATCGCTAGCGCAGGATCGAAAGCTCTTGGCCGGCTACGAAAGAGAGCAATCAGCGCTTCGGGCCGAGGTCATCAGACGGCGCCGGCTCTTCCAAGACGGCCAGATTTCGAAGGATCAAGTGCTTGAGGCCGAACGGTCGTTCGTCGCCGCGCTCACGCGGGTCCATGCAATGCGAGAGTCGGTCGTCGAAACCGATATCGCGATCACCGAGGCAGTGTTAGGCGAGAAAGTCTTGCGCATGCCGGTGCTACCCGTCAACGGTTATAGCGAAACTGCAGAGTTGGCGCGCTTCAACGGCGGTTTCAAATGGTCTCTCAAGGAAGCCTCACGCATCGAAAGATTCTTCTCCAAATCATTTGGCCACAATCTCCCGATCGCCGCGAAAGGCCAATCAGAAATCCACAACCGCCTCGGGTTCGACCATCGCGACGCCATGGATGTCGCACTTCATCCTGATAGCGCCGAAGGCAAGGCGCTCATCAAGGAGCTCCGCATTGCGGGTATTCCTTTCATCGCCTTCCGAAGCGCCGTTCCCGGCGCCTCCACTGGACCACATATTCATATCGGCAAGCCATCGGCGAGACTCGCACACTAAGAAGTCACGGGCTCATCTCGCTTGATAGAGGGACAAGAGCCGGACGCGCGGGTGATTTCGAGTGACGTCGCTGCAGCAAAATAGAAATTATTTTTCTGTATTCCCTAAAGTTGTTCTCCGATTGCGGGTTCAAGAGTCTTGTTGCCAACCCGGGCTTTTCGGCCACTTCTCCGACTGGGACCAACATTTGGGGCGTTTTGGTGATGCTGAAGTCGCATTATCCGCACCGAGTTTCTGCTGGCATTCTGAACCGTCATGAATGAGATCTTTCGCGCTTGCCTATTCGAGGTGGGTTTTCTTTAAGAGCTCTTGTAAGTGATTAATCGGGATCGCGTAGGAAATCCCGCTAGGTTTTTGAATAACTGTTTCCTTACTCTCCTGGATGAAGACTTTATTGATGATTCCTACCACTTGTCCGGTGTCGGGATGATAGAGCGGGCTGCCGCTGTTGCCAGGGTAAGCCGTGGCGTCGAGTTGAAAAACATTGTACGGCGCGGTGAGCCGGCTAATGATTTTCTTTTCCAAAAGCTGTGCGGTGAGCTGCGGAATGACTATCGGGGTGATTGCGGAAACGATTCCTCGGTGCGTGACGGCATTTAGCCCGAGAATCATGCCGATCGGAAACCCGGTGAATGCATAGATTTCTCCCTCCCGGACCCGATTAGAGTCGCCTAATGTCATCGCGGCGATCGGGCGACCGGTAATTCTGAGTAGCGCCAAATCATGATCGCGATCCTCGGCGACTTTCGTAGCTTCACGTACTTCGACGAGACTTGCCTTACCGACAAAAACGGCGACCACTTCTTTTCTTTCGGTATCGACCTTCTCCGGCACGACATGGGCGTTGGTGACCACGTGGAGACCGTCCGCGATCACGAAACCCGTGCCGCGAAAAATCGAGGGCGGACGGCGTGTTTTCTGAAACGCGCCAACCGCGACAATTGCCGGTTTGATCTTCTCGATGACGTCAGGAAGTGCGGTCGTGTCTGCCGCCAAAGTACCAAGCGTCGACAGGAAAAAGAGCCCCATGCCGCCGAAACCAGTGATGATCAACGGAGCCCTCACACGAAGATACTAGCTCGCCATGATTCACGCCACAACCATCATGGTAACGACTGGTCGTAAGCGGCCGATGCGTCTTGACCACCGAGATCTTAATTCATAGACTCTGGCGAATTCTCCAAGGCCGGAGAAATGCGACGCTGATTTTTCCTAGGTTCACAAGTTTAGTGACTTTCATTGCAGCGCTGCTGCTTTATCTCAGCGCAGCTAGCGCGCAGGAGAATTACAAGAGCTCGCCGCTTCGCACACCTGGGAGTCGGCGCGTCAGTCCGACTGAGTCGGAACTAATACGGTCGCGAGCCGACGTTATCCAAAAGATCAAAGAAACCCGGGCGGGAGCGGCGAAGCTTTTGGCGCTGCACGAAACCGAACGACAGCGCCTCTCGGAAGAGTACGACCGGCGTCGCGAGCTTTATTACCAGGGTTTGATTGCGCGCAACGAAGTGCTCAAAGCCGAGCAGGCTCTGGCAGAGGCGATGTTAAAGGTGAACGAAGACAAGCGTTGGCTTGCTGAAACCGACATGGCGATTACTGAGTATACGATGCGCGACGAGCTCCTTCGCTTGCCAGGGCTCGCCGTCGGAGGCTATAGCGAGACCAGCACGCTTCTTCGCTTCAACGGCGGAGCGTTGTGGTCGCTGGGAGACGCGGCCAAAATCGAAAAATTTTTTGTCCAGACTTTTGGCCGGGCACTGCCGATCAGCGCCTTAGGTCAGACAGCGACGCATGACCGCTTGGGATTCGATCATCGCAATGCCATGGACGTGGCGCTCCACCCCGACAGTAAGGAAGGGCAATCCTTGTTGAGTTTTCTTCGCCAAGCGGGAATTCCGTTTATTGCTTTTAGGAACGCTGTCCCCGGAGCCGCGACGGGGGCGCATATTCACATCGGGAAACCGTCGCCGCAACTGACGGTTCATAAGCCGGAGGTCAAGGCTCAATGATTCGAGTGTCCATTCCGCTAAACTGAGGCTGAAGCAAATGGCGCAATCCGCAACTCCTCATCCTGCCTCGACGGTCGTGTTGGTTCGGCCTGACTCTAACGGCAGGTTCGAAATTTTTATGAACCGGCGGCCGGAAAAGATGGATGCTTACCCAGGTGTTTATGTCTTTCCGGGCGGAAGAGTGGATAGGAGCGACTGGTCGGCAGAAATGATGGGTTTGACCTGCGGTTTAACCCCGAGTGCAGCGCAGGAAAAACTCGGTGGCGAGCTTGATGCGGAACTCTGCCTTGGGCATTGGGTGGCGGCCGTACGAGAACTATTCGAGGAGGTGGGAATTCAGTTTTTTTTGCCACGAGATGGCGCGGCGACGGATCTAGTGCAGCAAGAAATTTTCGCGCGTTTAGGTGAAAGACGGTCGGCTCTGCAGCAGGGTAAAATCGATTTGCCCACTCTCCTTCTGTCGGAGCGGCTTTGCTGTGACGTTTCCCCGCTGGCTTATTTTTATCATCGCATCACGCCCGAACACTATCTCGTCCGCTTTGATACACGTTTTTATCTTGCCGCTTTACCGCCCGACCAAAGCCCGCTCCACACCTCCGAAGAGGTATCGGAAAGCCTTTGGATTTCTCCCAAAGAAGCGCTTGAACGCTCGCAGAGCGGCAAATTTCCAATGATGCCGCCCACGGTAGCGGTATTGCGCAACCTAAGCAGTCACCGCTCGTTGGCGGAGTTGCGTGAGGTCTTTAGTCTTCGTTAGCTTGCCGGAATAACGGAAACGACAATCTATTAAGGCAATTCTGACAGGCCCGCTATCCTTGGAGGGCGTCGATCTTCGACTATCTGCCAGATATTCCTAGCGCTTCGTTACTGCATTGGCTACTGGCATTGTCTTTGCTCGTCCAGTCGATAAGTTAATTGCCGCTGTGCGGGCATTTATGCTATGAAACGGGAAACTTTACGTACTTCAGGGATCCGATCCTTACTGCTCCGATTTCGACCGCCAACTCGTCTATCAACTGATTCTTAAATTCGTCAAATAAGTGCCGTTATGAACAACGTCTTGCCCAATGTTCGGACCATCGCCTATTTTTCCATGGATGTAGCCGTGGATTCAAAAATTCCGACCTATAGCGGCGGATTGGGAGTTTTGGCCGGTGATATGCTGCGCACAGCGGCTGATTTGGAAATTCCGATGGTTGCAGTTTCGCTAGTACACCGCAAAGGTTACTTCGACCAGCGGCTCGATTCCCGTGGTAACCAGCTTGAAAGCCCGGCAAAATGGTCACCCGAGGAACATCTCCAACGTTTATCGCCGAGGGTGTCCCTGCCCATCGAGGGGCGACACGTGCAGGTTCGAGCCTGGCAATACACTTTTACAGGTATTACGGGCCACGTCGTGCCGTTATTTTTGTTGGACACCGACTTGCCGGAAAACGAGTCAGCGGATCGAGGACTTACGGATTTTCTCTTTGGCGGCGATGAGCGCTATCGGTTGTGCCAAGAAGCGATTCTCGGATTGGCGGGCGTGGCCATGCTGCGGGCGCTCGGCTACTCCGATATTCGGGTTTTTCATATGAACGAAGGACATTCAGCTTTGGCAACGCTCGCGCTCATGGAAGAGCAGGCGGGAACCCGATCGGAACGTCGCTTTTCAGAGATCGAAATCGAATCAGTACGCCGTCAATGTGTCTTTACGACCCATACGCCGGTGCCGGCCGGGCATGACCGGTTTCCAACCGATCTGGTTTACCAAGTGCTCGGAAAACCCCGCGCCACGGCGTTAGCCCAGCTGCAGCTTATGGACGGTTCTCTCAACATGACCGAGCTGGCGCTCCGGCTTTCCGGTTTTGTCAATGGCGTCTCTATGCGTCACGGCGAGGTTTCGCGCGCCATGTTTCCAAATTACAGGATCAGTGCGATTACTAACGGCGTGCATGCGACCACGTGGACCGGCGCGCCATTCGCCGCGGTGTACGACCGCCTCTTACCGGAATGGCGACACGACAATTTTTATCTGCGTTACGCCGTCGGCATACCGTTGAGCGAAATTCGCCGAGCCCATGGGAAGGCTAAAAAGGAGTTGTTACAGCAGGTTCGTTGGCTCACTGGAATCCAACTGGACGAGAAGGTTTTTACCCTCGGTTTTGCCCGCCGGGCCACTGGATACAAACGCGGCGATTTACTTTTTACGGATGTCGAACGACTCAAACAGATCGCTCGCCAAGCCGGCCCCATACAACTCATCTACGCCGGCAAAGCCCACCCGCGCGACGAAAGTGGCAAGACCATCATTCGCAGAATTTTCGAGGCGGGCGCGGCGCTGGCAGACGATGTCCGCGTCGTTTACCTGGAAAACTATGATATGGCCTTAGGTAAGCTGCTTTGTTCCGGTGTCGACGTTTGGCTGAATACGCCGCTCCGACCCCAAGAAGCTTCGGGCACGAGCGGCATGAAGGCGGCACTCAATGGCGTGCCGAGCTTCAGCGTTCTCGACGGGTGGTGGATCGAAGGCCATGTCGAAGGCGTGACTGGCTGGTCGATTGGTGATGCCGGCGGATCGGAGAACGATTCCACTGCAGAGGCTGCTTCGCTTTATGAAAAGCTCGAGCAGGTGATCCTGCCGCTCTACTACAAAGAGGCCGACAAGTTTGCTCAGATCATGCGCTCCGCGATTGCGCTCAATGGTTCTTTCTTCAACACCCAGCGTATGCTGTTGCAGTATGTGAGGAACGCTTACGTGCCTTACGGCGGCAGCTCGGTGCGACCGTTAGATTAGGAACACGCGCGGCCACCAGATCCTAGAGCGCGTCAGCGCTGGATTGATGCTGCCCATTCAATAAAAATCTGCAGCTGCTGAAAATAGGAGTCGCCGCCAACAAGATAGGTATCGTTGTGCTGCGCGCCGGCAATCGTGAAGAATTTTTTTGGCTCGGGCGCGGCATCGAAAACCATCTTGCCTTGGGCGAATGGGACGACCTCATCTCGGTCACCATGCAGCACCAACAGTGGGGTTTTAATTTTCCGGATCTTTTCGCGAACGTCATAGCGGGTCTGAAGTAGCGGTCCGATCGGTAGCAAGGGAAAGACGACACGCGCCATCTCGCGGATTGACACAAACGGACTTTCTAAAATCAGTCCTTGGCTGTCGTAGCGATTAGCCATTTCAGCGGCGACAGCCGCGCCCAGAGAACGCCCAAATAGAACGATTTTTTTCGGTTTCACGTCGAGTTGTTCTCGGACATAGTCGAGTGCAGCCTCGCCATCAAGGTATGTACCTTCCTCAGAGACGCGCCCTTCGCTCCGCCCGTAGCCACGATAGTCAAAGATAAAGATATTTATTTTCACCTTATCGTGCAGGAGTTTGATATTCTCGACGCGATGGCTGATGTTGCCGGCGTTGCCATGAAACCAAACCAAGGTGGATCGAGCTTCGCGATGCGGGATGAACCAACCATTGAGACGGACGTCATCTCGGGTCGCGAAAAACACGTCTTCAAACTCGAGTCCAACTTCTCGGGGCGTATGCTCGATGGTCGCGCTGGGATAAAAGATGAAATTGGCTTCCATCCTACACGCGGTTAACAATGCAGCTAACGCAACGATGGATAACGAGCGGGAAATGTCCGGTAGGGTCAACAGGAGTTGACGAAGAGGCGTCGGCCACGCCGGCATAATGTCGGTGACCGTCATCAGAAAGACGTGCCGAGGCTTCGTCAGTGTTTGTGTTCGCCGCGAAGCTTCCACTCGAGTCCATCAATGATACACTCGACGCTGGCCTGGAGAATGTCAACGGCGACGCCGACGGTTCCCCACCTCTCTTGTCCGTCCGAGAAAATGGTTAGCACGCGAACCAAAGCGGCCGCACCTTGTTCATCGTCATCTTCGGCTGCCCCGTGCAGCAAACGGACATCAAACTCTTCGAGGCGAACCTCGGAGAGCTGCGGGTAGTGCTTTTCCAAGATCTTGCGCATGGCATTGTCGACGGCATGCACGGGACCGCGGCCGCTGGCCGCGACAAGTTCCTCTTCACCGAAGATTTCGATTAAAACTGTCGCTTCCGTGGTACTTTGCACGGACGCGTCAATTTGAAAGTCGACCTGGTCGTCGATCTTGCAGCGCAGGACGCGAAACGGCTTCAAATAATCCTCCCGTTTGCGAATCGACATAAGCTCAAAGGATGCCCAAGCGCCATCGAGTCGGAAAAAGTCTTCCTTGGGGTCTCTCGCCATACTGCCTCCTTTCGGATTGAGCCAAAACATCCTAAGATTGGCGGTATTATAGCGTCGATTAGGAAAATCGCCAGTGTGGATCTTGGCCCATTGAAATCTATTCTTTTGGCGAAAATAAACCCGGAAAAAAGAACCTTTTCACCCAATCGCAACTTTGCTATCATTTCTATGTAACGATGGAAGATAGACCGTCCGACAACCGTTTGCACGGCTTTTTTCTCAAAGTCGTTCGCCAGAGTTTTTGGCAACTGGGAATATACGACGCCACTGTTGCCGGCTATGTGGCTGACGTCCTAGTGGAGTTTGCCCGAGCGGATAATCTTTATAAGTTTCGCGGCCGGGCCGGTGGAAAAATGGACAGCGTGGTGGAAATATTGGCGCAGCATTCTCTGACGCACTCTGGTGAAACAGAGGTTCTTAGAGAACGGTCCTTACGCAAGTACGTGGGTGATTATGCGTTGTTCATGAGCGGGATGTTTCGTAAGCACGTCGAAGGAACGGGCTCGCTTGATTATTATATACAGGAGGGCAGCCGTTCTTACTGGACCGTCTCAGAACTCGATCTGTCGCTGTACCGAACCGGTTACTTCCTATATCAAGAGCTTTCAAAAAAGTTCGAGTACTACTCCGGTGCGCTCGACTATACGCGCAAGGCTTACTTCGCAGCGGCGCCGGGAGAGGACCCGTTTGCCGGTTTCGTGCGTCAAGTCGAAGGATGGATGAAGGTCAACCTTACGGAAAATTAATGGGCCGCTGATTCCAATGACCGGGCTACTGCGAACTTCCTAATTGCAACCCCATACGTGAAAATTCTACTCCTCGTCTTCCTTAGCTCGGCCGCTTTTGTGGTTCTGTCGGCCGGTATGTTGCTCCATAATATTTTCCTTTCTGTACCTGCTGATCCCTTGCAGCGGGCCGAAGTTCGAGTGGAACAGGGCGAATCGCTAGCGACCGTGGTGCGCAAACTGCGCGACCAAAAAATCATTTCGAACGGATTTTATTTTTCGCTATGGGCTCGCTTCAGCGGCGCTGAAAAGAAAATCCATCCGGGACTTTATCGTTTTGAGACCGGCGTGTCGCCACGGGAAGTTTTGGACCGTCTGGTAAACGGCAAAGGGATCTTTCAAACGGTCACGATTCCGGAAGGGATGACTGTCAAAGAAATCGCGACGCTGCTCGAAAAGATGGAGATTGCGAACAAGGAGAAATTTCTCGCCGAGGCCACCAATCCGAATCTGCTGGCGACCCTCGGTTTGCAAGACAAAGGCATTGAAGGTTATTTGTTTCCAAGCACCTACCACTTCACTCCCGCGACGCCGGAAAGAGATATCATCGTCACGATGGCGGAACAGTTCCGCAAGGCGTCGCAACCGCTTCTGGCCCGTCGGGACGCCTCGATTCAATTGACGCCCCATGAAATCCTTACCCTAGCTTCAATTATCGAGAAGGAAACCGGAGTTGAGGCAGAGCGGCCATTGGTTTCAGCGGTCTTCTACAATCGTCTGAGACGCCAAATGCCCTTGCAAAGTGATCCTACCGTGATTTACGGCATCAAGGAATTCAATGGCAACTTGACGCGTAAGGACCTCAATGAGCTAAGTGCCTATAATACATATCGCATCGCGGCCCTTCCTCCAGGACCGATTTGCAATCCGAGTTTGTCTTCGATCCGGGCCGCGAGTCATCCGGCGGATGTGCCGTTTCTTTATTTCGTATCTAAGAACGACGGCTCGCATCTGTTTTCGGAAACCGTCGAGGCGCACAATCAAGCGGTCAAAGTCTATCAACCGGTACGCGAGCCGACATCCTCGCGTTCTAAGGCGATGGCGCGCTGATTGACCATTGACTTGCCTTCACACACGTTTCGGAAAGAAATTGGCAGGTAAGGTCTGAATCGTCACGACTGCCTACGTCGAGCGGAGGCGGCTTACTTCGTCGGTTCGAAACTTGGTCAATCCTGGCGCTAAAAAGCTGTCTGTCTCGCCTCGATGCATTTGACGCCGCGCGGCGTCAAAGGAGTATCCAGTTGGTTCGACGCTTAAGAGTCTCCCGCCAACATGGTATAGTCCTGGGCAATGCAGGTGACTTCCCGCTTTCAAGATCGCGATCGACCTGAAAATCTCGTCAGTCGGCTGATCGCCCAACTGAGCCACCATGCGCTTTGGGATTCAGTTTTGATTTATCTTCCCCCAGCGCTAGCGTCGATCTACATCATTACCTCGCTCTCACAGGCGGCTTGGCTGAGCGAGCTCACTGCGATCCTTATTATTGCCGGCGCTATTGGGTGCGGACTGCTCGCCGTCATGCTGCGCTATCGGCCACTAATCCCCGGCGTTTCATCCGCCGCACAACTCGTCGATCAGCGAGCGGGGGCGCAGGACCATTTTCTGACAATGGCCACCATCGAACAGGCGCACTGTTCGGAGTCGTTCATGGCCCGGCTGCGTCATGAAACCGCCAGCTTCGGGGAACGGGTCGAGCTGAAACGCGATTTTCCCTACAAGCTCAAACGATCCGCCTTCTGGTCTGTCGGATTTTCGCTACTCGCTGTAATTCTCATGCATGTCCTGGTGTCTCTGGTGGAGCCGGGCACTCGGTCGTTGCCGGTTCACCAGCGGCTTCGCGGTTTGGCCGAACAGATGGCACAAAAACCGGGGCTCAACAGACTGGCCCAAGATTTAAAAGCGCTCGCGGCGAAACTCGAGGATCCAAAGATTCCCCGGGAAGAAAAGCAAACCCTGGCGCAAGAAATGGAAAAGAAGGTCGTTGAGCAGCAGAAAAAAGAGGAACAACAGGAAAACCGCGATCTACTGAGCGAGGCGGCGAGCACGATGAAGGGGGTGGAACAGGAGCAGTCGGCGAGCGGACAGGACCAACAAAAAGATCAACAAAAGGGCAGTGGCGGTATTCAAAGCAATTTGCCACAAAAGGGGCAGGGTGACAGCAAGCAAAGTCAAGGAGGTGACGGCGAGAGCAAAAGTGACTCGAGCGCGCAACCGAGCAAAGACATGCAAAAGGGTAATTCTGCGCAAGGAAACCCGAAAGAGCCGGGTCAAGACAAGAACCAGCAGTCCGCCGACGCCAAGGGTAATGAACCCGACCCGAAACAGCCGCGTAACGACCAGAGCAAAGAGAAAACCGGCAAGAGCGAGGGCGCTTCAAAGGAAGGGGCTGGCAAAAATCAGGCTTCCGAGGAGCCGCCGCAAGGCGCGCCGCCCGCGGAGCGTTTTTATAAAACCGGCGAAGGCAAAGAAGGCATCCGAGGTGCCCGTTACGTGACGGTGCAATTGCCCGAGGAAGTGGCGGCGGACGCCAAAGGCGAAAGTCGCGCGGCAAAAGAATCGAAAGGTATCCGCGCTCGCCCGCAGGTTCCGGTGAGCAATGCGCCGCTGCCCGCTCACGTGCCGAATGCGCCGACGGAGAAGCAGCAAGTGCCGATCGAATACCGCAGCATTATTCGTTGAGGAAGAAAGGGAGTGTGATGGAGCCGGAGCAATTTCAGGAAACTTTTCAACGACTCGAAACGGAGGTGCAAAAGGTCATCGTCGGCCATGGGGATCTAATTCGCAAAGTTTTAATTGCGTTCTTCGCTGGAGGTCATGTGCTGCTGGAAGGTGTACCGGGTCTGGGTAAGACTCTGCTCGTCAAATCCTTGAGCCATGCCCTAGGGATGTCGTTCAAACGTATTCAATTCACGCCGGACTTGATGCCGTCGGATATCGTCGGTACCGAAGTTCTCACGGAAAACATCGGCCGGAGGGAATTTCAGTTCAAGAAGGGGCCGATTTTCGCGCATGTGGTCCTCGCCGATGAGATCAATCGCGCGACACCAAAGACCCAGTCCGCCGTCCTGGAAGCAATGGAAGAACGGCAAGTGACAGTATTCGGGGAATCGCACATTCTCGAATCGCCCTTTATGGTTCTGGCAACGCAAAATCCCATCGAGCTCGAAGGCACCTATCCGCTGCCTGAAGCGCAACTCGATCGATTCTTTTTCAAGCTCTTGGTGACATCGCCGACCCCGGCGGAGCTCAGGGAAATTCTTAAACGCACGACTGGCACGGAAAGCGATGATGCAACAAAAGTATTGCCCGAAGACAGCGGTAAACTGGTCAATGAAATGAATCAGCTATTGCGCCAGGTCATGATCGCGCCGCCCATCGAAGATTACGTCGTTCGATTGGTGCACGCCACCCAAAACGACGCTCAAAATGGTGGGCAGCCAAATGGCTATGTTAAACAATATATCCGTTTTGGCTCCAGTCCGCGCGGCGCGCAATCGGTCATTCTCGGCGCCAAGGGCAACGCGCTCATTGAAGGAAGAGTGCACGTGAGCTATACAGACGTCGAAAAGATCATTTATCCGGCTTTGCGTCACCGCCTTATCCTCAACTTCCAAGCCGAAGCCGAGAATGTCACGGCCGATCAGGTGATTGCCGAGGTGATTAAGCAAGTGCCGAAGAATTAGCTATCGAGGGCTGTCGGTGCTGTGCGAGCGATTATCAAGACCGGTGAGGGTCGCCGATCTCGGTACAGTCGGTCTACTTGTCAACCTTGTTCTTAATTGCCGGGATCGACTTGAGATAATCGGCGATCGCCAGCGCGTCTTCTTTCTTCATGTCTTTGAAGCCGTGTGGTGTTCCCTGAATCACCTCGTACATCAGGCCCTGGACATTGTCGAGGTCGGGTTTGGTCCCCGTGAGCAACAGCTCCGCAATGTCTTCGCGTTTCCATTCACCAATGCCGGTCTCTTTGTCCGGCGTGATGTTAGGCACGGCCTCGCCAAGGGGTCCGATCTTTTTGCTGGCTCCCGCGAGGTAAAGCGATTGCTTCGGCACACCGATAAAATTTCGCGGTGTATGGCAGTCGCCGCACAAAGACACGTGCTCCACCAGATAACGCCCACGCTCAACGCCGCTTTTCGGCGCTTGCGCCGGCGCGCTATTGAACCGACCAAAAATTTTCAGAAAGATCGGGGTGCCCAGACTGCGCACCAAGGGAACCCAAGTTTTCAATTCCGGCGGCGCTTTTTTGACCGGCTTCAAAGTTCGCAGATAAGCGATCAGAGCCTTCAAATCTTCCTGCGCCATGCCTGAATATTTCTCGTAGGGCATGACGGGTAAGATCCGACTGCCGTCCTGGCGAACGCCCTTAACCATGGCGTCGTGAATTTGCTGATCAGTCCAGGCGCCTAGGCCGGTCTCTTTGTCCTGCGTGATGTTAGTGCTGTAGACCGTCCCAAACGGAATTGGAAAAGCGCGTCCGCCGATATGCGGGGTTCCCTTCGGCACCGTGTGGCAAGCACAGCCGCCCGCGAGAGCGAAAATATACTGCCCTTTGGCGGTCAGGTCCCCGGTCTGCGCGTTAACGAAAGCCGGAACAAAAGTGAAACAACCAAGGAATAGGAGTATGAATACTTTCGAATTAAGCTGACGCATGTTGGTTAGCTGATGCCTCCTCACGAATTCCTTGGTCTAAGCATTGCAGCGTCGCATAAAAAGTTTGATTTATTGGCGCTGGTTTGCCGGTCGGGCGCAAGAGTTTCACGACGATGCCATTGAATGCCTCGTATTCGAGCGGCTTTCTGGCTTCGAGATCTTGCAGCATCGACGACTTGAATTCTCCCAAACCTTGCGAAAAAACGATCGCTTGATCAAACAGCTCACGCGGCAAGTCGATGCCGCGAGTGAAGGCCGCTGCCTGAACTTCCGCCATGCAATCGACGGCCAGATTGATCAACGGTTCGGACTCGACGATCTGTTTCATGTTCGCGCGGGTCAAACAGCTGATTGCGCAAAACGGCGCATTCCACAACAACTTGTTCCATTGAACTTTCTGGATGTCCCGGCTCATTTCGCAGGGTATGTCAGTCGCAGCCAGAGAACGCGCAATAAATTGCGCCCGGTCGTCAGGACACTTATCCGGTTGGCCGAAGATGATTTTCTCGCCGGTCGAATGGCGAACCACACCCGGCGCGTCGATCTCAGCGCCAATATAGACCACACCGGCAAAAGTTCGCTGTTCGCCCCATAGTCGAGCAATCTTTTCTGCATTATCGATACCGTTTTGCAGAGATAAAATGGCGCTGTCCGTCCCTATCATCGGCCGTAGGGATTCAGCCGCCGATTCCGTGTC
>VBKY01000672.1 GCA_005879255.1 Deltaproteobacteria bacterium
CGAGAAGGCTTTCGAGGCCATGACCCGCGAGGGAGCCAGGGCGCTTATGGTGCTACCGGACCCGATGTTCGTTAGTCAGGCAGAACGAATCGTGACGCTTTCGGCCAAGAGCCGATTGCCAGCGATGGACGCACACAGGGAATTCGTGGATGCTGGCGGCCTCATGTTCTATGGAGCGAGCCTCGCTGACATGCGCGCTGCTACCTACGTTGACAAAATCCTGAAGGGGGCCAAACCTGCTGATCTGCCGGTGCAGCAGCCAGCGAAGTTTGAATTTGTGATCAATCTCAAGGCAGGGAAGCAGATTGGTCTTACGATTCCGCAGAGAGTGCTCACACGGGCGGACAAAGTCATTCGATAGGCATGAGGCGAGAGGCGTGAGAAGAAAGCAATGAAGAAAATTCTTTGTGTTGCTGTATGCGCAATGCTCTTTGCCTTGTGGTCCGTCGCCGAGGCGCAGCAGCCGAAGAAGGTCCCAACGATGGGGTATCTATCGGTAAATAACCCCACTAGCGAGTTCACACGTTCCGAGGTAATTCGGCTGGCTCTGCGCGAGCTTGGCTACATAGACGGACAGAGCATCGCCATCGAGTACCGATATGGGGATGGAAAACGCGATCGGTATCCTGAGCTTGCGGCCGAGCTGGTGCGTCTCAAGGTCGATGTCATCGTGGTAGGAGGAGGGAACCTGGTGATCCGGGCGGCCATGAATGAGAGCAAGACTATTCCCATTATCATGACCGGCCAAGGCGCCGATCCTGTCGCGTTAGGCTTCGTTGAAAGCCTTTCCCGCCCCGGCGGCAACGTCACCGGCCTGACAAATCTTTCTGGAGAACTAGGCGGGAAGCGGCTGGAGCTGCTCAAAGAAGCCGTTACCAAAGTTGCCCGTGTCGTGGTTCTCTACGATCCGAACACTTCGATCGGTGCACGCGAGGTGAAAGAGCTTCTTCCAGTCGCGGCGCGCGCGCTGGGGATGACTATTCAGCCGTGGGAGGTACGAGGCACGGACGATTTCGAGAAGGTTTTTGCTGTGCTGAATAAGCAGCGCCCGGATGGACTCTACGTGCTCGGGGGCCCGCTAATGGCTGCTAACAGAAAACGGATCGCGGGCTTTGCGTTAAAGAGCCGCTTACCGTCGACGTATACTCTCAGAGAAGCGGTAAATGACGGGGGACTCATGTACTACGGGGCGGACCAAGCGGACAGCTACCGGCGCGTAGCCACTTACGTGGACAAGATCTTGAAGGGAGCGAAGCCTGCCGATCTTCCTGTGGAGCAACCGAAGAAATATGAACTGATAATCAACTTGAAGACCGCCAAGCAGATCGGCCTGGCGATCCCGCCTAACGTGCTGACGCGAGCGGACAAGGTGATTCGATGAAAACAGGCGCGGGGCACAAAACAACAGGCAACAGAAAAATCAACTGTTATATTTTCAGCGTTTCGCTGTTTGCTCTATGTGCTTTGCTTTCTGCCCCCGGCTCTGCCGCGGAGGGCCAGCAGCGGACGAAAATCTCACGGATAGGCTTTTTAGCAGGAAGCTCTTCTTATTCCTCTTCGACCGGCATTGAGACATTACGGCAGGCTTTGAGCGAGTTAGGCTATGTGGAGGGCAAAAACATTACCGTTGAGTATCGATTTGCAGAGGGGAAACTAGATCGTCTCCCGGCGCTTGCAGCCGAGCTGATCGGCCTTGGCGTGAATGTCATCGTGACAACCGGAATGCCCGCGGTTATCGCCGCCAAGAAAGCGACAAGCACGATCCCGATCGTTACCGCCAACGCGGATAATTTAGTGGAGGCAGGAGTTGTCGCCAGTCTGGCTCATCCGGGTGGAAACGTCACGGGATCGACGAGAGTCGATGCGGACTTTAGCGCAAAACGACTCGAACTGCTGAAAGAAAGTTTTCCAAAGATTTCTCGCGTGGCGGTTCTTTCTCACGGCTCCATAGGGGGCGATGAAGAAGAATTGCATGAGATTCAGACGGCGGGCCGCAAGTTGGCGGTCCAGGTACAACCCTTCCCAACCCCGGATCCCAGCCAATTTCCCGGCGCCTTCAGCGAAATGAAGAAGAAGCGCGCCGATGCGCTGATCTTTCTTTCCAGTAGCTTCACCCAGGTCCACCGAAAACAACTCGTCGAACTGGCGACGAAAAATCGTCTACCGACAATGTGTTCCAACGCGGGGTGGATCGACGAGGGTTGCGTAATGGCCTATGGTCCCAAGGGTTCAGAATTGTACCGGCGCGCGGCGGTTTTCATTGATAAGATCCTGAAGGGCGCGAAACCTGCCGATCTCCCGGTGGAGCAACCCAAGGAGTTCGAGTTCATCATCAATCTAAAAGCCGCAAAACAGATCGGCCTGACGATTCCGCCCAACGTGCTGGTGCGGGCGGACAAGGTGATCAAGGAAAGCGCCGGGATAAACCGGTAGGGAGTAGCGG
>VBKY01000673.1 GCA_005879255.1 Deltaproteobacteria bacterium
TCGCCGCCTGAACAAAGTTAGTCCAAGCCGCGCTATCTTCCTCAGTGGCCACTAAATAGGAAGACAAATTGTAATCGACGATCCAAACGCCGATTTTATAGGCGCCGATCACCAGCGCGAGCCATTCGAGCACACCAAAGCGCGTCCGTGCTTGAGCCGATTCGGATACGGCCACCCGGCGCGACGCCTCGAGGGGTGAAATTGTCGTCGCGTAACGAATCAGCCTGCGGCTAATCAGCAGGACTAGGACTAAGCCGACGATCAAGAAAAGCAGCATCAACAAGGGCCCCTGGACACGCGACAGCGTTGTCCAAGACAGCACGCCGCCTTCGTAAACGTAGAGGGGAATGAGCGTCCCCAACGTAAGGCCGATGATGCCGCCGATCAGCCCGCCGAGACCAATCGAAATAAGAAGGCTCTGACCAAGCAGCCTCCCCGGCACGCCGCGCAGGCGCATGAGGCCGAGCTTGCGCCTTTCGTTGAGAATGAGCAGGGACGAAAGATTCGACGCGAGCATCCAGGCAATCACGAGTAAAGGAATCGCGATCAGCAGGGTCGCCAAACCGATCAGGCGGGAAATCTCCGCCATTCGTTTGAGCAAAACGAGAATCGCATTATCCACGAAAATCGTCGGCCCCAAGGATTTGGATCTCCGATCGACCTCGGCATTGAGTTTCTCGAGGTTCGCCAGCGAACCTTGAATATCCCAACCAGAAATCAGCGCCTTGCGGTCGACGCGCGCGAGATGAACTACTTCCGGTAGATATTCCCCCGCGGTCACGTGAATATCCGTGTGATCGCCCAGCGCGCCGCGCGACAACGCATCGAAGCGTTGAAGTAGTTCGAAGCTATGGGGCACGACGAGGATGACGCCGATGTAGGGAACAAATGAAATCGAGCCGATCTCGTCCATGAAATAACGGTTTACTTCCGAGCGCTCTAAACGCACGATACCGCCCAGCGCCATGTCAAAAACTCCCGCGCTGGTCTTTTTGTGCTCGGAGTAAACTCGCACGGTAAAGCGGCGCGATCCCTGGAGCGCCAAGTAGGCCTTGCCCATGTGCTGCTCGGGACCAACCAAAGCAAGAAATGCGTTGTTGCCGTTGGTTGCGGTCGGACGCGCCTCGGGCGGCAAGAGCGAGACGTCCGTCGCTGACAGAACCGACACCCAAGGAGATGCCAAGGGTTTGCCGTCGACCATCAGGATTGCTTCCGGCGGCGGCTTTGAACGGAGAAAGCTCAGGCTCTCGACGCGTTGGATGCCAGCGATCTTGCGCAACTCGGGCGAAACTTCAGCGGAGATTGAAAAATCGGTGGTCTGGTATAGCGCGATGTCCCACGACAGGCGTGAAAGCTGGTCTTCGATATAAAGCTTCAGCGCGTAGTGGGAGGCCAAATTGATCGCCGACAATAAACCGGCGACCAAAAGAGTGACGACCCCGAAAGCAAGAAAGGCTCTTTTGCCGAGAATTTGCGCGAGTCGGACGCGAAGGCTGGACACGTGCGAGATTTTGGATTTTAGACTTTGGATTTCAGATTGACCGGTCAGTCCAAAATCCAAATCCTAAGATCACTTTTCCTTTCGAATGGCAATTTCAAGTCTACCGTTTTGCTTTCGGAGACGGATAAAAATATTCAAAGGTTCCCGTATCTATCTTCCGCATCACTTCGCTGAATGTTTTCCACGGATCTTTGGCGTAGTCTTGATACCGACCCGGCGCGTTGATCCCTGGAATATAAGGTGACCAGTCATCGCTAAGAACTTCGTCGGGGTTGCCGTAACGTGATGCGAGAGCGCGGATCTCGGGGCTCTTGAGCGCGTTCACTTCGCCTTTTTCGATCAGCGTGAGCCAGGTGTTTTTCGTGCCGCGAATTCTCACCTTATAAGTAGGCAGCGTGTTATGAATATGCCACCAGTGATCGTTGGGCAACCCATGTTGCTTTGCGAAATCCATCCATTCCTTGGATTCGACGGCTTTGTCCGGGCCGTGATCGAGTCTCAACCCAAAGCCCCAGTGAATGACGCCGGCATTGTTACGCTCCGAACCATTGGTTCCTTCCATATTTTCATCCGGACGCCTGAAGAACTTTGGATTGGTTCCCATGTCAGCTTCGTAAATCCACCAGTAACCCGGCTGATCGTGGAACGGATAGGTGAGTTCGTTAATCTTGGGATACTTGAGAAACTCGCGCCATAATTCTCCGTACGTCCCGCCGCCTTTGACTTCCTTTACATAGCCGTCCTTCACATGCACTTCGATTCTCGGATAGGCGCCGGTGTGGTTGCTTGTGCCGGCGAAGACGCCATTCACTTTGACCAGGTAACGCGGATTATACTTCTTGGTGAATGCCGGATAGTCGACCGAAGAGTAAGGAAAGCGCCCGGTCGCCTGGTGCGGAAACATAAACAGGTGACCCTGCTGATAGGCGCCTTCGGCCCACGCCTGCGCCTGTTTCTCATC
>VBKY01000665.1 GCA_005879255.1 Deltaproteobacteria bacterium
AATCCTCGGGTCACGAGACGCGCGCCTGTTGATTTCTGCTCTGATCGCGCAGAGGTCGATGGCGTTCATAACATTCTGCGGCGTTATCGACAAGAGCCAAGCGGCCAACTTTCTTGACAACCACTGGGGCGAAACGTAAGTTGGGTCATCGATATCACCTAATTGCCACGGAGGCATTCATGGCGCGTCCGGAAAGAGCCGGGATTGCACAGAGCACGGTAACCTACCG
>VBKY01000666.1 GCA_005879255.1 Deltaproteobacteria bacterium
GCTCGAATACGAGCGCAAGGCTGATATCGTCAAGGCTTACCACCACGTCATGACCGATATGAAACTGATCAAGCCGAAGATGGTCAAGAGCGGGCCGATCTTCGAAAACGTGTTGGAAGGCGACAAGGTCGACGTGCTCAAGTTACCGGTGCCGATCCACCATCAATTGGACACCCACCGATACGTCGGCACCGCCGACATGTGCATCACCAAAGACCCTGACGCCGAATGGTATAATTTCGGCGCCTATCGCTGCGAGGTCTACGACGAGAAAACCATCGGCTGCCAGATCACCGAAGGCAAGCACGGCCGGATTCACCGGGATAAATATTTTGAGCGCGGTCAGAGCTGTAAATTTGCCATCGTGTGCGGCCAGGATCCGTTGCTCTATTTGCTGTCAGCCAGCCCGCTGCCGAGCGGCGTGTCTGAGTACGATTTTGCCGGCGGTATCCGCGGCGAGCCCGTTGAAGTTGTGAAAGGGCCGTTTACCGGCTTTCCGCTTCCCGCCGACGCCGAGATCGTCATCGAAGGCGAGGCCGTGCCGGGAGAGACGAAACCGGAAGGCCCGTTCGGTGAGTGGATGGGTTACTATTCTGACGACGTGGTGCCGCGGCCTTATTTGAATGTGAAGACCGTGCTGTATCGTAATAACCCGATTCTGACCTGCGCGCCGCAACATAAACCTGTCGACGAAACCGGATTACTCAAAGGCATCGCCGGCGCCGCGGAAATCTGGAATGCTCTGGAAGCCTGCGGCCTGCCAGAAATCATCGGCGTTTGGAATCACGAGGGCGCTCCGGCAACACGCTTCACGGCGATTCAGATCCGCCAACGCTATCCGGGCCACGCGCGCAACGTCCTCCATGTCGCATCCAACTGTATGGCGGGCGCCTACAATGGTAAGTGGACGGTGGTGGTCGACGACGACGTTGATTGCTCAGACATGGATCAAGTGCTTTGGGCCATGGGCACGCGCTTTGATCCGGTAACCGATATCGATATCGTGCAGAAAGCGTGGTCGTCGGGCCGCGATCCGATGTTTTTGCCGGGAAATTTTAACAACCGCATTCTGATCGATGCCTGCATTCCCTATAACAAGAAGCTGCGACCGGAAGACGCGCGCGCACAGTTAAAAGCAAAATTTCCCGAGATCTTCAAATCACGGGCATAATAGTACGAGGAGTCGAGAGTGGTCTTTGCAAGTTGGCGCGGGGTAGTCGGCGTCGTGAAACCGACCCACCGGCCGGGATCTCTGGAGGAGTTTATCCGTCTCTTGCCGGAGGGCATCGGCGTGGTACCGGTTTATTTAAACTTTCAGCGTGGCACCGAAGACGAGTTTCGCGCCGCGTTAAACGCCGTTCATGAGAAAGTAGCGGAATTGGCGAAGGAGGGAGTCGATCTGATCCACCCCGAAGGCGCGCCTCCGTTTATGGTGCACGGCTTCAAAGGCGAAGAGAAAATCACCAAAGAGTGGGAAGCCGAGTTTAAAATTCCCATCGTCACGGCTGCCCAGACACAAGTCGAAGCGTTGCGCGCCCTTGGTGTTAAAAAGTTTGTCGGGGTGACGTATTTCGTTGGCAGTATCAACGATATGTTTACTCGCTACTTTCAAGAAGCCGGATTCGAAGTTTTGGCTATGGAAGGAATGGAAGTGGCCTTCGCCGACGTCGGGCGCTTGGCGTCGACGGAAATTTACGCGCACACGCGCAGGGCTTTTCTAAAACATCCGGGCGCCGATGGCATCTACATGCTCGGCACCGGCTGGCGCTGCCTCGACATCATTCATCTGCTCGAAGAAGACTTGCAGGTGCCAGTCATTCATGCGGTTCCCGCGCGAGTCTGGTCGATTGAGAAACGGCTGCATGTTCGGCAGCCGGTGAAAGGGTTTGGAAAACTCTTGGAAGAAATGCCGTAGAGGTCAGTCGTAACTTTCGGTATCTCCCGGGCGTGTCATTTCGAGGTCCTTCGTCGCTTCATTCAAAATTGAATACTGAGCCGTTCGCCGCGTCGAAGGGCTCCGATAGAGTTTTCACACAGTCTGGCGTTCGAGATGACAGAGCACTGCCGTGACTCGAACAAATGTTTTTTATTCCCTTTATAAAAACTAGAACTTTCCCTCTTTCTCCAACTTCTTCACAAATCGCTCGTCTACCAAATCTTCGGCTTTGAGCTTGCGAATCTTTTCGTTGGTCATGCCCAACAACCGAATGACATTGCGGATGCCGTCGACGCGCGGATAGATGCGACGTTCATACAGACCGGGGAGGCTCTCATAACCTTCGACTGCCAGTTCGACTTTCGGCAATCTCAGCCCTTTGGCAAGGCTCTTCAGGACGGCCGGTTTGTTGTCAGGTTGGGCGATAAATCCCATCGAATCGACGATACCGCGCAGCACGTTCTCGACGACTTCCGGTGACGAGTTGATGAAGCGCCGTGTCGTCATGACTCCCGTGCTTTGGAAGGGAATGGGAAGCTCCGCCAAGTCGGCAAGATTAGTAAAGCCTCGGCTTTTGAGCGGCGCGGCAAAGGTGTAGCCGAGATGGGTCGCAGCAATGGAGTCGTTGAGCAGGGCCTGGCTGCGCACCGCTTCATCGCCAAGGATGCGGAAGGTGATGCCGTCACGCTTGGCGTCCAGGCCCCAGTATTCGAGGGCCAGAGTCGTAAACATCCAACTGCCGCCGCTCGCGCTGGTGACGCCGATGACTTTGCCCTTGAGATCCGACGGGCTTTTGATCTTCGGCGACGCCATGATGTTGCCGATGAGTTTATTGATCATACCGGCGACGAATACCAGATCGGTTCCCTCGGCGGCGGAACCTAGGACGGCTCCGGTGACAGAGCCCTCATGCAGCTGCGTTTCACCGGACGCGAGAGCGGCCATGCCGATGGGGCCGCTGCGGACATGAACGAAGGTCAAGTCGAGGCCGTAGCGTCGGAAGAAACCTTGATCCTGTGCAACATACATGGCCGCTTCCCGTTCGCTGAATGAGCCCGTGGTCATCACGACCGTGGTCAAAGGTTGAGCCGCGCTTAAAACGGAGGCGCCGCCGGAGAGCCCCAAGA
>VBKY01000667.1 GCA_005879255.1 Deltaproteobacteria bacterium
GCGCTCCTGGGCCGAGAAAAACCGCGCGCTGGTCGTGCGCTTCATGAAAGCGATGGCTTCGACGATGCGCTGGATGATGGACAATCGCGCGGCCGCCTGCGGCTATTTGTCGAAGGAGATGGCGATCAGCATCGAACACTGCCGCTATGCCGCGGATTATAACTGGAAAAGCCGGATCTGGGATCGCAACGCCGATTTGAATTTGGAAGGCGTACGCACGCTGATCAAACTCGTCGCCGAGCAAGGAATTCTCAAGGAGCCCCTGCCCGAGCCTACGAAGTACATCGATCAGAGCTATCTCAAGCAGGCGCTGGCGGAAATCGACAGAAAGTGACACGTAAAAAGAGAAAATCACTTTTTACGTGTCATTCCGAGCAAAGCGAGGAATCTTTCTGAGTACGCCGCGGCTCTAAACCAACTTGACACCCGAGAGACGCACTTATAAAAAATCGCAAGTAAAAAGGGTTTGCGAAGGAGAGCGAAATGTTAGTTCAAGGCTTCGATCATTTCGTGGTACCGGTCAACGACATCGTTGTCGCTGAAGATTTTTATTCGCAGGTATTTGGCGGCAAAGTCGTCAAGCGCCATGGTCTCACTGTCCGCTCGCGGAGCCTGGGACCGCATACGTTCATCACCATCGCGGGAAAACGCATCGGTGTGTATTTACAAAAAGACGAGCGCGGCACGCCGATCGCGCCGAAAGGCACACCGACTTATTCGTTTACAACCACGGCGCAAGGCTTGCAGGACGTCATTCGCGCGCTGGAGGAGTGGAAAATCAAGTTTGCCGGGCCGGTCAAGAATACCCATTCATTTGCAGTCTCGACTATTTTCTTTGCTGATCCGGCGGGCAACAATTTTGCGGTCTATGTGCCCACCGTCGAGGAAAACAACCGGACGACGGAACGCCTGACCGGCGTCGGCTATTTGGAATTGGAAGCGCCCAACCTTGACGCGTCAATAAAATTCTACGAGCAGGTGCTGGGCTTCAAGCTTCTCGAACGTGGTCGCGACGCGCAATCTAACAAAGCGCAGGCGAACATGCGGATGGCGAGCGGTCAGTATTTGATCTTGACGGAAATGCCATTCGGCCCCAAGGGCTATCCTATGAGCCGGCTGATTCCCGGGCCACATTTGGCTTTCTACGTCGCTCCTGCGCAGTGGAAGGATGCGCTTGCCCAGCTCGACCGGCTAGGCATTCCCAACGGAGACCGCGGAGAAGAAGCTAAAGGCCGGACACCCGGCGGAAACCAAGGAACCTACATGGATGATCCAGCGGGATATGTAATTCAATACATCACCGAAGGCATGCAGTAGCCGCTATAGTCGGGCTTGCGCGCGAGTGGCTGGAAAACGTCGTCAAACAGGGTGTGGGAGAACTAGCAAACCGGGCTTGCGCGGTATCGTGGAAAGGCTTCGCGATAGCTTCAGCAACAGACGGCGGCCAAAAAGATCGATAAGGTTTGCCTGATATCGCCGGCGCATTCGTCGATAGATCAAACACTGCTTTTCCACACTGAGGTTCCAAACAGCTATAAGTGAGATCAGGAAATACAGGCTGTCTTTTTTTCTCTGCTTTCCCTCTTAATTCTCCGCGGGCTTGGGTTCAGGTGCGAGACTTTAGAATCGCCGTGAGGCGATCGTCCGTGCCTTCGATTCGCTCGAGATAGGGATACCGCAAACCCTCGAAGTAAGGCACGCGAACCGTTGTATAGCGATCGAAGGTCTTTACCAAAAGCTCGATCGGCTGATTCGTGCCTTTCGCAGCACGAATGGCTTCGACCAGCAGTTCCGGTGCGAACTCCTGTCCGTTGACGGCAATCAGCTTGGTCGCCGTGGTGAGGCCGGCTCTGAACGCGGGACCGTCCCAAACGACTT
>VBKY01000222.1 GCA_005879255.1 Deltaproteobacteria bacterium
AGACGGGTCGGTAGATTCTTGATGTTGGCGCGCACGCCGATCTTTTTCCAGTAGTCGCTGATAATCGCCTGGGCCTGCTCATGCTCACGCCTGCCGGCCTGGCAGCGAAATTCAAACTCCAAACGCTCTCCTTTTTCATTGACCAGGACACCCTCCGGTCCGGGTTTCCAACCCGCCTCGGCCAAAAGTTTTTTAGCCCTTTCGGGGTCGTATTTGTAGATCGTCGCCACCGCCATAGCCTTCTAGAAGCTCTTGCGAATGCGCGACATGGAAAAATGCGACACGAGATTCTCACCTTTGAAAATACTCTTTACCATCGCCTCGCGGTCGATCGCATGCATCAACGCGCGCCGCACCCGCACATCGCTGAACCAGGGATTGTCACGGCTTAAGTTTAGCCAACTCCAAGAGGCTGGGCTGATGTGAACCTTGCCTTTGCCTTGTTTCTCCCACTGCTCGCGCAGAATCATCGCGCCGTCGAAGGAGATCGTGCTGCGCATGCAGAAATCTACTTCCCCGGCGAGCACGGCCGCAAGGTTAGTGTTGCTGTCCTCGACGAAGCGGACGGTGACTCGGTCGATCTTGGGTCTTCCCAGCGCATAGTCATTGAAGGCCTCGAGCTCCATGCGGTTGCCGCCATCCCATTCGGCTACCCGATAGGGTCCGGCGCCCACGAAAGTCTTGTTCCACGCCGGCAGGTTGGCGAACGCCTTCATGTCGCCGGCGCTGAAAGCGTCTTGGAGCAGATGGCGCGGAAATGCGCGCACGTGAGTATATTGAACCGCGTAGGCCTCGTTGTAGAGATCGTTCCAGTGCATCGCGATAGTGCGATCGTCTGGCGTCTCGATCTTAGAAATCATCTCTGGAACGAGGCGATCGGGCATGGGGAACTCGGGATGTTTGGCGATCTGCCAGCCGAATTCGAAATCCTTCGATGTGTAGGGCTTGCCGTCGTGCCACTTTAGCCCGGGGCGAAGCTTGTAGACCGTGACCATGGTTTTTTTCTGAACGTCGATTTTCCAGGTTCCTTTCTTAATTGAAGGCAACTCCTCAGCAAGAATGGGCACTCGTTCCAAGGTCACCGGATTCTGAAAGACCAAGCCGGCATCGGCCATGGATACATGCTCGGTATCGCGGCGGTTGTGGTAGCCTAGACTCGTGATTGGCCGCTCCGTATGGATGACGATTCTCTTTCGGCCCGGCTGAGCGGCAGACAGAAATCCTCGCGGTGAAGAGAAAGCTCCTAGTGACGCCACCGACGTCACGGACAAGCGAATGAATTGTCGTCGGCTCAATGCTCTTACCGCCTGTCCGGCTTTAGAATTCTTCTTTTTTCTCGACATAAGTACTCTCCCCTTTGACGGTGGCCGTTGATTCTGATTGGCGTTCATATATTTGTGGGACAGATCGATGTCAATGGATGTGCAACAGTTTATTAAATGCTTGATTCATGTTGGCGCACTGCCCTAAGATGCGCGCAGATTTTGGCAGCGAAGGAGACAATATTATGCAGAGTCCGGCAGCAGCCCGAACTTCGACCATGGTGGAGACTGGCTCGGTTATTTATCAGGCAAAGTTTGTCGATGTGAACTGCATTAAGACACGTTATTACGACGAGGGATGGGGTGACGTGATGCTCATGATCCACGGCTCGCGCTTCTCGCCTTGGGGCAGCGCTAACACCTGGACGCGCAACATCGACGGTCTATCGAAACGGTTTCGGGTTTTGGCTCCGGACAAGCTGTGCGCCGGGATGACTGACAATCCCAAGAGCCTCGACGATTTCACCCAACACGCTATCGTGCAGCATATCTATCAGTTCATCCAGACCCTGGGAGTAAAATCGTTCCACGTCGTGGGACAATCCAACGGCGGCTATACCGCCGCGCGTTTGGCGCTCGAGCATCCGGAAATGTGCAAGAGCTTGGTCATCGTCGACAGTGCGACCTTGGGTCCGTCATCGGGCGACATGGCTGAGCGGCGCCACAAGCTCTTTGCCAACGGCCCGAAGGACTTGCGAGAGTACATTCGCTTCCACTGGGGAAAACTCTCGGTCAACACCGACAACATCACCGATGATTATCTGGACGCGGCTGTTTTCATGGCTAACACGCCAAAGGCGCGGGAGACTCTGAGAATCTTGAACACCGACGGCAGAGAGGACGAAGGAGTCAATCCGGAGGCCAACGCTCGAACGTTTGCAGGTGATAAAGCTGAGACCCATCAGTGGATCCAAGAAGGACGTTTGACCATGCCTGTCTTGATCACTTGGGGCGCCAACGATCCATCGGCCATCCTGCCGATCGGTATCAAACTGTTTGAAATGATCAGCACCAAAACGAACAAGACGGAGATGCACATCTTCAATAACGTCGCCCATTTTCATTATCGGGAGATCCCGCAAGACTGGAATCAAGTGGTGATGAATTTTATCGAGAGGAATACCTGACGCATGTAGCCACGAATGCCCGAGCGAGACCGAGCAACAACCAAAAGTGCGAAAAGCGGATTCACCGCAGAGGCACGGAGTACGCAGAGATTTTTTAATTCAAACTCTTTCCTCTGCGACCTCCGCGTCTCGGCGGTGAATTATCCGAAACCTTCGTGCTCTACGCGGCAAATAAAGCACTCACTGTTGAGGTGCGCGATGTCGTACAACCCCGTGGATCCATTTCAAACCGATGCACCTGGCAAGCGGAGCTTGCCGTCATTTTCCCTCGCTGAGCGCGATCGACGCTACGAGCACGTGCGCCGGTTGATGCGTGAGCGGAACTTGGACTGCTTATTGGCGCCGGCGGCGGATGTCGGCGAGCCCCAGGCCAACTCCCGTTACCTATGCCAGATGGGAGGAGTCCAGGGCGGCGCCTGGGTGGTCTTTCCCGCTTCGGGCGAAGTTACTGCGATTCTCTCCTCGGAACGCGAGCGCCGCATGTGGGTGGCTAATCTCAAGTGGCCCTCGGATATCCGCTGGGGCGATTTTTCAAAGTTGGTTCCTGAACGACTGCTTGAGCTGGGGTTCGGTAAAAGCCGCATCGGCGTCACCGGTTTGCTCGATCAGTACCGCATGTCGGAGGGCACGATCCCGTTTGAAACCTGGCGGCGTATTTCGACAGCCTTGCCTGAAGCAACGTTTGCTCCGGCGAATGACGTCTTGGAATTCTCGCGCATCGTAAAAGGGCCGGAAGAAATCGCCGTGATTCAGCGGATCACCGACGCCAATGAAGCGGCGATCGCAAAAATGATGGAAATCGCCCGGCCTAGGATGGAGGAGGGAGAACTTTGGATTGAGATGGCCAAGGTGTTGATCACGCACACCGCCGATTATCCCGCGCGACTTTCCCTCGGCTCCAACAATAAAACCGCCAATGCCAGCAATTCCATGGGCCTTGCCATCGCCATGCAAGACGGCGGCGTGCTCTGCCAGGAGATTGACGCCCGACTACAAGGCTATCGGGCTCAATGCAACCACTCGATCTTAATTGGCAGCAAAAATGCCGACTCTTACCGGCAGGCTACGAACGTCGCCATCGAATGTTTTCATGGAATTTTGAATTGGGTAAAACCGGGCAATACCATTGGCGGCTTGATCGATGAATTCGTGCGGCTTGCCGAGTCGCGCGGCGCCAAAGGCGGCGGCGTGCTAGTCCACACCAACGGTCTCGGCGCCGACCGGCCGAGGGTGGGTCCCGGGCCGGCCGCCCACGACAGGGATATCGTCATCGAGCCTGGCTTTACATTTACGGTCAAAACGCAAATCGACTTTAAAGGCACGCCCGCCCTGGTCGGCGAACCGATCACAGTGGCTGAATCCGGCGCGCGCCGCCTCGGGCATAGAAACTTAGTCCCCTTCGTGACCGGTTAAGAGCAAGCTTAACGCAACCGAACTTGAATTGTGAAATCAGGACAGAGGTGAACGATCGACGCCGGTAACAAAGCCTCGACCCACCAATTCTTGACACAATCGAATTCAAAAATGCCACCCTTAACCATCTCGAATTGAGAGACAGCATCCATCCTCATGGTGAAGCAGGCAGCGAATTCACCAATCGTTGGATTATCAAACGCCGATGCAGTACGACGCGACCCGCGTTGTTGTTGAATTAACTGTCGTGAACCCGGGGCACATCAACTTGACCCCTTCGTTCGTCGGTCGGAGGCGGTTTGTCTTGCCGGATTCTAAGGGAATTGGCGGCAAGATAACAAGAACGTGGGCGATCACGGATCAAGGAGGAGTTCGCAATTGGCGCCGCTCAAAGAAGCAGAAAGATTTTGTGCGGAGAACGGGAAACAAGCAAGCGGATAGAAGAATCTTTCTTCGTGCGATCGTTTCCTTGACAACATCGAAGCACCGTGGCTACAAGGAAGGGAGTTGCTTTTGCTAATAGGAACACTCAACTGAAAATCCACAAAGGAGATGAATCATGGCGATTGAAAACTTTGAGGATCATTGTTGGAAAGATGTCGTTACACCGGAAATTCTGAAAACCTACACACCGTACCAGCGCGAAACTTATATCGGTCAGAGACCGGCGCTGCTGGCTATCGACCTGTATAATCTCGCCTACGAAGGCGGTGCGAAAGAGCCCCACGAACTTGTCGACACCTATAAAAGCTCGTGCGGTATTTACGCACACAACGCGATCAAGCCAACACGGGAACTTTTCGCGTTGGCGCGCTCCCTCAAGATCCCGGTCTTTTACACGACCAGTGAAACCCGCAAAGAGGCGAAACCGGACGTTATAAACGCGACCAACCGCCAGCGGGTAAAGATCGATCCTCAAGCGTTCGAGATCAAGGAGGAGTTCAAACCTGAATCGGGCGACGTGGTCATCTTCAAAGAACGGGCAAGTGGATTTTTTGGCACGCCGCTTGTCGCTCATCTCACTCAATTGGGAATTGACAGCCTGATCGTCTGCGGCGAAAGCACCAGCGGCTGCGTACGAGCGAGCTGCGTCGATGCGTACTCGCTGGGCTACCATGTCTCCATTGTCGAGGAGACGGTTTTTGACCGCAGCTCCCTCTCTCATAAGGTCAATCTCTTCGACATGCATCACAAGTACTGTGACGTAATGAAATTGGAAGAGGTAAAAGAAAAGATCAAGCAAGAAAGACCGAGGAAACCAAATTAATAAGTTCCAGACGTTCCAATCGTTCCAAAGGTTCCAATCGTTAAAAAGTGGTATTTTCTCGTGATTTGTCGTTTGGAACGGCTGGAACAATTGGAACGATTGGAACGGAGCTATCGTGTATAGTTTCGCCAACGGCATTAAAATTTACTACGAAGTTTCCGGCGAAGGCTTTCCTTTCGTCATGGTTCATGCAAATCCGTTCGACCATAACCTGTGGATGTACCAGATCGCCCATTTCTCGACCTATTTCAAAGTCATTGCGGTCGATATCCGCGGTTACGGCAGATCGGACAAGCCGGCGACGCCGTTCAGCCTCAAGGAGATGGCGGACGACGTGCTCGGCGTTTGCCGCGACGAAGGCGTGAACGAAGCGATCCTGGGCGGCGTCAGCGTCGGTTCGGGCATGGCGATTCTCTTGGGACTCGATCATCCGGAAATGTTCAAAGCACTGATACTTGTCGGCGGTAGCAGCGGACCAGGCGGGTCAATCGAAGAACGAATCCACGGCTATACGAAAATCGGCATCGAGAAGTATCACATCCAGCATTTGAAAGAATTGGTCGCGCCGGATTTTCCGGAGACGAAATTGGGAAAATATCTGCTCAATACATTCGTCGAACGCGACCCGTGGCTTTCCGGTGAATCCATTGGGCAGATCTTTCGCGCGCGCGGCGGTCTCGACATGACGCCGCGCCTGGGGACAATGAAAGTGCCGACTCTCGTGATCAACGGCGAGTACGATAACTCTCTCGCCGGCGGCAAGAAAACTGCCTCGTTGATTCCCGGTGCGGTCCATAAGGTACTTCCCAAGACCGGACACGCTTGTAATATCGAAGACCCCGCGACTTTCGACGAATTTGTCATTGAATTTCTGCGCCGCAACGGCTTGATGCCATCCATTCCCGGTAAATAGCCTTCGAGCATAGTTTTGGGGGCTGGCGTCGGCCTTTCACTCGAAACCGCAAGAAAGATTTCTCGCCCGCTTCGCGAACTCGAAATGACAGGTACCGCACGTTCTGTCATTTCGACCAAAGGGAGAAATCTTTTTCTACCGTTCATGTGCAGAACCGGCACGGACATGTTATAGCAAATGCAATTCAGAGCGCCGAAAGAGGAATCTCTATGGCCGTTGATATCGAGAAGTTAAAGAACATGACTCCTCCGAAGGGAATGGAATTTCACATCAGCAAGGTCGGCCATGTCGTGCTTCGAGTATCGGACCTCGAACTTTCCACGGAATTCTACACGAAGGTGCTCGGTTTCAAAGTTTCCGATGTATATCCCGAGGACATGATGCCCGGAGGCATGGTGTTTCTGCGCTGCAACACCGACCATCATTGCCTCGCTCTGGTTGGGGCGGGCGACGGAAAGAATGCCAATCGAGAGCTGCACCATCTTGCCTTCGAAGTGCCGACCCTTGCGGAGGTCCTTCGCGCCCGCGATCGTTTGCGCGCGACGAATGCGAAAATCGACTTCGATGGGCGGCGCCGCGCCGGCTGTCAGATCGCGGTGGAATTTCGCGATCCTGACAATCACTCGCTGGAAATCTATTGGGGCGTCGATCAAGTCGGCAGCGACGGCCGCGTCCGGCCTTCTAAAGAATGGCACGGCGTTAAGTCATTGGAAGAAGCCATCGCCAATCCGGTGCCCGGACAGGACACGCATCTCCCGAAGTGACGATTCACCAAGCAAATCGTTCGGACAAGAGCTGTCATTCGAGACGAAACCGAGGATCTCGCCTTCTCGACACGGTACGAACTAAATGAGGGCGAGACCCTTCGCTAAAGCTCAGGGTGAGAGGGATTCGTGATTAGTAAACAATCTAGCCAAGGCACCGCACTAATCAAAACCAACCCGAATGATCTAAATGCAATCGTCTCCGTCATCTCTTGAGGATCTTATTCGCGGCTCATCCCGTGCCCTCGTGATCGGCGTCGGTGGCGGTGGTGACGTTGTCGGCGCGTTAGCGGTCGCAAGATTTTTAGAATTCTGTGGATTGCAATTCGTTCTTGGCGGGCTCTCATGGGAACGAAACGTCTACGATCCGATTCCCGGACCGCGCCGATTGAGTGAAGTGCGCGACGTTCGCGTGCTTCATCCTTTCGTTTGGATGGCGAACACCGAGAGTCAAACCGACACCGGCGTCCGCTTCGCTGAATCAAAGATGGCTGCGGTTCAAAAGCAAGAAATTCTCCTGGTCGATATCAACGGCGGCGTCAAAGGCGTGGTTGATGGTTTGGAAATAGCGATGAAAGAACTAAAGACCGATTTGCTCGTCGGTGTCGACGTCGGCGGCGATTCATTGGCTCAGGGCTACGAGCCTGGCCTGCGCAGCCCGCTCGCGGACTCCATTATGCTCGCGGCTTACGCTGAATTGGCCAACCGCCATCGGACATTCTGGGGGGTTTTCGGTTACGGCAGCGACGGCGAACTGACCACGGATGAGATCGAAGTCGCACTGAGTAAATTGGCAGCAGCCGATGGTTTGCTCGGCGGTTGGGCGCTGACGCCGAAGGTCGCGGCCGAGCTCGAAGAAGTCATTAAAACGGTGCCGACCGAGGCGAGCGCGATTCCCGTTCAATGTTTCCGCGGTGCCTGGGGAGAGAGCAACATCAGACGCGAACAACGACGCGTCAAGCTCACGCCGCTTACGGCGCTGACTTTCTTCATATCGACGACCAAGCTCTATGAGGCGCTCGGACGACCCGCGCAAGCCGTGCGGAGAAGTCGCTCGCTCGACGAAGCCAACGACGCGCTTCACGCCATCAACATCCGCACCGAACTCGACTACGAACGCGAATACTATCAAGCCTCGAGGGCACAGTGATTCAAAAACTTTTCGGCGATCTGCAGCGGGACGCGATTATTTTGATGACGTCGCGCGGCGTGCGCGCCTTCGCGTTTTCATATCTGGGCGTTATTTTCACGATCTATTTAAGCCAGCTCGGTTATTCGACGATGATGGTTGGCCTTGTGGTCACGACGGCCTACACCAGCAGCGCGGTCTTAACGGCGCTTTGGGGTTACTGGTCGGACCGCTATGGCCGCAAGAACATTCTCATGCTCTTGGCGGCGCTGACGATTGTTTCCAACGTCATTTACATTTTTTTTAGCCACCTGATCTTCATCATCGCGGCCGTGGTGATCGCCAACGTCGGTGCGGGCGGCTCGGGCGCCGGCGGACAAGGCGGCGGTCCGATGAGCCCGGTTGAACAGGCGCTGCTCGCGGAAAAATGCATGCCGGAGAACAGAAACCGTGTCTTCGGTGTCAATGCATTCGTCGGCTCGATCATGGGCTCACTGGGCGCGCTCTTGAGCGGCCTGCCCGAGCACTTGCAAGAGAACTGGGGGTGGGCGCCCATCGCTTCTTATAAACCGCTGTTCGGGTTAACCATTCTATTTAGCATCGTGCTTATCTTTGCGTACTCGAGCATCGACGAACATCATGTCCATGTCGCTCGTAAAGAAGGAAAAAGGTCACCGACCAAACGGGTCGGGGGATTCGTCATCAAGATGTCGCTCCTCGGCATGATCGACAACCTCGGCGGCGGCCTGATCAGCCCGTTGATGTCGTATTGGTTTTTTCTCCGCTACGGCGTCGAGCTCAAGTCCTTGGGCATCATGTTTTTTCTTTCCTATTTGCTCGCCGCGCTGTCTTTTCTCACAGCGCCGGTCATCGCGCGCAAAATCGGCGTGGTGCGAACCATGGCCTTTTCGCATGGGGCGGCATCCTTCATTTATTTACTGCTGCCATTGGCGCCGACGTTTTCGATTGCCGCCGGATTGATAGTCATACGTTCCTTCCTAGCCTACATGGACACCCCGCTACGAAGCTCTTTTGTCATGGGCATTGTCAGGCCCGAAGACCGAGGATCGGCGGCGGGCATCACGGCTTTGTCGCGCCATGTCCCGGTCGCCATTAGCCCGACGCTGTCCGCCTATTTGATGCAATCTTTTGCGTTGAACGTGCCAATTTTCTTGGGCGGCATGCTGCAGCTCTCGCACGATTGCATCTTCTACTATCTCTTCCGCAACGTGAAACCGCCCGAAGAACAAGTCGCAACGTCGCGAGCGGTGACAGCATAGCCATGGGACTACTTCGAGACTTACACCGCGACGCCAAATTACTGATGGCGGCGCGCGGCATTCGCGCTTTTGCTTTTTCTTACCTGAACGTTGTGTTCGCCATCTATCTCGACCGGATTGGTTATTCGCCGGTTACCATCGGGGTCATCTTTACCGTCGCCTATTTGAGCAGCGCATTGCTCACCGCGCTGTGGGGATATCTGTCGGATCGGATCGGGCGCAGGAAAATCTTGATGCTGCTCGCTGTCCTCACGATCATTTCCAACGGGATCCTGATTTATTTTACGAGCCTTTTTTTTATCTTGTCCGCGGTGATCATCGCCAATGTCGGCGCCGGCGGATCTGGCGGTGGCGGCTCAGGAGGCGGCCCGTTCAATCCGGTGGAAGAAGCTTTATTGGCGGAGAAATGTCAGCCTGAGAATCGCAATCAAATCTTCGCGATCAATTCCTGCGTCGGCTCGATCATGGGCTCCCTGGGTGCCCTCGCGAGTGGGGTACCGCAGTATCTTCAGGAAGAAAAAGGCTGGAGCGCCATCGGATCATACAAACCGCTTTTCCTTTTGACCATCGGATTCAGCATTGCACTCCTGTTCGTTTATCG
>VBKY01000668.1:0-1890 GCA_005879255.1 Deltaproteobacteria bacterium
TGTGGGCAGACAGCCTTCGTGGATAGGTTTTAATCGTTCAAAGACTGATTCGAGGGGAGTTCCCTCCACTTCCCGACTAACTACTTGTTATATTGACAGCTGCATTACAATTTTGTAATGTTAGCCGTGCCCTGGAAACTTGAGTGCTATCTCGATGCCAGAGGGAACAATCCGGTGGAAGAATTCATCGAGGCCCTTCCCGTCGCTGACCGTGGTTCATTACGCGCGCGGATCGATTTCCTCGCGGAGATAGGTAATCGCGCAAGAGAGCCTATGTCGAAAAGTCTGGGGAACGGACTTTTTGAACTGCGAGTGAAAGCCTGCCGGATCTTTTATTGTTTTAAGCCTGGCGGCGTGATTGTTTTACTCCATGGCTTCATGAAGAAAAGCCCGAAGACACCGCGCCGAGAAATGGAAATAGCCCAAAAACGTATGGAGGAAGTTTGACATGAAGAAAAAACGGACTGCACCTTATCGATTTCGAATCAGCGCTCAGAGTGCAAAGTTCCGTAGAGCCTACTATGACGAACTCGGTCGCTTGCAGTTGGCGCATCGGATTGCTGAACTGAGGGAAAAATGCGGTTTAACCCAGGCGCAGCTGGCCGACAAGGTTGGAACGACGCAAGCTGGAATTTCTCGCCTGGAAAACCCCAACTACCGAAACTACTCGTTAACCACGCTCGAAAAGGTGGCCGCGGCGCTCGGCGCACGATTGAGAGTCGAATTGGAAGAGACATCACGGGCCGCGTAGTGGATGCTTCAACCCGAAGATATAGCAATGTTCATGGCAACGAATTGCACGAATTGGGGTCAGAGAACATTTTTGATCTTCCCTGAGCGGCATATGCCTCGTCGACTCGGCTGCAGCCATGTCGGCAAGTCCGAGTCTGCGCATTGCTCTGGCCATCAATCGCGGTGTCTTCGCCGCTGAAAACTAAAATTGTTTGAAAACATCTGGCGCGGTGGTGCGGTGCTTTGGGTTGATGTCGGGTCTAAATCGGGTCGGAGCAGAGCCGTGCTCGTGTTCGTGGCGGAGAGAACTGCCGTGGACGTGATAATTAGGTGAAACAACCGTTCAAATCGTTCAAGCCGTTCAATCGCTGCGCTCCGTTCAAGTTGTTTACCTCGGAAATGAAAGTTCGTGAGGGGAGAAGTGCCGTGTTCGTGTTCGGGAGAACTGCCGTGGACGTGATAATTAGGTGAAACAACCGTTCAAATCGTTCAAGCCGTTCAATCCTCCCGGATCTAGTCCGGGCTCCGTTCAAATCGTTTAGAGCTGAACTCTGGGGGAACTTCCACGTTTTGAGAATTCTCAAAACGTCAAAATGAGCGGCGATCACCGCCGTCCGTAGGCTGCAGCTTTTTCTTCTACCAGAAATCCGATTTTCCGTTCTTCGGGTCCGGTGGCGCCATAAGCTGGCGGACGGCGACAAATAGCGTCTTGATGTTGGTATCGTGTGCAGTGACTGCGTGTTCCAACTCTGACAACTTGGCCATAATGTCCTTTTGTCGCTCGACGCCGTGACGAAGCCGGATGAACGCTCGCACCACGTATACGCTCATGCGTACAGCGTGAGGGCTATTGAGCACATTCGCTGCCATGATCGCACCGTGTTCGGTGAACACATATGGGAGATATTTGATATTCTTGCCGCGCTTCAAGATCACAGATTGTGATCTTGAAGCCGCGATTTCGGTCGCTTCATCGCGGGTCAAACGAAACGTAAAATCCTCTGGAAATCTCTCCCGATTCCGTTTGACGGCTTGGTTGAGTACGCGTGTCTCGACCCCGTAAATCTTCGCGAGATCGCCTGCAAGTATGACGCGTAACTCTCTGACAACAAGAATAGTATTTTCAATCGGCACGGTTTCAACATTGGCCATAGTCTT
>VBKY01000668.1:1964-4391 GCA_005879255.1 Deltaproteobacteria bacterium
TTAAGGCAAGGGACAAAGGCTAAAGGCGGTTCAAGATTCGAAGCCTCAAGGACGGATTCGGACGGGGAACTTCCACGTTTCGAGAATTCCTGAAACGTCGAAATGACGACATTACGAAAAGATCTAACTGGCCTGGGCGAGGGACTCTTGGTTTTGTATGGTGATTTTGGGATCGGGGTTTGCTTTTGGAATAGGGAGGGATTGCTGCTTGAGCAGTTCTACGTGCTCTTCCATGCCCCACTTGGCTTGATAAAGACAGTCTTCAATGGAGTGACCGATGCCGGTGAAGCCTTCAAGATCGGGCGAATAAAATCCAAAAAAGGTTGGATCATCTGTTGCTTCGATCACCAGAGAGTACTTGAGATCAATCACGATATCTCTCCTTACTTCAGTCGCTAAAATGTCGGCCTTATCGAGACGGAAGAACCGCAAATCGGCCGATCCGAGAAGGACGATAGATCTGAAAGTCACGCCGGTCCAACGTGAAAATTCGGCGCAGTCGCTCGCGCTCGGCGACGCGCACCAACGCCGCATCCGCCAAGTCCATCGGTTGGTCTCGGTATTTGCGCATCAATTCTCTCATGCGCGGGAGATCCTCGATCCCTAATGGGATGATTTCTACGGCCCCCGCCCCGATCATTTCCCAAAGCGCAACCTGGGCTTGCCAGTAGGCTCTCAACATATACATGGCCTCGGTCACAACCGGCCATACGGTAACCAGCGAATCGTCCAGCGAACTGAGAGTCTCTTGGCAGGTGAGGTGATACGGATCACTGCGGTCCAGCAAGGCCACCAGCGGTCCCGTGTCAACGAGAACGGCGGGCACGAGCCTTCTCCCGCAAGAGCTTGGCGAACTTTTCACCGGTGTTCTGGGATAGATTCGCGCCGCCGCTGTCCACACAGCCAATCAGATGAGCCACCAGATCATAAGGGCGTTTTTTTCCGCCGCCCTTCTCTTCCTGTTTGGCGAGCACGCCGATCGCGTCTCGTATCACCTCGGACTTGGTCTGCCGCCTCTTTCGCGCAAGCCGGCCGAGCAACGACTCCGTCCTCGCGTCCATTCGAACGCTCAAAGGCATAAGAAAACTCCTTCCATGCGATACGCCAGTGTACTACAGATTGGCTTAACGCCTCAAGTGGACGTGATGGAGGGGCACACTCGTGATACGTGATCGTGTCCGGAAAAAAGCCGTGGACGTGGAGGGGAGAAGGTACGTGTTCGTGGGACGGAGGAATGCCGTGATCGTGATCGTGCATGGAGAAACAATCCGTTCAAATCGTTCAAGCCGTTCAATCGCTGCGCTCCGTTCAAGGGCTACGCCTGTTCAAAGTTCAAGGTTCAATGGTTCAAGGACAGAGTCGGACTCGGAGGGGAACTTAGACGTTTCGAGAATTCTCGAAACGTCGAAATGAGCAGACTACTTTCCTAGACCAAGGTGGCGACGTAGTTCGCTCGCTGAAATGCCACCCTCTTTTTTAATCTGGACCTTGATCGGTCAATGATCCTCAGGAACTTGCGGTTGGCGCTCAGAGCCAGGGTCTCTTCATCCGCGTTGCGGATCGGAATAACGGCCGCGAATGGCTTTCCCCGCTTAAAGACGATGACCGGGTCTTTTCTTGCTTTTGTGGCGTATTCTGACAGCGGTCGCGACGCCTTTTTAAACTCGACTTTTGTCATAGCTTGATTCTTTCTCCGCCGATTTAAAGGATAAATTAGAAAGGATAAAGGATAAGCTATAGCTTCGGATTTTTCGATTTGGCTTTCGTGTTTACCACGACGCTGACGAATATTCCCTTTAGCTCGCCGGTCTCCTTTTTTAGGGCGGCTAATCTCTCTTCCGGAACAAATCCGGACTCGGCAAGCAATTCCAGCCAGTATTCGGTCTTCTCCAATTCCTGCAGCGAGCCTTCGATCTTGCTGATGAAATCGGCGTTCGACTTGGCTCGCGTCGCCTCACGTTATTGCGCGCCGACTGAGGTGCCGGATCGTAGCAGCTGCCGTCCCATGACCTGCGTTTCCGTTCTCTTCGGGAGCTCGGCAAAAAGCCGAATCACCGACATCGCGTAATCCTTCGTCCTGATCTTGAGATCGCTGTTCGCCATTGCTGTCGGGTTTCATCCTTTATCCTTCCGCCTTTATCCTTTCAAGCTAATGCCGTGCTCGTGATGTAACTTTTCCTGAATGTTTGAATCGGCAAAGATCGTTCGGAAAAAAGATTTGGCAAGCAGAAGTTGCGACGATGTGCGGTCTTGGAAGCACATTGCGGCCGCGCGGGATCGAAAAGAAAAGTAGCCTGTCCCCTTAAACCCACTCGACACTCGCTGCTCGCGGCTCGTCAGCCGTCATTCGTCCCGGCCGTAGTGGATGCGCCGGTAGGGCAGGGTGATGACGCTGCGGGAAATCCGGACGTCGAGCATCGTCGGTGC
>VBKY01000669.1 GCA_005879255.1 Deltaproteobacteria bacterium
CGCAAAAGCTTCGTAGTTTTGTCGCCGCAAAATCAAAATTTGTCGAGGCTTCAGAAATAGCGAACGAAACAAAATTGTTCTCATCGGGACTTCTCGATTCATTGGCTTTTATTGAACTCGTTCTCTATGTCGAAAAAGAGTTTCATTTAAAGCTTGTCGACTTTACAGAAGTCAATCTTAACTCTCTCGATAGCATCGAACAAATTTTGGACCCGATATTCAAGCGCAGCGGAAACGTTTCGCCGGCCTCGTGAAAGTATGAATCAAGTTCGGCGTAAGCGCATTCTCTTCGTCGCCGAAGCCGTTACCCTCGCTCATATCGTGCGACCTTTAGTCTTAGCCCAGT
>VBKY01000671.1 GCA_005879255.1 Deltaproteobacteria bacterium
GGCACTCCACTGGGAGTGCCTCTCGTTGCGTCCAACATTAATTCGCTGGCTTTATTTCTTAGCTATGCGACGTATCAAAGTCGCCAGCCCGATCAAGCCGGAACCGAAGAGCAGTAAGCTGCTCGGTTCGGGAATTTTTTGTTGTAACCGAAAAGTTTGATTGGCGTCTGTCTGAAATTGCACGTCAGGGCCACCGCTCCCACCACCGCAAGTGGTACCCAGAAAACACCCGTTAACCGTACCCAACGAACCCACACCAGTACCGGCACCAGCCGTGACTGGCGCGGCCCCTCCGGACGCGAAGACGAACATTGCGGACGGATCGACCTCGTTGAACGGCAAAACTTGGCTGGTATTAAACAAAGTCAAGGCGAACGCTGCCAAACCCTGTGTAAAAAACGCGGGATCGACGAAGTTTACTGAACCCTGTAGCTGCGTGGAGCCGTTTCCAGTCACTGAGTCGATAGCAGGGTAGTTATCGGTGCCGCCAAAGGAGTCCAGGTTCTGTGGCGTGGTCGAAGTCACTTGGAAATTCGAATTTGCGGCGGTCACAGTTCCACTCATGATGAGCGTACCGTCGTTGAAGCCCGTCCCCGCCAAGCTATTCGCATCCGGAGTCGGATCGAAATAGACCTCAATAAAATTTACTCCACCAGGAACTAAGGTGAAAGAGGCAATGCCCCCGGCCGCGGTAGTGGCAAAATTCGTCGTCTCTTGAAAACGTGAGACAATCGTAATCTCGAAGGTATTATTAAGGCTGGCCGGGGTTATGTCAGCGTTGGTAGGACTAAGTATACTCCCTAGCCGGGCTTGGAAGAGTGTACTAAACGTCGTCCCGGTTCCGGTACTTATGAAGCTAGCTACCGATGTCTGCCCGCCCACCGCCAGCGCGTTACCGGGTTGGTAGTCGAACGTATTCGTTGACTGTGCGGTTGCCGCTCCTCCCCCGCCATCGGGATCAAAGGTGAATGGATCCGCTTGGACGCTGGCCGCCACACTCAGCGCTAAGA
>VBKY01000670.1 GCA_005879255.1 Deltaproteobacteria bacterium
TTCCGCAAGGCGGTATGATTTTGTCTTTGACCAAGCAACTTTCCATCGTTGGGAAATCAACAGCGTACCGAGCCAAGCATTTCTAGATGCTCTCGCCAGCGGCTCGCGTCTGTACAGTTTTCGTACACTAAGTAAATACGTTGAAGAAGATCTTGAGCTTCTTCATGGGATCCGCCCTGATCTTGTCGTGGGTGACTTCCGCCTTTCGTTGGCCGTGAGCGCGCCACTCGCCAAAGTTCCGTACGCAGCCATCGCCAATGCATATTGGAGCCCATTCACGACGTTCAAACATTTTCCATTGCCTGAGATGCCGATAACACGTCTATTGGGTCCAGGCTTAGCAAGCGTACTTTTTAACGTACTTCAACCCGCAGTCTTCGCTTATCACGCGCTTCCTATGAACAAACTCCGGCAAACGCACGGACTTGCGAGATTGGGAAGCTTGCTGGATGTATACACTGCTGCCGACTATACCCTCTATGCAGACGCCGCAGGATTTTTCCCAACGAGAAATCTTCCCCCCAATCATCGGTTCCTTGGCCCAATCCACTGGTCACCAAAAATCCCTCTGCCCGAGTGGTGGCATCAGCTGGATCCTGAAAAACCCGTGGTTTATGTTAATCTTGGCTCTTCTGGACCGAGTGAATTGTTGCACATGGTCACGGGAGCATTAGCAGGGCTGCCGTTAACAGCTATTCTCGCTACCGCCGGGCGCTGGAAACCATCTTCGCTTCCATCAAATATTAAGGCAAGCGATTTCCTGCCCGGCGACGCAGCGGCAAAGCGGGCAAAGGTGGTCATATGTAACGGGGGAAGCCCATCGGTATATCAGGCACTTGCACAAGGAGTTCCTGTAATCGGTATCGCTTCAAACATGGACCAG
>VBKY01000677.1 GCA_005879255.1 Deltaproteobacteria bacterium
GGGTATCCGATAACTTGGTTTTACGTCAACCTTAGTCGGCTTGGGTTGGCAAGGATCGATATTGTAAGATTGTTATGTCAAACCCCAATTCCCCGTCGTAAAAAAACTTCCCATGACTGCTTCTATTAAACGTCCGGCATTACCGAAGCTGGAAGTTCCGCGCTTATTCTTAAACGATTTGAACTGAGCGAAGCGGTTGAACGGCTGGAACGACTTGAACCCAGCCCCCGCGCACTCGCTCGTAGCCGTGCTTCTACACGTTCATGTTGACGAGATTGGTCGCGCAGGGGGCGGTCTCGAGGAAATCCCAGCTCTTCATCCAGTCGTAGGTGCGTTGGAGTTCATCGGCCGGGATCGGCGCCGGATCGACCAGATAGAGGCGGCTCTCGCGCAGATCCTCGATGGTCAGCTGACTGATCTGCGGATCGCGATCGCGATAGTAGTCGATGAAGTAGTGCATATAGGCGCGCTTGTTCGCCATGATACGCCGGACAGCCTCGCGCACCGCACGGTTGAAGGCGTCATAAGTTTCGGCATCAACACGATCGGACGCTACGTCGGTGCCGTGGTGGAAAGCCGAGATGACGACACGACACCCCACTTTCTCAGCCAACGAAATATACGGTTCGGTCAGAGTCGTCGCTTCGATCGTCTTATCCATGAGCATCTTGAAGCGGAAATTGGAGCCGTTCGGCACGCGGCCGATCTTGATAAGCTCGCGCGGCACGAAGCCTTCCAGCATCTGCAGGCACAGATAGTGCGTACCGCTATACATGGGGACGCCGATCTGCACATTGGCGAATTGCTGAGGCGTCTGCACTGGCGAATCTGAGCGGACGACGATCCCGGCAAAATTCACCATGGAACGACGGCCAACCTGCCGGCTGCCGACGTTCGTGGTTTCAACGCGCGAGAAATTGCCCCATTCGCAAGCGTTGTAGAGGTCAGCCTGGCCTGATTCCATCATGCGGCCGTGGCTCGTGTAGCGCGAGGCGTCCTTATGATCCGTGATGTGTAGCTGCGGACTTTTGTCGAGGCCCTTCTCACGGTCCATCCACTCGATCTGGATGCCTTCGTTCTCGAACAGACCCTCGTCATAGGCCACGAGCTCGGCCAAGCCTTGAAACGGCGCAGTGGTTTCCAATCGCAGTGTCTTCATAGATTCCTCTCCATCGGTGTGAGGTGAGTTATCCTCTATAAATGGCTAACATTCTAACTTCTGTCAAACGCCCTTGCGGGTAGGTCGTGGTTCAGTTTGAGGTTTCTTGAATTGTATCCTGGGGAAAGATTCCTCGCATCCGCTCGGAATGACATCCAAATCGGGAGCTGTCATCTCGAACGAAGTGAGAGATCTTTCCCTAAATGTGTGATCGTAAGACCTGGCCCCATTTATGCCGCTCCATGTATGGCGCTCTGGGTGAGAGAATGGTGAGCAAGTGAAATGTGCAGGGTCGCGTCTTGCGCTACTGCTCTGTGGAGTTCGGCATTGTACTTTGCTAAACCTGAGTCCGTGTTTTCCTTGACGTCGTGTTTTCCTTCGCGTGCGTGCATGTGCCGGACGATTTGTCCGTGTGTACTCCGCGGTCTCAATGGTTCGCGTAGTGTGACGCCTCCGCTTATGGGATGACACTCCGCTTGTTCAAGAGACCTTACGTTCTCGCGATTGTGTTCTTCCTTATGATCCCCGCGGTCACTGTGTTGGCCGGGATGTTGATTAATTCCATCAATCCCGAAATCGCCGCGGGTCATTCGAATTACGAGCGCAACTATCGACTGTTGAGCCTGGCGAAGAATCTTTCCATGTTGGCAGTCTTGCTGGTGATTATGGGTTTGTGGTTTCTGACCTGTTTTTTTCTGCTCAAGTCCAAGAAACGATCGTATGGGTGGTTGCCCTTGGCCATGCTTGGTCCGTTTGGATTGATTATCCTGACCATGCTTAGCGACAACGCGCCAGCACCCGGGGATTTGTACCAGCAATTTGTTGGTAAACTAAAAATTTATTTGCGTGTTGCGTATG
>VBKY01000139.1:0-3037 GCA_005879255.1 Deltaproteobacteria bacterium
CGATGATGCCGCCTATCAAGACAAGCAAAGGAATTCGCGTTTTATGAAAGCCAATCGCCTCAGCGAGGCCGTCAATCGGAAACGGACTGTAAGCGTCCATGCGCCTATACCCTTCTGCAAAGGAACGATGAGCCGCTTCAAGCAAAGCTTCCGGTTGACCAAACTCGGCCATCAGACCGTAGATTGAAAGCTCCTTCGCCTTTTCGTTTCCAGGTAACGTCATCGCGATTCTTCCGTGTCGTGCACCAACTCACGCATTTCGAATATCGAGATCATCGGCAGCACACGAATAAAGAGAAACAGCAAGCAAACGAACAGGCCGATGCTACCCACAAAAATGGCATAGTCCCACACGGTTGCGGAATACATGCCCCAAGAAGAGGGTAGAAAGTCCCGCGACAAACTAACCACAACGATCACGTAGCGCTCCAGCCACATGCCGATATTCACACATATTGCGATGATGAAGAGCGCCACGGGATTTGTCCGGACTGTGTGGAGCCACAGCGCTTGCGGCACCAAAATGTTGAACAGGATCAGGGCCCAATACATGAACCAATACGGACCGAACATGCGGTTCCACATCATGTACTGCTCGTAAATATTGCCGCTATACCAGGCCGAGAAAGTTTCCATGATATATCCGTAGGCGACGATCAACCCCGTGGCGAGCATGACTTCTCCCATGTTTTTCAAGTGACGCAAAGTGATGAAATCTTCCAAGCCGTAGAGTTTGCGCAGCGGGATGGCGAGAGTCAGCACCATGGCGAAACCGGAGTAAATCGCTCCCGCCACGAAGTAGGGGGGAAAGATCGTCGAGTGCCAACCGGGGACGAGGCCGACGGCGAAATCGAAGCTAACTACGGTGTGAACGGAAACAACCAGCGGCGTGGCAAGACCGGCCATTAGCAGATAAGCAATTTCATAGCGATGCCAATGAATCGCCGAGCCGCGCCAACCCATGGCGAGGATTCCGTAGGCAAAACGCGCAAAGCGACGGCGCGCCTGATCGCGCATTGTTGCAAGATCCGGGATCAGTCCCATGTACCAGAACAGCAATGAGACCGTGAAATAGGTGGAAACCGCGAATACGTCCCATACCAGCGGGCTGCGGAACTGCGGCTGGATTCCCATGGTGCTCGGGTAGGGAAATAGCCAATAAGCATACCAAGGGCGGCCTAGGTGGAGCAGCGGAAACATACCGGCGCAGGCGACGGCAAACAAAGTCATGGCTTCTGCGAACCGGTTGATTGACTGGCGCCACTTCTGCCGCAGGAGCAACAAAATGGCGGAAATGAGCGTGCCCGCATGGCCAATGCCGATCCACCAGACAAAATTGACAATCGCGAACCCCCATCCGACGGGGATATTGATCCCCCAGACGCCGACGCCCATGGTCAGCAGGTACGCCGTCCCAAACAGCAAAACCAAAACCAGGATGAAAGAGAGCCCGAATCCGACGTACCAAAACCGCGGCGTCCGCTGCGTGAGCACGATGGCGCTGATTTTGTCGGTAACGGAAGCAAAGGTGTGGCCCGGCTCGATGACGGGAACTGTCGCCTCGATTTCTGAGGATTTATTCAACTGCTCGGATTCCATAGGTCAGCCCGTTTTGATCTCCGGGTTGGGATTTGTCAGCTTGGCAAGATACGACGTGCGCGGCTTCGTATTCAGTTCGGTTAAGAGACCGTAGTTCAGAGATTCGGATTTCAATTTGGCGACGGCCGCCTCGCGATTGTTAATATCGCCAAACACGATCGCCTGGGTAGGACAGGCGGCCTGACATGCGGTCTGGATTTCACCGTCGCGGACCGGACGATTTTCCTTTTCCGCGTCTATCTTCGCGACATTGATGCGCTGCACACAGTAGGTGCATTTTTCCATGACGCCACGGCTCCGCACTGTGACGTTGGGGTTTCTCATCGGCTTCAGGCTCGGCGTGTCAAAATCGGAATACTCGAAAAAGTTGAACCGGCGCACTTTGTACGGGCAATTATTCGAGCAATAGCGGGTGCCCACGCAGCGATTGTAAACCATGTCATTCAGCCCCTCATGACTGTGATTGGTCGCACCCACAGGGCAGACCAATTCACAAGGCGCGTTCTCGCAGTGCATGCACGGCACGGGCTGATGGTAGGTCTCCGGATTTTCCGGGCTTCCTTTATAATAGCGGTCGATGCGCAGCCAATGCATCTCCCTGCCACGGGTCACTTCGGTTTTGCCTACCACCGCAATATTGTTTTCCGCTTGGCAAGCAACGACGCAGGCGTTGCAGCCGATGCAGGCGTTCACGTCGATGGCCATGCCCCAGGCATAACCTTCATACTTGAAGCCCGGGTAAAGCGAGCCTTCTGTTTCGTGGTGATGCTCGCCTTGAACGAAGTTCGGGTTCTTCCGGTACTCCTCTAGAGTCGCAGCGCGCACCAGATCGCGGCCTTCCATACTGTGATGGAATTGCGTGCAGGCCAGCGTATATTGCGTGCCGATTTTACGAATTTCCACTCCGGTCCCATAGTTGGGCGCATTGGCGGTTCGGATCGAATAGGCATTGAAGCCGGTGCCGTTTCCGACCTTGCCTGCGCGCGTCCGGCCGTAGCCGAGATGCAGCGTGACACACTCGTCGGCATGGCCCGGAACGATCCAGGCCGGAGCTCGCAGGGTTCGCCCTTCGTAGCGCAGCTCGATGAGGTCGGTAAATACCCTTCCATGTTCTCCGCCCCTGGCGCCGATCTGGTAAGACAATCCCAGCCGCTGGGCAGTTTTCGGACTGACGAGAGCAGCATTATCCCAGGTAAGCTTAGTCAGAGGTTTCGGCAACTCCTGCAACCAACCGTTGTTGGCGAAGCGGCCGTCGAAAAGCGTCGGGTCGGGTTGAAAAGAAATCTCGAGGGAGTTCCCAGGTTTTGTCTCGGGGTTTCGAGTTTCAGGTGGCGCGCTCCCAGGTGTCGGTTTTCGGGTTTCAGGGGCAGAGGTGGAACCCGTTAGCCAGTCAGAACTCGCTAGAGTCTTAAGCTTTACGGCTTTCGGCTGAAAAGTA
>VBKY01000139.1:3106-32425 GCA_005879255.1 Deltaproteobacteria bacterium
TGCGGACAACATCGTAAGTTGCATCGCCAAATCCGCCCAATAGTGCGGCCACAACTTCGTGATAAGATTTGCCGCCGTATAACGGGGCGATCAACGGCTGAAGGATCGTCACCGTACCGTCGTAAGCCCGGACGTCACTCCAAGATTCCAGATAGTGAGTTTCGGGAATATGCCAATGACAATAGGCGGAAGTTTCATCATCATAGAGGCTTGAATGCACACGAAGCGGAACCTTCGCCAGATGTTCGGCAAAGCGCAGGTCCACCGGCGCCGTGAAGACCGGGTTGCCGCCCAACAGCACAAGAACTTTAGCCGAGCCGGTCTCCATGGCTCGGACTAGCTCCCGCAACGACGCCGATTGATCCACCGGATTGGCTTCGATCGGATCGGTGTAAATTACCGTCTTCCCGACATTGTCCAACGCCTGATTCATCGCGTGAGCCAGCGCATGGACCACCGGCGGCTGTTGGTCACCGGCTACAACGATACCCCCGCCGCGGTGCTTCTGCAGGTCACGAACTAAAGCTTCAATCCATTGGGAATGTTGGGCATCGGTAGTCGACTGCACGGAAAGACCGATTTTGGCGGCGATGGCGGCGGCAAAGTTCGGCATCTCGCTGGGACGAAGCGCGAGACGGTGATCGGCCATCGAGCCGGTGACCGACGGAGTCGCTTCAATCATATAGAGCCGGTTCATTTCAGTTTTGTCCTGGCGAACTCTTCGCTTGCCGACGAAATCGCGCGCGTAGCGGACACTTCCGGGACCCGTGAAAAGAAAATCCGCATCCATCGATAAAATCACATCGGCGTTGTTGAATCGGTAGACCGTATTGACGTTATCTCCGAAGGCAAGACGGGCGCCGGCCCGAGCGTTATCGCGGTTGACCGGCTCATACTGGTGCCATTTGGCGCGCGGAAATTTCGCAAGCAATTGGCGGAATTGATTCGCTAGCGTCGGCGACGTCACGGTTTCCGTCAAAATCCTCAAACCCGCGCCACCACTGAGACGCTCTGCTTCCAGATCGTCGTTGATCGCGGTAAGAAAGGCATTCCAGGTGCTGATTCTGCCAGCGTTGCTGACGACCTGCGAGCGGTCGGGATCGTATAGAGTCAGGATTGAAGCCTGAGCGAACGCATCCGTCGCGCCCAGGCTGGCGGGATGGTTAGGATTGCCTTCGATTTTGGTCGGGCGTCCTTCATGGCTTTCGACGAGGACTCCAGTCCCCACTCCGCTCATAGGGAAGGCAGTGGCAAAGAACATCGGCTTGCCGATGACCATGGTTTCAGGTTGGTTCACGTAAGGCACAATCTTCTTGTCAACTGGAGCCGCTCTGCCACAGGCGTTGAGACCCGCTAATGCCAAGGACGCTCCCATCAATTTCAAGAAATCTCGCCGGCCCACCCCATCCAACAAGCCCGCCGCCTGTTGCGGAAATTCTTGTTTTAAGAATTCGTGAAATTGCTCGCTGTCGGACAATTCCTCGAGGCAGCGCCAGTAATCCTGACCGCGAGAGGACGCCAGCGATTCGCGAATCGTAGCGAGATCGAGCCGGGAAGTGTCGAGTGTCGGGCGTCGAGTGTCGGGCTTCACGTTAACTCCAAATTCAGCTTTGACGAATTTATAAACTCAACCCACTTATTCCAATATTCCAACATTCCGTTCTTCGAGTATTCCATTACTCCAATACTCCAGTCCTCCATCACTCCACGCCTCTATTATCTATGACAAACCGAGCAACTCGTGAGACTCTCGATCTTGTATTGTTGCACGAGTTTTTGCCCGTGAGTGATCTGATCCGCGGGCGGCTGCCAATCCATGTTGAAGACCTGCTCTCGCGGCCGAACAAACTGCTCCGGATTGCGGTGACACTCCAAGCACCACTCCATATATAGGGTGTTCTCACGCCACATGAGCGGCATCTGATCCACTCGTCCGTGGCAGGTTGTGCAGCCCACGCCCTTGTGAACATGAATGCTATGATCGAAATAGACGAAGCCCGGCAGATTGTGCACCCGCGTCCACTCCAGCGATTTTCCGGTCCGGAGACTTTCGCGCACCGGTTCCAGAATCGGGCTCTCGGCCCAAATCTGGGTGTGGCAACTCATGCAGATCTTAGTGGATGGAATGCCGGCGAAAGAGGACTTTTCCACCGAGGTGTGGCAATAACGGCAATCGATGCCGTCGTCACTGACGTGGTGTTTGTGGCTGAATTGCACCGGCTGGTTGCGCGCGACACCGACCTCCGTCACATAGGACGACCTATTAATCGCCGCGAGCGTGGCAACGAGGACAACGACGACGGCAGCGCCCCCGAATACGCTCACCCTGGAGATAGTGTTCGTGCTGCGGTGGAAAATTTGCGCCATGCGCGGATGTCTTTCGATTCAGTTGGCCGATCGAGACAATCCCGGGTTGTTCATCCGTTGCATCGAATGGTGAATTCTCACCGCCGACAGGCCCCCTCCTCTTTCCTCCCCCGCATCCTCCACAGGCGGATCAGCCTCAGGCTGAAGCGGGGGAGGATGAAGGTGGGGGACGCGTGTTTAAAACTGCAACAGCATGCGCGCGGGTTCCTCGATCATGTTTTTGATTTGCTTGAGAAACAGCACCGCCTCGCGGCCGTCGATGAGGCGATGATCGTAGGTCAAAGCGACGTACATCATCGGCCGGATCGCCACCGCGCCGCCGCGCGCCACGGGACGATCTTGAATCGCATGGAGCCCGAGGATGGCGCTCTGCGGCGGATTGACGATCGGCGTGGAGAGCAGTGAACCGTAGACACCGCCATTGGTGATAGTGAACGTTCCGCCCTGGAGCTCCTCAGGTTTGAGTCGGGTTTCTTTAGCGCGCCGGGCAAAATCGTCGATGGCCCGCTCGATGTCGGCGAAGCTCATCGTTTCGGCATTTCGGAGCACCGGTACCACCAGGCCTTTGCCGCCGCCGACGGCGATGCCGATGTCATAATAATTGTGATAGATAATTTCATCTCCACGAATCTCCGCGTTGACTTCGCGCACCGTTTGCAGCGCAATGACGGCGGCCTTGACGAAAAACGACATGAAGCCAAGCTTGATGCGATGTTTTTCCTGGAATGCTTCGCCTTGCGCCTGGCGCAACGCGATCACGGCCGACATGTCGATTTCATTGAACGTGGTCAGCAGCGCGGCGCTTTGCTGCGCTTGCACCAGTCGCTCGGCGATGAGCCGGCGCAGCGCCGTCATCCGCACGGCTTCATCGCGCCGCGATATCGACGTCGCTGTGCCGCCGGGAAAAATGCTTTCGCCTTGCTCTTCCGCCGGTTGACCGTTTCCCGTCGATGGCTCGGGCGATTGTTCGGGGAATTCCGTGTCTTGGACTTGCTGGGCTGTCGTTTCCTTGGCTTCGATGATCTGCACGTCACGCGCGCTCGGACCCGTTTCCTCCTGCAGCGGCTGGTTGGCCACCTGATTTTCGCGCTTGTTGGCAGGTTCGGACGCCGCAACTTGTTGGACGATTCGTTTACTGCTGGAAGTCGCGGAGTCGCTGCGAGGCTCGTCTGCGCCGTTGCTCCGCGGCGGTTGTGCTTCAGGTTGCGGGCGGCGGCTTTCGGTCGCCGTCGTCTGCGCGCGGCCGCTCTTCGCTTCCAAGTGAGCGATCACCTCGCCGACTGCTGCGCTGTCGCCGGAATTTTTGAGAATGTCAATCAACGTGGCAGATTCCGGCGCGCGGATCTCCACGGTTGCCTTATCGCTCTCGACCGTCAGTAGCGGCTCGTTCTTGTCGACCGGGTCACCTTTGTTTTTGAACCATTCGCCGATCTCGACCTCGGTGATCGATTCGCCGACGTTGGGAACCGTGACATCTATACGCATAGTCAACTCCGCAGAGCGCTGTCCCGAAGAGAATTTCCAGTGGGTCGTGTCAGTAGCATCAGCCCACCTCGCCGAAGGCGGCTGCGAGAAGCTGCGCCTGTTGTTCTCGGTGCCGCCACGCCGAGCCGGTGGCAGGACTGGCCGAAGGCGGTCTGGCTACCATGGTGAGAGGATACCGATCGAATAGCCGCGTGCCGAATTGTAGCGACCAAAAACACAAGGCTCCCATATTGCTCGGTTCTTCCTGTACCCAGACGACCGGCGTCCGCTCGGGATATCCGCCCAGCGCGGCGGCGAGCGCGTCCGTGGGCGTGGGATAGAGTTGTTCGAGGCGCACGATCGCAACGTCATCGCGCTGGCGCTCAGCGCGGTGGCTCTTTAGCTCATAGTAGACTTTGCCGCTGCACAGCAAGATCCGTTTCACGATCGATTCGCTGCGGGGTTCGCCGATCACCGTCTCAAAGCGTCCCTGTGAAAGCTCTGTAAGAGAAGAAGTCGCGTCGCGATGTCGCAGCAGGCTTTTCGGCGTCAGGATCACCAGCGGCTTGCGCCACTTGCGCAGCGCCTGGCGCCGCAGGCAATGAAAGTATTGTGCTGGCGTGGTCGGATAAACTACCTGAAGGTTGTCCCGCGTGCCGAGCTGCAGGAAGCGCTCCATGCGCGCGCTCGAATGCTCGGGCCCCATGCCTTCGAAGCCGTGAGGCAACAACAGCACCAAGCCGCTCAAGCGCCGCCATTTTTCCTCGGCGCTGGAAATGAATTGATCGACGATGACCTGAGCCGCATTGACGAAATCGCCGAACTGGGCTTCCCAGAGCACCAACGCATCCGGGTAGTCCAGGCTGTAACCATACTCGAAGCCGAGCACGCCGGCCTCGGAAAGCGGGCTGTTGTAAATCTCGACGGGCGATTGATCCGGCGTCAGGTGATTGAGCGGCGTATATTGGTCGCCGTTGTCAAAATCATGCAGCACGGCGTGGCGCTGGCTGAAGGTTCCTCTTGCTGTGTCTTGCCCCGACAAGCGCACCCGAACGCCTTCGCAAGCGAGGCTTGCAAAGGCCAATGCTTCAGCAGCGGCCCAATCCAATGGACGTTTTCCCGCCGCCATTTCGCGACGCAGCGTAGCGAACCGAGCGATTTTCGGATGAGGATGAAAATTTGCCGGGAAGCGGGTCTGCCAGTCGAGCAGTTGCGACAGCCGCTCTTGCGCCACAGCACTGGTGATTTCCTGTCCCTTGGGTTCGAGGCCTCCGCCGTAGCCGGACCAAATGCCGCCATAACTCTGAGACTCGTCAATGGCATCGCCGGTTCGCGCCAGCGCCAACTCCTGCTCGAGCAGGTCGCGGAATTCATTGGCCAGCCGATCGGCCTGTTCACGCGTGATCAAGCGCTGCTCGATCAGCTGCTTGATATAGCGCTCTGCCACTGGCGGGTGCTGACGGATGGCGCGATACATTTTCGGTTGGGTAAAACTCGGGTCGTCGCTTTCATTGTGGCCGTAGCGGCGGTAGCACACCATATCGATCACCGCATCGCGCCGGTAACGGCGGCGAAAGTCCATGGCGAGAGCGGCGGCCTGCTGGACCGCTTCCGGATCATCGCCGTTGACGTGAAAAATCGGTATCTGCAGCATCTTGGCGATGTCGCTTGCGTAGCTGGTCGATCTCCCTTCGCTCGGGTAGGTAGTGAAACCGACTTGGTTGTTGACGATCACATGGAGCGTGCCGCCGATGCCGTAGGCGGCAAGCTGACTCATATTCAAGGTTTCCTGCACCACGCCTTCGCCCGCGAACGCCGCCTCGCCGTGAATCAGCAATGCCAGACCGCGCTCCCGTTCGGCATCGCCGGAGCGGTCTTGTTTGGCGCGCACGCGCCCCACGGCTACGGGATTAACGAATTCCAAATGACTCGGATTGAAGCACAACGAAAGATGCATCTTGGGTCCGGTGGAAGTCTGATAGTCGCCGCTGTAGCCGAGATGGTATTTGACATCACCTCCGCCGTCGGCGGGAGGCGGAAGATCGAGAAATTCACGGAATATCTGCTGGGGCTTTTTACCGATCACATTGACCAGCACATTGAGCCGGCCGCGATGGGCCATTGCTAAAACGATCTCGCGCAGGCCCTCGCGCGCGGCTTTTTCGATGGCGAAAATCAGCAATGGAATGAGGCTCTCGGCGCCTTCCAAGGAAAAGCTCTTGGCGCCGACGAATTGGTTGCGGGTAAATTGCTCGAACGTAGCGGCATGAATCAATTGGGTCAGAATCTGACGCTGTTCCGTTTGGTCGAGCTCCAGGCGGTTGTCGTTCGTCTCGATTTTTTCCTGTAACCATTCACGGATCGAGCGATCCTCGATGTGCATGAATTCAACACCGATGGAGCCGCAATAAGTTTCTCTAAGACGTCTGACGATTTCGCGCAGCGTCTGCGGTCCGGGCCAGTAAAGTCCGGTGCCGGAAAAGAGTTGATCGACTCGCTCGGCGGTCAGGCCATAAAAAGCAGGGTCCAATTCGGGAGGTTTGCGGGGTTGTTGGCCCAAGGGATCGAGATACGCTGCTCGGTGGCCAAGCGTGCGGTAGGCTCGAACCATGTCGTTAAGCTGTTCCTGAAGTGTCGACGCGAAGGAAGGAGCTACACTGCTACGAGTGCCCGCCGTATCAATGCCGGCGGGCAATATGTCTGCTGCGGTATCGTTGCCATTCGTGGACGACCGCCCGTTCTCTATAATCTCGCTAAAATAGGTCCGCCATTCGGGGCCGACCGACGCCGGATTTTTTCTATAGGCTGCGTATAACTCTTCAATGTAAGGCAGATTTCCGGAGTTTGTGAGCAGGTTCATGGCGCAGCGTGCGGTGCGCCGCGGCGCACCTTACTGCTTTGCGCACACAGGCGCGCTCCTAAAAAGACGCGAGATCGAGATCAGCTTATACCTCTAAAAGGGGCAAGTGAAGTGCCACTGCCGAATGAATTAGATGCATGCCAAGCGGGCGGTGCTATCGATTTGTCCAGACGGGCGAAAACTGTGTCGAATGCTCCGAGCTTTTGTGCGGTCCGCAGAATACTGCTGATCGTGCCCCAGTCGCTCCAGCCGACGTCGGCAACCGGCAGGACGCGCAACTTGGCGGCAAGCGGCTGGCAGATCGCCGATGAAAAGTTCACGCTCGGAATGGTTTCATAGATCTGATCCAAAAGACTCATCGAGCGGGTACTGTTCAAGGTCATCTGGACCAGCCGAAATGCATGATACAGGAGCGGTACGCTTTGCTTCACCATGTCCCACAGCGCGGCATTGTGCGCGGCGAATACCATGGTATTCCAGAGCGCGCCTTGTTGGATCAGTTCCATTGCTCGGGGCAGCGCAGGCTTTTCGACAAAACCGGCGACCGGCCTGGCACTATCGCTGCCTTGTTTTCGCGCGACCTTAATGTAGCCATATTCGGTCTCTTCGCCGGCGTGTGGAGTCATGCCCAACAACACCATTTTGGTCGGATTCAGCGTTGAGTCCTCCACAGCTTTTTCGACGGCGCCCATAAAGCGTTCTTCATCGAGGACAAAATGATCGGATGGAAATACCACCACCGTGGCTGCCGGATCGCGGTCGGTTATGTGGGCGAGCGGCAATAGTATACCTGGCGCGGTATCGCGATTGGCCGGTTGAAAAATAACATTTTGGCGTGGCCAGTGCGGCAGTTGTTTTTCGACTTCTGCTCGATGATGAGCTCCGACCACGATCAATATGCGCTCGGCTGGAATCAGTCGCTCGACCCGGTCCAAGGTGCAGCGCAACATGGAACGTTCGCCAATGATAGTGGAAAACTGCTTGAGGCCGCTGCCGCCGCAAAGCTGTTTCAAAAAGCTCCGCACGCGGATTCCTTCGCCGCCGGCCAACACGATTGCCCCGAGATTTGCATGATTCATGTAATTTTCCTGATTCAATCCGGTAGATTACGTATGTTTAGCGAGTAGGGCGAGGCAAGAAATATACCAGAAAGGCTTAGCTCAATTAGCGTGAGAAATCCTGCTGATTTCGCGGATTCTAAAAACATCGATGTCCCATGGCCGACACATGAAAATTAAAAAAGTCTTGTATTTGAAACAGTTAAACTGTTTTGTTACCAAGCATATCAACTCGTCGCGCTACAAACCGGTAAATGATCCGGCTTACCGTACGGGTGCGAGCCCGCATTAGCTCGCATCGCCAATTCTTTTTGGGGAAGTTGAGCCTCACGTCGAGGTGGTTGTCCAAAGCTAAAAAAGCCGTCCAAAGTCGCATGAAAAAACCGCTGAGTTCGGGACACGCCTCCAAGTGAAGGATTATGTCGGTCGCAAAAGCATACAACTTGACTTAACCGAGCTGTGCTCACCGACGCAAGCGTAAAGCGATTCGCGAGCACCAAAAATTCGCCGGCCGGCGGGGCGCAAAGTTATTCCACGAGGTCGACCAGTAGTTTTCCGCCGCTGAACTCGAGTCTTGTTTTTCGTTTATAAATGTCTGCCGGATCCTCAACCTACATACGCACCGGGCTGAAGATGTGGCGCGAGCGCATCTCTCCAACGTAAATCAGTAAACGTGGCGTGCCGAAGGGGCGCTATTTGAACCGACGAAAGCGGAATGCTAGTAGTTAAGTATTCCCTTCAGGTTCGGAAAGAAGTTGAATCACCAGCCGATTGCCAAACAAAAAGCGCATCGAAGCACCGATGTGAGACGACTTGCCGGTTTAATTGGGCTATTGGCCCTGGCCGCCGCATGGCATTGGCTGGCCCCTAACCGCTGGCTCGACTTTGAAGTTCTCACGGCGTGGCAACGCTCATTCCAAACCCATCCGCTAGCGCCATTTGTGGTAATCGCTGCTTACGTATTAGGCGGCATCGTGCTATTTCCCGTAACCCTTCTCACTGCGGCGACAATCGTCACTTTCGGGCCGGTCGCCGGTAACCTTTACGGCCTTGGCGGATGGCTGGTCAGTGCGTCTTTGGGCTTTTGCGTCGGTAGGCATGTCGGACTGGATTGGCTGGGCAGCCTCATCGGCGAGCGCTCCAAGCGTTTGCGTGACGCCGCTGCAAGGCGGGGTCTGCTCGCCGTGCTGGCATTGCGCCTGGTTCCCGTGGCGCCGTTTACGATCGTCAATCTATTTATCGGCGCTTCGCGTATCCGCTTTGCCGATTTCATTGCCGGTAGCATCTTGGGGCGGATACCGGGGATCCTGGTGTTCACGTTATTTGCCGTCGAGCTGCAAGCGCTATCGCACTCTATTTCTGTTGGCAGGACGCTCCTTGTCGCGGTTGCTTTGGGATTGATTTTTTTAGCGCAACGCTGGATATCGCGCCAATTGGCTGCGCAGCGCGCACTGGCCGTTCGAGAAGCCGATCTAAACTGAAGGCCCTAGCGCGATAAATTCCCCGCTCATCTCGGCCAGATTTTTCACAAATGTGTTTCTTGACAGTGGACGTGGTCGTCGGTTCTCAATGAACTGTACCACCGGCGAGACAGTTGTAATTCCCCCTTCAATTGGACCTCCTCTGGCATAAAAGGTGCGTCAATATCGATTTATTAGCTGCCCGTGAATTTCCCGGCTTTCAAACGGAAACATGTTCACGCGATTATGCTGGCCGAGGATCAAACGGCAAAGGGGCGTGTCGATGCAATCTTGCGGTGACAGCTGATTGATCGACGAGGGGCGTTGGCCGCTAGAAAACTCAGCCGGTGATCACGCGCGATACGGGACGGCAAGCCTCACGGTCAAATTGAAAGGATAGGACAAAATGAATCACCAATACTTTGTATTATCCGGGCGGTGACGGGCTGATAAAGCACGCAGGGCGCTAAAGAGATTTTCATATTTGCGAAGAACCAAATAAGAGGAGGAGAGAGTTTTATGGCAGCGAAAGTCAAATCAATTCCCGACGAATACCGCGGTGCCACGCCGTATTTATGTGTAAAGGGCGCGGCAACGGCAATCGATTTTTACAAGAACGCTTTCGGTGCGCGCGAGGTGATGCGCATAGCGATGGATGAGGGCAAGATCGGCCACGCTGAGCTCAGGGTTGGCGACGCGCCGTTCATGCTCGCGGACGAATTTCCGGAGATGAATTTTCGCAGTCCTCAATCGATTGGCGGGACACCGGTCAATGTTCTTATTTACGTCGATGACGTCGACGCTCTGGTGAAACGAGCGGAATCTGCCGGAGCGAAAGTGTTGCGCCAGCCGGAAGACCAATTCTACGGCGATCGAATGGCGACGCTCGAAGACCCCTACGGCCATTCATGGTCGTTCGCTACACACATCGAGGATGTCTCTCCCGACGAAATGCGCAAACGCGCCGCGGCGCACCAGACCTAACAGGCGTGCCGCTGGATGTGAGCGGCTTGGAAGCACGCTTGGGTTCGTGCCCCAACACATTGGTTCGAAAGCCGTCACGAAGGCTGATTGAGGAGGAATGGCATGGATAAATGGAAGCAGCAGTTATCGATTGGCTATTTCGTTGTCGCCTTGCTGATGCTGTTCCTGCTCCAATACTATTTTGCCGCACCGAAGGTAGAGACCATCGGCTACAGCGAATTCAAAGCGTTAGCTAAAAAGGGCCTGGTGACTAACCTGGTGATAAACGAGCAGACGATTCGCGGCGAGGTCAAACCCGAGGGGGTAAAGGAAGTTCTTTCGGCGGAACAACTCAAATCACGCGGCGAAGACAAGGAGGTTAAGAGCGCTCTGCCGTTTGTTACGGTAAGGATTGAGGATCCTGATCTGGTCAATGACTTGGAGGCGGCCGGTGTTCCTTTCAGAGGCGAGGTGGTTAGCCAGTGGCTGCCAACATTACTCTCGTGGGTGGTGCCGGTCGTGCTGTTTTTCTTGTTATGGAACTTTCTGTTCCGCAAAATGGGCGCCGCCGGCGGCAGCCTGATGCAAATCGGCAAGAGCAAAGCGAAAGTCTACATCGAGAAAAAAACCGGAGTGACATTTGCCGACGTTGAAGGAATAGACGAGGCCGAGGAGGAGCTGGCTGAGGTCGTCGAGTTTTTGCGGACACCACAAAAATATCAGCGGCTCGGCGGTCGAATTCCCAAGGGGGTCTTGCTCATCGGTCCGCCGGGCACGGGAAAGACCTTGTTGGCGCGTGCCGTCGCCGGGGAGGCCGGCGTGCCGTTCTTCAGCATCTCCGGTTCTGATTTTGTCGAGATGTTCGTCGGCGTTGGAGCGGCGCGGGTTCGTGATCTGTTTGCTCAAGCGGTGCAGCATGCGCCGAGCATTATATTCATCGACGAGCTCGACGCGCTCGGCAAAGCTCGCGGCATGAACATTCTATCGAGCCATGACGAGCGCGAGCAAACGCTCAATCAATTGCTCGCTGAGATGGACGGATTCGACCCGAATCAGGGCGTCATTATCATGGCCGCTACCAACCGGCCGGAAATTCTCGATGCAGCGCTGCTGCGCCCCGGAAGGTTCGATCGTCAAGTACTGGTTGACCGTCCCGACGTTAAAGGGCGGGAGCGGATTCTCAGACTCCATGCCAAAAAAATCAAATTGTCGCCGTCGGTCGACTTGGCCCAGATCGCCGCCAAGACTCCGGGATTCGTCGGCGCGGACCTCGCCAACATCATCAATGAAGCGGCTCTTCTGGCAGCGCGGCAAGGCAAGGATGCCGTGGAGACGACGGATTTCAACGAAGCTATCGAGCGTGTCATCGCCGGCCTGCAGAAAAAAAGCCGCGTGATACATCCTCACGAGAAAAAAACCGTGGCATATCATGAAGCCGGCCACGCCCTGGTGGCAGAGCTGGTCCCGGGTACCGACCCGGTGAACAAGATTTCAATCATTCCTCGCGGTGTGGCGGCATTGGGTTATACGCAGCAACTTCCCACCGAGGACCGCTACCTCATGACCCGCTCCGAGCTGTTGGCGCGCATCTATGTGCTCCTCGGCGGGCGGGTCGCCGAGGAAATGATTTTCGGAGATGTTTCCACGGGTGCGCAGAACGACTTGCAAAAGGCCACAGAGATCGCGCGCACCATGGTGACGCAATTCGGCATGAGCGAGAGATTGGGATTGGTCGCCCTCGAAGGTTCGCGTACCGCGCCGTTTCTACCCATGCCGACGCCGCCGCAAAAAGAGTACAGCGACGAGACTGCGCGAATGGTCGACGAAGAGATCAAGAAGATTTTAAACGACGCACACGTCAAGGTCCGTGACATTCTCGGTGTTCATCGCCAGGCGCTTGAGGAATTAGCCAAGTTGCTGTTGGAAAAAGAAGTGGTGGAGCGGCCCGAGTTGTTGGCGATCCTCAAAGTGAGAAGCATTGGCTCGTTGAAGGATAAGGACAAAAACCAACGGCGCGAGCAACCGCACATGCGGGATGATCGGCCGACGTGAGCTGGCCTGCCGCTTGAACTGATCGAGAGATTTTTATTTTGAAATGCCGCTTCGGAGCGTTTCAGCCGCAAGGCTGCGAGCCAGCCATTGCCACGTTGCGAAGGTGCGATTCAATTTTGTCTTTGCTACTTGCTTCGTCTGATTTCTTCTTCCCTCGCTGAAAGATTAGGCGGCCGCCCGCATAGTCATCGCGGCGCCTGAGTGAATCACCAGCTTGCAATCTGCAAGCCGGAAATCCCTGCCATTTTGCAATTTGCAAGGCGCTGGCCAAGGGCCTCTTAAGAAACACAAGCATTTCAATCCGGTAACGCCGGCACAACGCTTGCGCTAAGGCAAATCTATCGTAGGGAGCATTTATATGGCTGATCTTATGTTTATTCTCATTACCGTAGTCTTCTTTGTAGTTGCGACGGTTTACGTCTGGGCATGTGATCGTCTGTAGGGGGTAATCGTGGGCTTGGAATATCTCATTGGATTGATCGTTTCGTTTCTCATCCTTGGTTACTTGCTCTACGCGCTTCTATGGCCGGAGAAATTTTAAGATCGGGAGCAGCGTAGAGATGAGGAACTTTGCAGCTTCGCGAGATTTCTCGGACTAGTTTTTCAGGACTGCGAAGTCAGGAGAAGTTATGACCTTAAATGGATGGATTCAAATTTTGCTCTACATAGCGGTTATTTTCGCCGTAACGAAGCCGCTTGGCAACTACATGTATCGTGTATTCGAGGGGGACCGGCAACCTTTGCCGCGCCTCTTCGGAGCGATCGAGCGGTTGCTCTACAAGCTTTGCGGCGTTGATCCAAAACAGCACCAAGATTGGAAGCAGTACACCGTAGCGATGCTGGTTTTCAGCGCGATTACTTTGCTGGTGACCTACGGCATCGAACGCCTGCAACATGTTCTGCCGCTCAACCCGCAAAATTTTCCACCGGTCGCGCCAGACTTGGCGTTTAACACGGCGGTGAGTTTTACAACCAACACCAACTGGCAGGCTTACACCGGCGAATCGACGATGAGCTACCTGACGCAGATGGCGGGTCTCGCCTGGCATAATTTCATGTCGGCTGCTATCGGCATCGGCATAGCGCTCGCGTTGGCACGCGGCATCACCTATCGCTTACAGGCCGGCGCGGCCAAGACCCTAGGCAATTTCTGGGTCGATCTCGTGCGCGCCACCGTCTACGTCTTGATTCCTCTCTCTATCCCGATCGCATTGCTGCTGGTCTCCCAGGGAGTCATTCAGAACTTTTCGTCATATGTCGAAATAACGACGCTGGAGGGCGTCAAGCAAACCCTGGCGATGGGGCCGGTAGCCTCGCAAGAAATTATCAAGGAACTTGGCACCAATGGCGGCGGATTTTTTAACGCCAACAGTGCCCATCCGTTTGAAAGCCCTACTCCGCTGACGAACTTCGTCGAGATGCTGCTGATTTTTTCCATTCCCGCGGCGATGACCTATACGTACGGACGGATGGCGCGGGACCAGAAGCAGGGACGGGTGCTGTTCGCCGCGATGGCGCTCATTTTCGTTGTCGGTGTGTGGGTTGCGTACTCCAGCGAAGCGCAAGGCAATCCGGTTATGCGTGGTATGGCGGTGGATCAAGGCGCCGGCAATTGGGAGGGCAAAGAAACCCGCTTCGGTATCGCCAACTCCGCACTGTTTGCCACCGTCACCACCGCAACGTCCTGCGGCGCGGTCAATTCGATGCATGATAGTTTCACCCCGCTCGGCGGGCTTGTGCCTCTCGCCAACATTCAGCTCGGCGAACTGGTCTTCGGCGGTGTAGGCGCGGGGCTCTACGCCATGCTGATTTACGTCATTCTGTCAGTTTTCATAGCGGGGCTGATGGTCGGCCGCACGCCGGAATATCTCGGTAAAAAGATCGAATCCCGGGAGATCAAGCTCTCGATGCTCTACGTGCTGATCTTCCCGCTGCTAATTCTTTATTACGCCGGCTGGTCGCTGATCGCGCCGTACGGTGTGTCATCTCTAAACAACGCCGGCCCGCACGGGCTCAGTGAAATTCTCTACGCCTACAGCAGTGCCGCCGGCAACAATGGTTCCGCCTTCGCCGGCCTGAACGCCAACACCCTCTGGTACAACGTGAGTCTCGGCTTAACGATGCTCGCGGGACGTTTTTTGATGATCGTGCCCGCGATGGCGGTGGCTGGCTCGTTGGTCGGTAAAAAATCCGTGCCGGAAAGTTTGGGCACTTTCCCGACCAACGGATCGCTTTTCGTCGTGCTGCTGGTCGGCGTCATTATTATCGTCGGCGCGTTAACGTTTTTCCCCGCGCTTTCCCTCGGTCCTATCGTCGAGCAGTTCTTAGCTCAGGCAGGAAAGGTTTACTAACATGTCAGATACTCGCTTGAAGGAACGTTCCTTGTTCGATCCGGAAATTATGCGGCCGGCGATTTGGGAGAGCTTTCGCAAACTCGCACCGCAGCACGTGATCAAAAATCCGGTCATGTTCGTGGTCGAGATTGGCAGCGTGCTCACGACTTTGATTTTGCTTCGCGACTTGATCGCTCCGACGGCGGGATCGCAGCCGCTTTGGTTCACGTTCAATGTCAGTTTCTGGTTGTGGTTCACGGTGGTCTTCGCCAACTTCGCCGAAGCGGTCGCCGAAGGACGCGGTAAGGCCCAGGCGGCGACGCTGCGCAAAATGCGTAAGGAGACTAACGCGCGGCGCTTGGTCAATGGCCATCGGGAAGAAGTCGTGCCAGCATCGGCGCTCCGCAAAGGCGACACCGTCGTCGTCGAAGCCGGCGAAATTATCCCCGGCGACGGCGACGTGATCCAAGGCATCGCCTCCGTCGATGAATCTGCGATCACCGGGGAGTCGGCGCCGGTCATTCGTGAAAGCGGCGGCGATCGTTCGGCTGTGACCGGCGGCACAAAAGTTCTGTCCGACCGCATCGTCGTGCGCATCACGGCGAGCCCGGGCGAGTCTTTTCTCGATCGCATGATCGCTCTGGTCGAAGGAGCAGAGCGGCAAAAGACGCCCAACGAAATCGCCCTCAATATATTACTCGCCGGTCTTACGCTGATTTTTCTGTTCGCTTGCGTGACGCTCGTGCCCATGGCGATTTACTCCGGTATGGCTACGGTTTCGATAACCGTGATTGTAGCGTTGCTCGTTTGTTTGATTCCAACGACGATCGGCGGATTACTCTCCGCCATCGGCATCGCCGGCATCGATCGTTTACTCAGAAAGAACGTTCTCGCGATGAGTGGGCGCGCCGTCGAAGCGGCAGGCGATGTCGACACGTTGCTCTTGGACAAGACTGGAACCATTACGCTCGGCAATCGCATGGCGACCGAATTTATCCCCATTGACGGCGTCGGACCGGAAGCTCTCGCGGATGCAGCCCAGCTCGCGAGTCTCGCTGATGAAACGCCTGAAGGGCGTTCCATCGTTGTGCTAGCGAAAGAAAAATACGGACTACGCGGCCGCGACGTGCAAGGCATCGGCGCGAAATTTATTCCGTTTAGCGCGCAAACGCGGATGAGCGGCTGCGATCTCGACGGACGCGAGATCCGCAAAGGCGCCGTCGACACGATTATCAACTACGTTGGCGAGTTGGGCGGTACGGTGAGCTCGCAGATCGAAGGAATGACCCACGGCATCGCCGATTCCGGCGGCACGCCGCTGGTTGTTTCCGAGGGCAACAAGATTCTCGGCGTTATTCATCTTAAGGACGTCGTCAAAGGCGGCATCAGTGAACGCTTCGATCGCTTCCGTGCCATGGGGATTCGTACGGTGATGATTACCGGCGACAATCCGCGCACTGCGGCGGCGATCGCGCGCGAAGCGGGTGTTGACGATTTCCTCGCGGAAGCAACGCCCGAAGCAAAAATGCGGCTTATCAAAGAAGAACAGGCCAAAGGTAAGTTGGTCGCGATGACCGGCGACGGAACCAACGATGCACCCGCCTTGGCGCAGGCGGACGTGGGCGTCGCCATGAACACCGGAACGCAGGCAGCCAAAGAAGCCGGCAACATGGTCGATTTGGATTCCAATCCGACCAAGCTTCTGGAAGTCGTCGAGATCGGCAAACAGATGCTGATGACCCGCGGGGTGCTGACAACGTTTTCCATTGCCAACGATGTCGCCAAGTATTTTGCCATCATTCCCGCGATGTTTATGGGTGTCTATCCGGAAATCGCGCCACTAAACATTATGCACCTAGCGTCACCGCAGAGCGCGATTCTTTCGGCGGTAATCTTCAACGCGATCATCATCATCTTGCTAATTCCATTGGCCTTGCGCGGCGTACAGTATCGTCCCATTGGCGCCGGGTCGCTGCTGGCGCGATCTCTCTTGATCTACGGCGTCGGTGGAGTCGTCGCCCCTTTCATCGGTATCAAACTGATCGATCTGGTTTTAGAAACCATCGGACTTGTCTAGGAGCCCATCATGAAAACGCTTGCTATCGCTATACGTGCGACCATCGTCACTCTTGTTTTAACTGGACTGCTTTATCCCTTCGTGATCACCGGACTCGCTCAAGTGCTCCTCCCCTGGCGAGCCAACGGCAGCCTGGTGACGGATGAGAAGGGACAAGTCGTCGGCTCCGAGTTGATCGCGCAGGGATTTGCCAACGCGGCCTATTTTCAGCCCCGGCCATCGGCGGCAGGCGAGAAGGGCTATGACGCGACGTCCTCGGGTGGCTCCAACCTTGGCCCGACCTCGAAGAAGCTGCAGGACCGTATCAATGATGATCTCAAGCGGCTCAAACGAGAGAATCCACAAGCCACCGGAGCCGTTCCCGCCGAACTAGTTACCGCATCGGCGAGCGGTCTGGACCCGCATCTTTCACCCGACTCGATGCTCTGGCAAGTGCCGCGGGTTGCCATGGCACGCGGTGTGTCTTCGGAGCGAGTGAAAGCCGTAGTGGAGTCTTCAGTCGAGGGAAGAACATTGGGAATTCTTGGCGAGCCCAGGGTCAATGTGCTCCTGGTTAACTTGGCGCTCGACCGGCAGTTCGGCCGGCCAGCTCCCCTTCCGCCCGCTGCGGAAAAGAAAGATGCCAGGGATGCGAGCAAAGACAGTGCAGCCAACGCTCAGGCTGCGCCTCTGGCTGAGAAACCCTAACTCGAGAAAACCAGGAGAGCCGTTCCATGAAGAAAATCGAAGCGGTCATCCAACCGTTCAAGCTTGATGAAATCAGAGAGGCCTTGGCGAAGGAAAAGCTGCCGCGGATAAGCATCTTCGAAATCAAAGGAGCCGGCAGCCAGCAAGGCAAAGTGAAGCAGTACCGCGGCGCCCGTTACATCGAAGATTCGGCCGACGTGAAGATCGAGATCGTCGTCGACGACGATGACGCCGAGCCGTTGGCCGCGATGATTGCCACCATTCTCCGTAGCGGCGATCTCTGTGACGGCGAGGTTATTATCACACCAGTGGAACGGGTGTTGCGCGTGCGCGTCGGGCAACGCGACTATAGCGGATCGACGTGGCAACACGATGTCGCTCCTTCGGATCTGATGCGAAACAGGACAACTCTGAAAACGTATCTGAAGACCCCCAGGAGGAAGTTTCATGAAGCAGATTGAAGCGATTATTAAGGGATTCAAAGTTGACGAAGTTAGGGATGCCTTGGCGAGGATTGGGCGGGATTGTGATTAGCGGAGAAAGTCAAAATTCTCGACCCTTGATATAATTTGAAAATGGCTAACGACCGTAAGCGCCCCGAAGATTTTCTCGAGCTCGTCGAGCGCGCAAAACGAGGGCGACTCAAAGTTTTCATTGGCTCCGCAGCAGGTGTGGGCAAGACATATCAGATGCTCGAGGAGGCCCATGCGTTACAAGAGCGCGGAGTGGATGTGGTACTCGCGTTCATCGAGACCCATGGCCGGCTCGATACCGCGGCATTGATCGAGGGACTCGAGGTGATTCCACGTCAACGCGTCGAGTATCGCGGAGTCGTAGTGGAAGAAATGGACCTCGACGCTGTCTTGAAACGGCACCCTCAGGTGACCATCGTCGATGAGCTGGCGCATACGAATGCGCCGTTTTGCAAAAACAAGAAGCGCTACCAGGATGTTCTGGAGTTACTGGAAGCGGGTATCAACGTTATCTGCGCGTTCAACGTGCAGCATCTCGAAAGCCTCAACGATATGGTCAAACAAATCACCGGCGTCGTCGTTCGCGAAGTGGTGCCGGACTCGATTCTGAAGCGCGCCGATCAGGTGGTTGATATCGATCTGGCGGTCGAAGATTTGCTGGATCGCATGCGCGCTGGAAAGATCTACTCTCAGGAAAAGGTTTCTTTGGCGTTGGAGAATTTTTTCAAAGCGGAAAAGCTCTCCGTGCTTCGGGAGATGGCCCTGCGCGAGGTAGCCGAAAGCGTCGACCGGTCGGTCGCCGCGCAAGTCGACGATGGCAATGCCCGTCTCAAGGCCGCCGCCAGCGAACGCGTAATGGTTTGTTTGGCGTCTGCTCCGCCGCCGCATGGCGCCATCTTGCTGCGCCAAGGATCGCGGCTTGCCGGAAGGCTCAACACAGACTGGTTTGCCGTCCACGTCGAAACCAAACACGAAGCCGGACACCGCATCGATGCCGAGCGGCAGCGCTATCTGCTCGAAGATGAGCAGCGGGCGCGGGATCTTGGCGCCGAAGTCGTGCGGCTGCGATCGGAAGACACGGTCGAATCATTGCTTGGCTTCGCCCGCGAGCACGGTGTCAGACATATCGTGATCGGCCGTTCTCAACGGCCGTGGTGGTCTCATATCTTACGCCGATCGCCCGTGCTTAAGCTGGTCAGCCAGGCAGTGGGTTTCGATCTCCATGTTATTTCGTTAGAGGATCGGGAGGCCAAGGAATGAATCTCTATAGAAAACTCTTGTTGGCGCAATCTCCGATTGCGCTCGCGTTGGCGATTGTGGGTGTTTTTTCGGCGGTGGCCATCTCTTATCTCGGATCTCATTCCCAGGGCATCATGAAGGACAATTATCGAAGCGTTCTCGCCGCGCAACGGATGAAGGAGGCCATCGAGCGCATGGACAGTGCCGCCCTGTTCATGGTTGCGGGACAACGGGAAAAAGGCGTCGAGCAAGTCGAAAAATACCGCCCGGTTTTCGAAGCGGAACTCAAAGTGCAGGAGGGAAATATTACCGAGCGGGGCGAAAAAGAATTCACCGGGGGGCTTCGAACCGCTTGGACTGATTATCAAGCGAAGTTCGATCGATTGCAGAAGAGTGCCACGACCGACGACATGAGAGCCCGCTATTTTTCAGAGCTCGAAGCGGCTTTCTACAAGGTCAAGTCGGCGGCTGATGAAATCCTTGCGATCAACCAGGACGCGATGCTGCACAAGAGCGAAGCCGTGCGCCGCACGGCCGAGCGCATGAACGCGATCACGATCACGGTCGTATTAGGGGCCTTCGTGCTGGGACTGGTAGTCTCGACGCTCTTGACTCGGCGCATGTTGCAGCCGGTTTCCGCCCTCAGTGACGCCACCCGAAAAATCGGCGAGGGCAATTTCGACACCCGCGCCCACGTGCGCGGCAACGACGAGCTGGCGCACCTGGCGCGCGATTTCAACTCCATGGCGGCGCGCCTGGCGGAATATCGCAAGAGTTCTTTGGGAGAACTGCTGCAAGCCCATCTTAGCATGCAAGCAGCCATCGACAGCCTGCCGGATCCGATAATTATTTTTGGCACGAAGGGGGAATTGCAAAATACCAATCTGGCTGCGCAAACGCTGCTCGGCCTGCGCGCTGGAGAAGGCCAAAAGGAGCCGCTCAAGGCGCTGACCGTTGCCACCAGCCGTATCATTGAGCGCATGCGCAGCCACGTGCTTTCGGGCAAAGGCGCCTTTCAGCCGCGCGGTTTCGAAGACGCCGTGCAGCTGCCGACGTTGTTGGGAGACCGCCAGTTCCTGCCGCGCGCGACTCCGGTCTATGAAACCCAGGGCGTGGTAATCGGCGCCACCGTGATCTTGCAGGATGTCACGCGGCTGAGACGGCTGGAGGAGCTGAAGAACGACGTCGTCGCCACCGTCGCCCACGAGTTTCGCACGCCGCTCACGTCCCTGCGCATGGCGGTGCATTTGTGCATGGAACAAGTCGTCGGCCCGCTCACCGAAAAGCAAGCCGAGCTGCTCGGTACCGCGCGTGAGGACTGTGACCGGTTGCAGATCATGGTCGATGATCTATTGGATCTATCGCGGATCGAGTCGGGAAGAGCTGAGTTATTTCCCTTGCCGACGCCCGTCTCCGAGCTCATCGAGCGCGCGCTCGACGAACACAAGGCTGAAGCCGACGCTAAGGGAGTGCGCTTGAATGCAGATCTTCATTCTGCCGACGTCACAGTATTGGCCGATGTGGAACGGATCGGCCATGTCTTCACCAATCTGATCGGCAACGCCATCCGTTACACGCCCAACGATGGCACGATTACATTGGGAGCCGAGGTGAAAAACGAGGTTGTGCGTTTCACCGTGTCCGATCCGGGAAAAGGAATACCCAAAGAATACCAGGCACGGCTTTTCGAAAAGTTCTTTCGGGTGCCTGACAACGAGGATCACAAAGGAACCGGATTGGGCCTTTACATTGCCAAAGAAATCGTCCGCGGCCACGGCGGTGACATCGGCGTCGAGAGCGAAGCAGGAAAAGGAAGCACGTTTTGGTTCACGCTGCCGACCAAAGCAAAGGCCGTATAGAACGGAGCTACAGTATGATGCAGGAACAGGCCCATATTCTCGTCGCAGACGATGAGCGAAATATTCGGACAAACCTCGCCGCTCTCCTCGAAAGCGCAGGTTACGTTGTCGATGTGGCTCGAGATGGGGAAGAGGCGCTAGACATATGCAAGCAGCGCCGCCCCGACATCGCTTTCGTCGATCTCCATATGCCAAAGTTACCGGGACTGGAAGTGCTCGCCCAGATTAGAGCATTGAGTCCGAAGACTGCCGTGGTGATCATCACGGCTTACGGTTCGGCAGCTAGCGCCGTCGAGGCCATGAAGCTCGGCGCCGTGGACTTTTTAGAAAAACCTTTCGAGCCAAAAATCATTGGAATTTTGGCCGAGGAAATTCTTTTTCGCCGCGCGATGCAACCCGGCGCCTCGTTCGACGATTTGATGCATCTTGCCGACCTCGCGCGCGAGCGAAACGCCGTGCTTGAAGCGCGCGGTTATCTGAAAGCCGCGATGACTCGCGCGTTAGACCGACCGGAGGCGTACTATTGGCTTGGCTATCTTTCCGAAGCGCAGGGGGATCAGAAGCAGGCTATTCGTTACTACTACATGGCGGTCACGGCGAGAAGCGATTATGCGCCGGCGGTGGAAGCTTTGAAACGGTCAGGCAAGCTGCATTGATTGGTCGTCGCCGAGTTCTAGCCTTCGTATTTTTTTCGTTTTCGCCACAACGTCGATGCGTCGATACCGAGTATATCCGCGGCGTCCTCCAAGGTCGGCGTTCTCTCTACCACGCGAGCGAGATGTTCGCGCTCGATATCATCGAGTTTGAAGTTCCCGCCTAAGTGTGGCGGGGCGGGCTTCGCATGCGCTGAAATATGCGCTGGGAAAGCCTCGGGCTCGATCACCCGCGCGGGCCACAGGATGACTGCCCGCTCGATGGCATTTCTCAATTCGCGAATGTTTCCCGGCCACCCGTAGGAGAGCAACGCTTCTTCCGCAGCAGTGGAGAATTCGGGCGTCTGACGCCGCGTCGACCTAGCGAAAAACCCGAGAAAGCGGCGCGCGAAGCGCAGAATATCCTCAGGTCTTTCGCGCAGCGGCGGCATTTGCAGATCGATCACATTGAGACGGTACAGGAGATCTTCGCGGAAAAGTCCTTTTCGAACATGTTCCTCCAGATCTCTATTAGTGGCGGCGATCAGGCGCACATCTGCTCGTCTTGTCTTGTTTTCACCGAGACGTTCGAATTCTTTTTCTTCTAAAAAGCGCAACAGCTTGGCCTGAAGCGAGGGTGAGATCTCGCCGATCTCATCGAGGAACAGAGTTCCTCCTTCGGCAGCTTCGACGCGGCCGGCCTGGTCGCGCACGGCCCCGGTAAAGGCGCCTCGGCTGTGGCCAAAGAGCTCGCTGGCAAGAAGCTCTTCGGATAGCGTCGGACAGTTGACCACAACGAATGGATGTTTGCTTCGCGGGCTCAGCGAATGAATCGTGCGCGCGAGAACGGTTTTGCCGGTGCCGCTCTCGCCGCGCAACAGCACTGGAACGTCGGTGGCCGATGCTCGATGGGCGATTTCGAGAACGGCGCGAACTTTGGTTGAGTCACTGTCTAATTCGACCTCCGGAGCGGCTTCGCGCAAACGGCTCTCGAGTTCGCTGACTTGGCGCTTTAGATCGCGCCGCTTGATGCACTGGTCGATGACATGGCGAATCTGTGCGGGTTGGAAAGGCTTGGGCAAATAGTCGGTGGCGCCGCGCTTGATCGCTTCGACGGCGCTGTCGATGGTCGCGAAAGCGGTCATCATTACAATCATGAGCTCCGCCGATTCCGCCAAGAGCTTGGGAATGATTTCCAAGCCGTTGGCCTCGCCAAGGCGTAGATCGAGAAAAGCGACATCGAAAGACTCGTGTCTCAAAGCGGCCAAAGCGCCCTCTACGGAAGACACTGCCTTGACGTAGCAATCCATTTGCTCGAGGCAGAGAGACAACGTCGTCCTAATATTTTTTTCGTCGTCGACGACTAGCACCCGCAGCTTGCCGGTTGAGTCAGACCGCGACTGGCTGGCGTCCATTTCCGTATAGTTTTGCGCTGGACTGGAGTGAGATGCAAGAGAACACAGGAGCGCAGCGCGGTGGATTCGAGAGCCCTGCTGTCAATCTGCGGTTTCGTACATGTCACTATGAGACCGGGATCGTAGAACCACAAACAGGGTGGAGAGATGGCCGTGCGGAAAATCAATTAGCGTTCGTGGAAGCTCCGAAACGCTTTCCATAGGCGGCCTATACGATCGGGATGTCGTCTTTAGTTATCAGTCGCTTGATGCGCATTTCCGAGTCTACGACCGGGATCATCGGCAGATTGTATCGCGTAAAAAGCTGGCGGACCGCTTCTTGATCCAAGTGCTCCGGAGCTGTGATCACGTTGGTCAGCATAACGTCCTGGACAGTTTTGTCGCCGGGAGTTATTAGCAAATCCCTGAAAGTGACTGTCCCCAGTAGCCGGTTTTCAGAATCGGTCACGTAGGCGTAATAAATCGTTTGCGCTCGATCACGCGCATCTCTTCGTAGAAAGCTAACAGCCTCGTCGACGGTCATCTCAGGTCGCAAACGGACGTAGCGTGGATTTATCAGCCCTCGAGATTGTTCCTCGGCATAATCCATAAGCCCTTTAACCTCCCTGCGGGTCTTGTCATCGAGCAACGATAAAAGTCCCACGCGTTCTGATTCGGGGACTTCCTGGATGACGTCCAGCGCTTCTTCAGGGGAAAGGAGCCGCATCCATAATCTCCGTTCTCCGATTGGTAGAACTAAGATCAGCTGCGCCCTATCCGTGGCACTCAGGTGCAGAAAAAAATTCTCCGCGTCATCCTGCTGGAGCAGCTTAAAACCTTCGACTCGCTCCCGCATGGAAAGCACAGCCCAGGCCTCATAGAGTTCGCTCAGAGCAAAACTTTTCTCAGCAGTTTTTCCGTCATCACTTTCTAAATATAATTCCCCGGTGCTGTCGTCGTAGGTAAATAGCTCAGCGTGCCGCCCCCAACTGATGGCGATGTCTAACTGTTTCTCGCTCAAATCACCGAAATCTGCTTCCAGCTTGTCTCGGAAAGAATCCCACGACACTCGCCCATCATCGTCCTGCTGGAGGGTTTCATAGATCCAGGCGATAACCGGCAATCGCAAGACCCGCCCCGCGATTATTGCTTTACGACCCAGAATGGTGGCATCAGCGTACGCGCGCCCAAGTGGGGTCAGCAACAGGTCGCCTTCATGCACTGTCATGAAACCCAGTAGGTCCCCCGCCTCGACGATAGGCAAGAGGTCGTCAAGTTCGAGGACCAGAGCGCCGCTTATCCGGTAGAGATCGACTCTCCCTCCCTCTTCCACAAGTTTCTCCAGCAGACCGGTAAGCGCGCTGAGCTGCGCATTCGGCAATGCTCGGGTTACTCCAGGCTGTCCAGGTTGAGTGCCAAGCGCCTCTTCTTTCGGCTTGGATTGACCAGCAACAGCTGCGTACACTTTATCTACAAGGGCTTGGAAGGCAGTATCTTTGCGTTGCCGCGGCTGGCGAAGCGTGACGGGAATCTCAGTCAAAATGTGACCGGGATCCTTTCCCATGATGACTATCCGATCGGCCATAAACACCGCTTCTTCAATGTTGTGAGTGACCATCAAAATAGCCTTGGTCGGAATTTTCTTCTTAAGCCATAGTTCCATAAGCTCGCCACGCAAGGCCTCGGCGGAAAGCACGTCCAACGCGGAAAAAGGTTCATCCAAACACAACAACTCCGGCTCAACCGCCATGGCACGGGCAAAGCCGACTTTCTGGCGCATGCCGCCGGAAAGCTCGCGCGGGTAGGCGGATTCAAACCCATCTAAACCGACAATGTCGATGAGCTTCATGGCGCGTTCCCTACGTTCGGCGGGCGGCATGCCGCGCGCCTTCAACGCAATTTCCACGTTCTCCTGAACAGTGAGCCAGGGATAAAGCGCAAATGTTTGAAAGACTATGGTCGTGTAGGGATTGACGCCTCTTAGCGGCTGTCCGTGATATGAAACCACGCCGGAAGTAGCGGCGTTCAATCCCGCAATGATCCTGAGCAGCGTCGATTTCCCGCATCCAGATGGACCCAACAAGCAGACAAATTCACCCGGCTTGATATGGAGATCTATGTCTTTGACGGCGACAAATTGCTTGCTTTCGAGCCGGTAGGCCTTGGTGACATTTTGAAGATCCAACAAACTGTCAGCCTCATTGAGTACTGTTGCAGTAATCATGGGACACCTCCGATGCAGATTATTCCATGCGGTAACGTTCTTCGGCCAATCTGTAGAGACGACGCCAAAAAGTGCGGTTAATCAGAACGACAGTGAGAACTAGAGCCAACGTCGCTGCCAGCAGCAGGGCATAGTCTCCGGTACTGGTTGCACTCGCGATCAGCGCGCCCGCGCCCAACGTCGTATGGGTTTGGCCGCCGAATTCCACGTGTTCAGCCACAATACTTGCATTCCACGCACCGCCGCTCGCAGTGATCGCTCCGGTGATGATGTATGGAAAAAGCGCGGGCAAGATCAAAGTGAGCCAGCGGTCGAGTGATGAAAGGCGGAGCAGATCCGTAGTGTAGAGTAAATCTTGGGGAATGGCCGACGCACCCGCGATTACATTGAATAGCAAATACCACTGCGTTCCCATCAACATGAGCAGCACGGCGGCGATGTTCAATCCACCGGGGACTTCCAGCAGCGCCAACAGTACTACGGGAAAAAGCGCGGTCGCCGGAATGGATGCAACGACTTGCACGATTGGTTGGAGAACAGCGGCAAGCCGGCGGTTCGTTCCAATAAACACGCCGACGGGAATCGTCCAGATCAAAGTAATCGCCAAGGCAACGCTCACCCGTAGGAAAGTAGCGAAAATTCCCTTTCCTAAATCCGCCCAGGCGGAGCTCGGCAGGGTAACCAATAGAGTTGCCGCCCGATAACTTCCGTATAGGGCCACGAGCAAGAAAACAGTGAGAATTCCAATCGCTAAACGAGAATGTCCCGTCTCAGTAGACAGTTCCGGTGAAGCGATAACTCCGCTCGTGCGGCGCTGGAACCCGCTATCTACCCACTCGCTGAATGGTCGCCAGATGCGCGTGCCAAATTGCTCGACAAGCCAGGCCCGTGAAATCAGATCGAGAAACCATGATCTTGGCGGCTCATCGCCTTCGACCATGTCGACTTTGAATCGATCGGTCCAAGCGATGAGTGGGCGCCAGACCAGCTGGTCGAGCAGAACAATCACCACGACCAAGGTGGTGATGCCCAAAATGACGGCGTGCGTATCTCCCTTGTCGGCCGCGGTCTGCAAATATGAACCAAGACCCGGCAAGCGAAAATCACGGCTCCCGACTTTAAAAATTTCCGCGGCCATGAGAAAAAACCATCCGCCCGACCAGCTCATCATGCTGTTCCACAGCAATCCGATCGCCGCGAACGGAAGCTCAACTGCCTTAAAGCGTAGCCAGGGATCGAAGCGAAAAACCGCGGCGGCTTCCCGCATCTCAGTCGGAATCGTAGTCATGGATTGATAAAAACTGAAGGTCATGTTCCACGCTTGCGAGGTAAAGATCAGCACGATGGCCGCGAGCTCGGCGGCAAATGCTTGCGGTAGAATGGCGCTTAGACTGAGCAAAACAATCGGCAGGAATGAAAGGATCGGCACGCTCTGCAGCACATCCAGCAAAGGCATAAGCACCGTTCGGGCAGTGCGGTTGCGCGCGGCAGCGTAACCGTAGAACAAGCTGAACAGCATGGACAAACAATACGCAACCGCCATGCGTCCGACAGATAGCAACGCATACCATGGTAATGCCAATGGTGAGAGAGATATATCCGGACCGGCAATGACTGCAGGCACATGGAAGGCCAGGCGGGTGCCTGCGTAAAGCATGCTGGCGATGCCCAGCAAGATAACCGCATCGCCAACTGTAAAAGCTGGGCTCTCGGGCAAAGCCGGACTGAAACGAAACTGCCGCATGGTGACCTCCGGGCTCAAGGACCGTCCCCTGCTTGGAAATGACGGAGGGCCCCGGCAGGCGCGGCGTCGGCTGTTAAGCGGGACGATACAAGCGAGACAAATGTGAATTATCGGACGAATCCATATTTTCTCGGGGAACAATAAGCCCGCTTGACGCGTGAGTCAAGGCGAAGACGTTACTGGTTCTAACGAAGAGGACCGGAAAGTTCGGGCGGTTGTTGATCACAAAGAGCGCGCCCGAAGGCATAGTAATCTCCCTGACTACTTGAGGGTGTCTCAACCTTTGTTACCTCGCCAAATGACTTGTGGCCACGCGAGCACAGTGATTAACAGAACGGTGCAAAACAGCGCGAACGGATTCCCCTGCCCGGTAATGAGCTGCTGGAGAGCAAAAAACCGCGCGGTGGTCTTGGTCATCGACAAGTCCGGCAGCATGCGCGATGACGACCGTATTATTTACGCGCCGTTTCTTCGCGCCGTCAGCCCGGAGCGCATGGCTGGGACGCTGAAAATGCGACAAAGCAGATTTCTCATGCTACGCTAATCATCATACAGCGTCGAACATCAGCAATATTCCATGCCACGACTGATTGAAGATTACGCCCTCATCGGTGACTGCCAAACTGCCGCGCTCGTGGGGCGCGACGGTTCCATTGACTGGCTGTGTTTTCCGCGCTTCGATTCGCCAGCCTGCTTCGCCGCCCTTGTCGGCACGCCGGAACATGGACGATGGCTACTCGCTCCGGCCGGCGCTGTCCGGTCGATCCGTCGCAACTACCGCAGGGGCACTCTGGTGCTCGAAACAGAGTACGAGACCGCAACCGGCGTCGCCACCGTTATCGATTGCATGCCGCTACGGGAAGAGACGCCCGACCTCGTACGGGTTATCGAAGGAAAACGGGGCCAGCTCGATATGCGCATGGAATTGACGATCCGGTTCGACTACGGCTCGTTGGTCCCCTGGGTGAATCGGACAGATAATGGCCTGATTGCCATCGGCGGACCAGACGCGCTTCGCCTTACTACGCCGGTTCGGCTTCGCGGGGAAAATTTTCGTACGGTGGCGGATTTCACGGTTTCGGCCGGAGAGAGCATTCCCTTCACGTTGACTTGGTTCCCGTCGCACCGCGCCGCGCCGGCGGAGAGAAATCCCACGGAGGAAATCAGCAGCGCCACCGATTGGTGGCTCGAGTGGTCGAAGCGCTGCACTTATCGAGGCGGATGGCGCGAAGAAGTGACTCGCTCCTTGATTACACTCAAAGCACTCACCTATGCGCCGACCGGCGGCATCGTCGCCGCAGTTACGACTTCGATTCCGGAACAGCTTGGCGGCGTGCGCAATTGGGATTACCGATTCTGTTGGCTGCGTGACGCGACGTTTGCACTCTATGCCTTGACGACCGGCGGTTATGCTGAAGAGGCCAAAGCGTGGTGCGACTGGATGCTCCGCGCCGCTGCCGGAAAACCAGCGCAAATAAACACGGTCTATGGCGTCATGGGCGAGAGGCGTTTGCCCGAGCTCGAATTGCCGTGGTTGCCGGGATACGAAAACTCCTGGCCGGTTCGGGTCGGAAACGCGGCGTCCGATCAGTTTCAACTGGACGTCATCGGCGAAGTGATCGACGCGCTTCACTTCGCGCGCCGAGTTGGACTGGAACCGGACGAAGCCAGCTGGGCGTTTCAGAAATCACTGGTGAATTTTCTCGCGTCCGTTTGGCAAGCGCCGGACGAGGGATTCTGGGAGGTGCGCGGACCGCGCCGTCACTTTACGCATTCAAAGATGATGGCGTGGGTCGCGCTGGAGCGCGCGATCAGGGCTATCGAGCGCTTTAATCTGGACGGACCATTGGAAAGTTGGCGCGGTGTTCGGGACAGCATTCACGCCGAGGTGTGTCGCAAATGTTTCGACACGGAGATGAACTCGTTCGTCCAGTACTACGGCGCAAAACAACTGGATGCGAGTTTGTTGCTGATGCCCTTAGTCGGCTTTTTGCCGGCCACGGATCCGCGCGTGCTAGGAACCGTCGCAGCCATTCAAAAATATCTGATGAAGGACGGCTTTGTGGCGCGGTACCACACGAACCCGGCAATCGACGGTCTGCCGCCTGGCGAAGGCGCGTTTCTCGCTTGTTCGTTTTGGCTTGCTGATAATCTGGCATTGCAAAATCGCCATGATGAAGCGCGCGCCATATTTGAACGGCTGCTCGATATTCGCAACGACGTCGGTCTTCTGTCGGAAGGATACGATCCAGTGGGGCGCCGGCTGGTCGGCAACTTTCCGCAGGCGTTTTCGCACGTGGGGCTCGTCAATACGGCGCGCAATCTTACCCGGCGCGGCGGCCCGGCCGAGCACCGGTCGGAGAGCTAGCCGGAGTTTTAATTTCGATCCTAAGAGCCGCGAAATCCGTACGCACTCTGTCCAAATCCCCCTGT
>VBKY01000676.1 GCA_005879255.1 Deltaproteobacteria bacterium
ACCCTAGAATCGAATATATCATTAGCCGATGAGCCGGCCTAATATTTTCTTAAAGGTTTGTTATTCAGCGCATTTCGCCTCTTTCGTTCCTGACTCAGCGGCAGCTGAAACTAGCGATTAAAGCATGAAAGATCTCCTGCCTCGGGCGCAGCATCAACCTCTTCGGTCGGACGAGATAGATGCTGAATACGTGTATACTTCCGGATCGGAGGAAGTTCACGTAAGGGACTACTGGAAAGTTCTTCTTAAACGGCGACGGCTAGCCATAATAATCTTTCTGGCCGTCTTTTTTCCTGGAGCCTACTGCGTTTTTACCGCCACTCGGCTTTACATCGCCACTGCGACTTTGAAAATATAGCCGCAAAACCCGGTCACCGGCGTAGCCGAGATTTTAAGAATGGAAACGGGACAGCTCGACTACTACCAGACGCAAATCGCGCTGCTCCAAGGCCGGACGCTTGCTGCTAAGGTGATTAGTGACTTGCAGCTCGAGTCAAATCCGGCTTTTACGAGCGCTCGCGTTGTTCCTCCCAACCCGTTGACACGACTTCAAAATTGGTTCTTTGGTCTCTTGGACCCAATCATTTATTATGTTGCCAGTTTTTTTGAGACTCCTCCGCCGGATAAAGCAAAGATTAACAACACGCAGGCTTCCAGAAGCGCACAAAGTTCGAGCGTTAAACAAAACATTGCCGTGCCGCCGGAATCCAAATATACAGGTCAATACCGAAGTTTTCTCAAGGTACAAGCGCTCAAGAACACACGCTTAGTCGACGTTCAATTTAGTACGCCCGATCCAAATCTATCCCAACAGCTGGCGAATGAACACGCTGCAAGGTTTATCCGCTTGAACTTTGAGTCGCGGGTTGAGCTCACCAAAGAGGCCCGAGATTTTTTAGATGAGAAGAATGCTGAGCTAAAAGAAAAACTCCAGGGCTGGGAAGACGAGGTCAAACGTCACTGGAAAAAGGCGAAAATATCGTTCTTGACCGTCTCGTCGATTTGAACCGAGGGCTAACCGCTGCTCGAGCGCAACGCATAGAAGCCGAATCGCTTCACAAGGTGGTGGAAAACAAATCGACCCTATCGCTTTCCCAGGTCATTAATCAGGGACTGGTTCCTCAACTACGTTCTACCTTGCTCTCTCTCGAAGCGGAAAAAGTTAAATCATCGACGGTGTTTAAACCCGATCATCCGCGCATGATCGAACTCAACCAACAGATCACCGAAGCGAGACGATCCCTCAACGCCGAAATCTCTAGCGTGGTTCGTGGGATTCAGGAAAGCTACGGCGCTGCTCGCGCTAAGGAAGCGGCGCTAGAGGCGGAGGCGCAAAAACAGCAAAAGGCGGCGCTCGACCTTAAAGAAATCGGCGTAGCCTATGCTGTGTATGAGGAAGAAGTCAAAGTAAACAGGGCTTTGTATGAAGGCGTGCTCAAGAGATTGAGCGAGACTAGTGTGGCGAACGATCTTGCTATCTCAAATATGCAAATAAGCCAGTTCGCCGAGAGGCCGAACTGGCCTTCGTCGCCGGATGTGCCAATGTACCTGATCCTTATAGCTGGTTGCGGCACATTGTTAGCGCTGGGCTTAGTTGCCGTAGTAGAATATTTCGATTCCAGTGTAAGCACTCCACAGCACGTCTGGCGTGCTGTGGCGCTAAGCACCTTTGGCGTGGTGCCCGATCTGAATTCCTTTGAGCGCGGCTTAGTGGGCTACTCGCGGCAGCTTTTACCCGCTGCTCCTAAAAACAAAACGCTTCCCAGCCCTGCTTTCAATGCTTCCCTGCCAGTTCAGGATTTACTTCTATCCTATGATCCGCTTTCTGTGACAAGCGAGGCATTCCGCGCAATTCGCACATCCCTGCTTTTCGCTCAGCCTGAAAAGCCGCCACAAGTTATCCTCCTTACTAGCCCGTCTCCCAATGAGGGAAAGACGCTTACCACTTTGAATTTAGGTATCGCTCTCGCGCAGGACGGACGCAGTGTATTGGTAATCGATGCAGATCTGAGAAGGGGATGTTGCCACGCTCGCCTGGGAATAAGGAATCACGATGGCTTGTCCAATGTTTTAGCAGGCAATCTGTCTCTCCAACAGGCTATAAAGAAAACTACCGTGGAAGGCCTCTCGCTCTTATCGCGAGGGATATGTCCGCCGAACCCAAGCGATCTGCTCGGATCGCAAATGATGAGGCGTCTGCTCGATGAGATTCGCGAGTCTTACAATTTTATACTGATCGATTCACCGCCCGCCATCGCTGTCAGCGATGCGGCGATTCTCTCGGTGTTTGCCGATGGAGTCTTGCTCGTTTTTCACGCAAAAAAGACCACTGCGGCGTCTGCCCGACAGGTGGTCGAACGGCTCGACAGTGTGCGAGCCACATTCTTGGGTGTGGTACTGAACGGGATCGACTTAGACAACCCGGACTATTCATACTACAAACACTACTATGGAAGTGATTATGCTGACGGGACCAACGCGCCCAAGAATGGCACCCATCGCACCGATGGTGTAGCTGCTCAAACTGGGCTACACCAAACAGGATACGGGTTCGAAGAAACAACTTCCGAAAGAATTTCTCCACAATTTTTAGACCACCTGATCACAAAGTTCAATGAAGCCGTAGGCCTGCAAGAGCGCGTTGAGAAGATCTCTGCAATTCTACGAGCGAAGGGCGAGTTTCGGCCAACAATGTCCGAGGATGGGACGAAAGAGGTAAATAACGGAAGTCATCGGAGGGATGACTTAAACATTAAAGACGAACGGCAGCAACCCAACAAGGGATTCCGTGAATCCGGTTCTAAAACTGTATCTAGCGAATTTCTCAACCGTTTAGTTGCAGCATTCTCCGAAGCAGTAGGGCCTATGGCTGATGTCATTGTTCGGGACGAAGCTGCCCGCTTGGGAGAATCATTCGAGTCATT
>VBKY01000045.1 GCA_005879255.1 Deltaproteobacteria bacterium
GCCGAGGTGCCTATCCTGTTTGAGGATAGAGTGGCCGGAGTGTCGAAGATCTCCAGGCGAGAGATACTCAACGCTCTTTCCACGGTGTGGCGCTTGGCCCGTCAACGTACGAGTAAACTTCAACATCCGCTTAATCGGACTGCCTGACATTGGTGAGCCTGACAATTACGTAATGGCAACCGGGCGACAGAGTTAGTGAAAAGTGTGCGTCGCATCGCCACGGTCTAGCAACGACCCACCTTCCCTAGACCGACAAACCTTTTCCTTCCTGACCTAGACTAGTTTCTTACACTCTGAAGTCTGAGAATTCGTCTCTAACATTTTAAGCTCCAACTGAAGTGACAAAAAATCTTATCGCGCCAAGTCGCCAAGCTCGCAAAGAAAGATTTATTGCCTATTTCTCTGAACCTTGGCGCCTTTGCGTCTTTGCGCGAGACACAGTTTTTTCCGTTCTTCTCTTTATCCCAAAATTTCAAATATCTTTGGCTAGACTTGGGACTATCACACTCTACTGATCTTTTTTTAACTATCAGTCTTCAGCGAACCGAGGGATAGAAAAATGCAAACACCATTGGATTTTTGGAGCTTCCTTCTCCGTTGTCGCCGGCCCTTAGTCTTTGCAATACATGTGGCTCTGATTCTTTTATCTAACTACCTCGCCTTCTGGCTCAGGTTCGACGGCGCGATTCCAGCCGAGGTAAGAGGGCTATGGTGGCAGATAATACCGTGGCTGGTCTTGATTCGAGGCGCCACTTTTATCCCGTTCCAGCTCTATCAGGGACTCTGGCGGTATACGGGGATCTGGGACCTGCGCAATATTATTGCCGCCGTGAGCATAAGCACCCTACTCTTTTTCGGGCTTATCTATTGGGGTTTTGGTTTTGCGGAATACCCTCGATCGATCTTCGTAATCGACTCCCTCTTACTAATTTTCTTCATGGGCGGAGTCCGTTTGGTCCGCAGGTTTTATCAAGGCATGATCACGATGAGTCCACGAAAGCGGCTTTTGATTTATGGCGCCGGAGACACCGGAGAAATCATTGTCCGCGATATAAAAAATAACCGCGACGAGTATGACTATGACCCCATTGGGTTCATCGACGATGATCGGCAAAAAGTCGGGCGGAGAATTCACGGTGTTCCCGTTTTGGGCATTGGCGATGATCTGCCCAAAATCATGCTCAAGGAAAGACCAGACGAAGTCCTTCTAGCCGTTCCCAGAGCGCAACCGGTGGCAATTCGCAAGTTGGTGAATGTTCTCGCACCGTTTAAAGTACCCATCAGGACGCTTCCTAGTCTAAGAAACGGGGATAACGGCGGGCCCAGGATTAGACACATCCGCGATCTTGCCATCGAAGACCTTCTGGAACGACTTCCGGTCGGTCTGGATTCAAAGCCTGTGCGCCATTTCGTTAAAGGTTGCCGAATCGTCGTGACGGGAGCAGGCGGTTCGATTGGTTCAGAGCTTTGTCGCCAAATTGCGGCGTATGAGCCTGAGCTATTGATTCTGCTGGATAAAAGCGAAAGTGCTCTGTACACCATCGATATGGAAATTGGGAAGAAATTCCCATCGATTAAAAAAATCACGGTGTTGATTGATATAAAGCACATCACTCCGCTGCAGGAACTTTTTCGGTCCTGTCGTCCTCAAGTGGTCTTTCATGCAGCGGCCTATAAGCACGTGCCCATGATGGAAGCCCACCCCGGAGAGGCGGTCTTGAATAACGTCATTGGCACAAGGCGCCTCTGTGAAGTATCGATTCAAAATAAAGTGGAAAAGTTTATCCTGATCTCGACTGATAAGGCAGTCAATCCCACTAACGTCATGGGTGCAACCAAGAGAGCGTGTGAGCTTCTCGTACAATCACTTTCCAAGAATGGCTCTCAATCCCAAACCGCTTTTTCCGCAGTCCGGTTTGGGAACGTGCTGGGAAGCAGCGGCAGCGTGGTGCCCTTATTTCGCCAGCAGATCGAACAGGGTGGTCCGGTTACCGTCACCCATCCAGAAATCAGTCGTTACTTTATGACCATTCCGGAAGCGGTACAGCTCGTTCTCCACGCTGCAACGCTCGCCTTAGATGGTGATATCTTCGTCCTGGAGATGGGCGAGCAGGTAAAACTCCTCGACATGGCGAGAAATCTGATCCGAATCTCTGGATTTATTCCCGAGGAGGAGATACCGATCACTTTTGTTGGTCTTCGTCCTGGTGAGAAATTACGTGAGGAACTCGTCGGAATGGATGAGACACTCCACTCATCATCGGTCGATAAAGTCATGCGGGTTCAATCCGGTTGGATACCCGACTTTGATGCCTTGTCTCGCAAGTTTTCGGATCTTGAGCGCCTTGCCATCAAAGGCCAACCGGCAGAGGTGATTAAATTACTATTTGAGATCGTCCCAACCTTCCGTCCGCTGAATCCGAGCACGTCGATGCAGATCATTCATAGACTCGATGGGGAAATGCCCCTACCGACATTGGCTCTGGTAAAGCCCGTTACTTCCTCTGAATAAAATTCGTGAAGTGCCAGCGAACGGCTTGGAAGTAGTTTTTGGTACAGCGACTCGCACTGTCCCCACGCTCGCTTAACCCACTTAGATCGTTAGCTATTTAGAGATGGTTTACTCCTCCAGAAACGCCCAGAAGGTAGACTAGATCATATTCCGCATTGCCCGCCCAGTAGATATTCGGTTCAAGATGCGATCATAGAAGGAACGCAAAACATGCGAACATCATATGGTCGGCTTACGTTACAAGTTACCCTCGCCTGTCTTTGCTTAGGTTTTTTCGTCCTTTTTCCAGGATGTTCTACACTGACACTCCTAGTCTTCCAACTGGTAACAGCAAATCGTTTATTCATTGGGTCATTTCACCGGCATGATTCTGACTAAGGTCCAATTCTAAGAGAAACTCATGTGTGGGATTGTCGGTATTGCGGGGCGCTGGGAAGTTGCGCATCAACTGGTTGAAAGCATCCTCCGATTGGAGTATCGGCCTCACGATTCGTGTGGGCTGGCGACCCTAAGCACTTCCGTCATCGAGATGTGGAAAGATGTGGGGCGCGTGCAAGAAGTTCTAATACCCCCGGCGCTCGATCTCGCCAATGGCGTTTTAGGAATTGCCCATATCCGTTCGGCAACCCACGGAGACGTGTGCCAAGAAAACGCCCACCCGCACCTGAGTTGCGACAAAGCATTTGCCGTCGTCCATAATGGGACGATCTCTAACTTTAAGCGAATCAGAGACGAGCTTCAGGCGAAGCGAGACCATTTGTTCTTCTCAGACACAGACAGCGAAGTGATCGTGCATTTACTCGAAGAAACGGTCCGAGACAGCCGCTCTGTCGAAGAGGCTTTTGTTCGCGTGCTGCGGTTGCTTGAAGGGACTTTTGCCATAGCGATGATCTCAACCTACGAGCCCAATCGCATCTTTTGTGCTCGGCAAAATAGCCCGCTGCTGCTCGGCATTGGTGTTGACGCAATTTTTGTCGGGTCCGATATCAACTCGTTTCTCTCGGAGATCAGCCAAGCTATCGTGCTAGCAGACGGTGAATACGCAGTGGTATCGAGCGACGCCTACTGTATCGGAGGCATCGCAGACGGCCAGCCGCGGCAGAGCAAATTGGTAAACATCCAGTGGCAGTCGGACAGTTTCCCCGCCAATCCACTCCCGAGCCTCTAACGAACTCGCTAGGTGATTCTGAGCAGCCGGCTCAAATCCCCAGCCGGAATTTAGCCTCTTAGCCTTTTCTAATCTGGATTTTCAAGCTAACTCGTCCTGGTTAGTTCCTGGAGCTGTCTTTTATTCACGTTCATCAGCGGTCCGTGTGTCTCATTTCCGACAATCAATGGCCTACGATATGGAATCTGAAAAATCCCAAAGGCCTGACATTACGGTTATTCTGCCGGTGTATAACGGGTCGGCCTTTTTGGCGCGGTGTTTGACGACGCTCACCGCCTGCGACTATCGGTCTTTTGATTGCATAGTCGTTAATGACGGCTCGACCGATGGATCGGGGGCAATCGCGAGGAAGTTTCCCGTACGCGTGTTGGATCTTGCCGGTGGACCGTTCGGGCCTGCTTACGCGCGCAACCGAGGAGCCGAAGCGGCTCGCGGCAAGATTCTATTTTTCGTTGATGCCGACGTCATGGTCGCTCCAGATGCATTGCACCGGACCGCGATGCTCTTCCAGGAGCAACCAACGTTAGCTGCTGCCTTTGGTTCTTACGACGCACTGCCTGAGGCGCAAGGAGTGGTGTCCCAGTATCGTAACCTGCTGCATCATTTCGTGCACCAGAATGGTCAATCAGAAGCCTCGACATTCTGGGCGGGATGTGGAGCCATTCGTCGTAGCGTTTTCGAGATAATCGGCGGTTTCGATGAGAAACGCTATACAACCGCTTCGATCGAAGATATCGAGCTCGGGTACCGTCTGCGACAGTCCGGCTACCGAATCCTTCTGGATAAAGGACTTCAGGGGACTCATTTGAAAAGCTGGAATCTTTACTCGCTGATCCAAACCGACATCGCTTGTCGCGCGATCCCATGGTCGCGGCTCATCCTGGAGACGAGAAACATTCCAGACGACCTCAACCTCAAAGTCGGACAGAGAATGAGCTTTATATTGGCGGCGCTGGCGTGCGCTTTCCTGGCCCTTGCCGCAGTGCGGCCGAAATGGCTTGCCGTGTCAGCGGCCGCTCTTCTCGGAGTCATCGCCCTCAATCGAAAGCTTTACGCATTCTTCTTGCGCCAGCACGGAATTGTCTTTGCTGCAGCCTGCATTCTGCTTCATCTCCTCTATTACCTTTATAGTGGGCTTAGCTACCTTTATGTCTGGCTTGATTTTCAGCTCAGGAGAATGGCGACGTTCCGGCCCATCGCCGCTTTAAAATCAGCAGCTCGGTCCGTCCTCAACGAAAAATTCTGAAAAGCTAACAGGAAAATTATTTCCATGACTCAACAGCAGCTCGCCGAGAAACAAGTTGTCATCATCGGCGCCGGACCCGCCGGTCTGACTGCGGCGTACGAGCTTGCCAAACTGAATTTGCATCCGATTGTCCTGGAAAAGGGCGAGCGGGTCGGGGGACTGGCGCGAACGGAAGATTACAAAGGATTCTTTTTCGACATGGGAGGCCATCGTTTTTTCACCAAGGTCGAGGAAGTAAACAAGCTGTGGCGCCACCTCCTCGGTGAAAACTTTCTTCGCCGGCCGCGGCTTTCGAGGATCTATTACAACCGCAAATTTTTCGATTATCCGCTGAAACCGCTCAACGCGCTGGCCGGGCTCGGACTCTGGGAGAGCCTCTTGATCGCGCTCAGCTACATCAAATGGCGCCTTCGTCCCTATCCTCAAGAGGAAACGTTCGAGCAGTGGGTCACGAATCGGTTCGGAAAGCGTCTCTTCCAGACATTTTTTAAGACTTACACCGAGAAGGTTTGGGGCATTCCCTGCTCGGAGCTGAAAGCGGAATGGGCCGCGCAGCGGATCAAGGATCTCTCGCTGAAGACGGTCGTGCTCAGCATGTTCGTGAAGCCGAAGAAGACAATCAAGACATTGATCGATCAATTTGATTACCCGCGTCGCGGACCGGGAATGATGTGGAACACGGTGAAAGAACAGGTCGAAAGTCGAGGCGGTCTGGTACGGCTCAACACCAAGGTCTCGGGCATTCGCATAAAAGGAAAATGCATCGATAGCGTGCTCGTCGCGAATAACGGACACGAGGAAATCATCCGAGGAACGGACTTTATTTCCAGCATGCCCATCACCGAGTTCATCAAGAATCTCGATCCGGCGCCATCGGCTGAAGTTTTAGAAGCCGCGGAAAAACTGAAATACCGTGATTTCCTGACCGTCTGTTTGATCGTCAATAAGCCCAACCTTTTCCCTGACAACTGGATTTATATCCATGACCCGGAAGTCAAGCTAGGGAGAATCCAGAACTTCAAGAACTGGAGCCCTGACATGGTGCCCGATCTTACCAAGACTAGCCTGGGTCTGGAATATTTCTGCACCGAGGGAGATGGATTGTGGGGTATGTCGGATGCCGAGCTCATCGAGCTGGGAAAGTGGGAGCTCAATCGCATCGGTCTGGCGTCGCCCGCGGACATCGAGGACGGCTGCGTCTTCCGGGTTCAGAAGGCATACCCGATCTATGACTCGGAGTACCGCGGTTATCTAGCCACCGTCAAAAATTTCGTGGCCGGACTGGAAAACTACCAGACTATCGGCCGCAATGGGCTGCACAGGTACAATAACCAGGACCACGCAATGGTTACAGGGATGCTAGCGGTGAGAAACCTGGCGGCGGGAGAGCATAACGATCTTTGGAGCGTAAACACCGATCAGGAATACCACGAGGAAATCCGCGAAAAAGTCGAGCTTGAGCCTGAGGTCGCCCTCGAGGCGGTCAAGGAAGCGTTCGCTCAAGCATTCGCCAAACTGGACAGGCTGGCGTTCGGCCTCTCGACGGGCGCAATGGCCGGCTTACTGCTGTTCCTTGCGACCCTCTTTCTCGCGCTGAAAGGCGGAGACGTCATGGGACCCAATCTTCAGCTTTTGCAACAGTACTTTCCGTGGTATAGCGTCACGCTCTCCGGAAGTCTCTTAGGCCTGGGCTATGGTTTTTTGTCTGGCTTTATCGGCGGCTGGGGATTTGCCTTTCTCAGGAACATCACAGCGTTCCTCTACATGGCGCTCATTCGCCGTCGCGCCGAGCGCCTAGTACTGCGGAATCTCCTTGAGTATGTCTAGGGATGAAACAGGTTAAGGTTAAGGTTGAGGGGGAAAGAAGGCTGAGGTTAAGGTTAAGGGGGTTAATCTTTCTAGCAACCTAAACTTTAACCTAAACCTATCCGTATCCATGCATGCTCTACTCGTCCTTCGAAGATATGCCTGTTTGGCAAAAAGGAATGGAATTGGCCGAGCGCGTCTTTGCCTTAACGGAAACACTTCCGAAAAAAGAGGATTACGGCTTGACCTCGCAAATCCGTCGGTCAGCGCTATCCGTTCCGGGTAATATTGCAGAAGGCTTTGGCCGAAGACACACCAAGGACAAGCTCAACTTCTACTACATGTCACGGGGTTCATTGGCCGAAACAAAAAGTCATATGATCTACGGGTTCAGGGTCGGCTATTTTCAAGAATCGGAACTGAGCGGGTTGCTCGAACTTGTTGCAAATATCTGGGAAGAATTGAACAAGTTAATCAACTCGTTTACGCGGGAATAGATTAAGGCTTAGGTTTAGGCTCCGGCTAAACCTCAACCTGAATCTAAACCTTAGCCTGAACCTCAACCTGAGCTAAATGTAAACCCTATGACCAACGACGAAAACGATCTGGAGAAGGTGGTACTAACCCGGCTCCTGCAACTAAACGCAACGGTCCAGGGATTTGTCACAGGGACTATCGCTGGACTCGTAGTATTCATTGCCACGAATTGGCTTGTACTCAAGGGGGGATATGTTGTTGGCCCGCATCTCTCTCTCCTCAATCAATTTTTCATCGGGTACGAAGTGACATTTGTGGGAAGTCTGATCGGATTAGCGTACGGATTCGGCTGTGGGTTTATCGGCGGATACTTGGTCGCCAGGATGTACAATTGGATCGCGGGCTTCAGATAGGGCAAACGCTTCGGTAATACACGATCATTATCCGCTGGGAAGATTGTCTCAGAAAGTATGAAATACGGACTCGTACTGGACTGCACCCCGGAAGACCCCAGAGGAGGTGAGGTTTAATGGGACAGGAACAGCCCGTCTTTTCGATTGTGGTTCCCACCTATGACCGGCCCAAACAGCTTGCCGCCTGTCTTCAGGCGCTCGGCGGGCTTGATTACGCGCGTGAAAGCTTCGAGGTGATCGTGGTTGACGACGGTAGCAAGACACCAGCAGAAGCCGTTGTGGCTTCTTTTGACGATCGGCTTCAGGTCACCTTGATTGTGCAATTGCACTCTGGTCCAGCAACGGCGCGGAACGCCGGAGCCATGCGAGCACGAGGCAAATATCTCGCTTTCACCGACGATGACTGCTTGCCCGCTCCTGACTGGCTACAAGCGCTCACCGTGCGTTTCGATCGCGCACCCGATCATCTAGTCGGCGGACGCATCATTAATGCCCTTCCAGAGAATCCGTATTCGACGGCCGCACAGTTATTGATCGATTACATGTACGCTCACTACAACAGCGATCGCCATCACGCAAACTTTTTTGCTTCTAACAACTTAGCCGTTACTGCAGAGCGCTTTCGCGCGATCGGCGGCTTTGACACGAGTTTTCCCCTCCCGGCAGGAGAAGACCGTGAATTCTGCGATCGTTGGCTACATTACGGATATGAGATGACCTATGACCCCGAAGTGCTCGTCTACCATGCTCACGCATTGACCTTTCGTAGTTTTTGGCGGCAGCAGTTCCGTTATGGGCGCGGCGCCTTCGACTTTCATCGGGTACGCGCCCAGCGCAAGCAGAAAGGCATCAGATTACAAGCTCCATCATTCTATCTGAACTTGTTACGTTACTCGTTCTCTCAGGGTCGCCGCGGTCGGAGGTTGGTGCTTGCAGGATTGCTGCTGGTATCGCAGGGAGCGATCACCATGGGTTTCTTAAGGGAGAAGTTCGCCAGGGAGAAGTTCGCCTTAAGCCAATATGCCGCCGATCGGCGGAACCGAATTCAGGGAATGAGATGACTCCAATTGCAGTCGTCATCGTAAACTACAACACGCTCCAACACCTCCGGGCTTGTCTTGCGACAGTCCAGTCAGAGAGGGCGAGCGAAGTTATCGTTGTCGACAACGCTTCGTCGGATGGGAGCGTGGAGATGGTGAAAAGCGAGTACCCATCGGTGACGCTTCATGCCAACAGGAAAAATCTCGGATACGGTGCGGCGGCAAATCAGGCGATTGCGAGTTGCACCGCTCCGTATGTGTTGCTCCTGAACGCCGACACGCTCGTCGAATCTGGCGGACTCAGAAAACTGAGCGCCTATCTCGACCAGCATCCGCGAGCGGCTATCGTTGGGCCACGCCTTGTGAATCTCGATGGATCGCCGCAACCGTCATGGTTTCCGTTCCCGAGCCGCTACGTGTGCCATACCTGGACCACGCCGCCACGGCTCGATGCGCTCTGCGGCAAGAGCGCTTTCGGCCGCTTGATATGGCATCTCCCCAGTTTTTGGCATCGACCAGTGGACATTAGGTCGGATACACCGGACCGGGTAGTTCCTTGGGTGCTGGGGGCGGCCCTTGCCGTCCGACGCCAAGCATTCGAAGCTATGGAAGGCTTCGACGAGTCGTTTTTCATGTATTTCGAGGAGGTTGATCTCTGCTACCGGCTGGCTTGTGCCGGGTGGCAGGTTCATTTTACTCCGACGACAACGATTGTGCATGTGGGCGGGGTTAGCACGACACAAAGACGTGCGGCAATGATGCTGCAATTTTTCGAAAGCGAAGCTCAGTTTTATCGACGGCACTAC
>VBKY01000140.1:0-939 GCA_005879255.1 Deltaproteobacteria bacterium
CCAGTGGGGTCCTTTGGGTCAGATCCGATTAGCGAGGGTAAGATCTAAAATTCCGTTGGTAAAGACCGAAAACTACAGCTCGGTCTCAGCGGCCGAAATTTTTCTGCTCTTTCTTTTATTGAGAGCCTTAGACTGTTTAGGTTCGCTTTGCGGGCGATTTATTTCTTCCCAGATCATTTTGGCTCTGAGCCAATGCTCGACCTCGCATCCATCCCGGCATCCTTCCTCCTGCCAGATTCGGTATGCAAGTTGTCGGATCGCGTCGTCGTGATTCATCTCCGTACCTTGCATGCTCTCCCTCCTTTCTATTTGGATTCAAAAACCACTTATACGCATCAGTTTTTTTCTGTCAAGAAAGTTTTTCAGCCAGCGAGTTTCCGCGGAAAACACACCACGAAAGAATTCCGTGCACAGGCGCACTATTTCCGCGGCTAATTGGCCTGTCTCATTCGCTCATTTGGGGTTTGTGGGGATACACCGACCGAAGATGATTCGTTACCTTTCATCCATCCATTCTTTCGCGAGTTTTATCATGTGCCCTTCTGCATCCTGCCAATTGTTGAACCAGTCTACACCGCCAGTTATCGTGTGTGATTCTCTCTCACCGTCGGTTTCCCAACTGATGTCAGCCACAGGAATCCAAAATGTAGAAATTTCGTCAGTGCGTGCGACGACGATGATGAAATGATCTTTGTAGAGCAAGTTGGCCATGCGGGAACCTCCCTATTCGGGCTCCCGGTCACCGCTGACCCGGCGCTTTAAGCTCGGACGACCTTAGATACTTTTGCACGCTAGTCCTATGGGTTCTTTATGTCAATGAAAGTCTTTTGTGTCGGAAACCTGACAAAATTATGATGGCGGTTACATTTGATCATGAAAAAGCTTTTGGGTGGACTTCGAGGACTTGGGGGACGTTCTGCGGGGGTGTAAAGAGATTTA
>VBKY01000140.1:1001-71659 GCA_005879255.1 Deltaproteobacteria bacterium
CCACAACACGAAAACGCCCCTGGCAGTCTGGTTCTGGGCCGCCTATTTGACCGTCACCGAGCCGGTACGCGTGAAGCATTATCGATCCGACGATCCCGCGCGCGAGCTTCTGATCTTTTTACCGGGTATCGGTGATGTTTTGGAAGATTATGAGTCTCGCGGTTTCATCGATGCCGCTCATAAGAGCGGTGTTGCGTTGGATATAACTGTCGCCGATATGCACTTCGGCTATTATGTCACTCGAACCGCCGTCGAACGGTTGCGCGATGACATTGTTCTTCCAGCGCAGGCAGAAGGCTACAGCCGGATCAGCTTAGCAGGAATTTGGGTGGCTTTGGCGCACTTTACTACGCGATAAATCACCCCGACGATATCGCGCGCTTGTTTCTTTTGGCGCCCTATTTAGGCGACAAGACGATTATCGATGAGATATCGAGAGCCGGAGGCTTGAAGGAATGGCACCCGTCCAACATTCCTGAGGATGATGAGCCGCGACAACTTTGGTGTTGGCTGAAGCGCCGCGTCGATAACGGAGGCGGTCTAGAGCTTCCGAATTTCTACCTCGCTTACGGTCTACAGGACGCATTCGCCGCGGGTAATAAATTGTTAGGAGACTTACTTCCTGCCGGTCACGTCTACACAATCCGCGGCAAGCATAATTGGACTACCTGGATTTCTTTATGGAATATGATCCTCGCTCAATCAAGAGATATTTTTTCCTAAATTACCGGTTTTAAACCAACACATTGCCTGCTTGATTCACCCTGCCACGGATTCGTGTAAACAGCGGCGGCAATCTGACGCCCAGCAGGAATGCCAACCGCGTAATCACGCTCGCTGGCCGGGTGCACAACTGGAAAAATTCATTGTTGATCCGTAACAGTTGCTTGAGACCCTATGGTAACGAGGTTTGTCCAATAATCGAACACTGTAAGGCGAGCATTAGCTAGAAGCTGCCACATCAACCGGTAGTGGGGTATTAGTGTGTTGCTGACAAAATTTATCCTTGACTGACCATGCGAGCAAGTTTGAATTGTCAATGACTCCGTGGCCAGATTCTATGTCAGCGTGTGATGTCGGTGCGGATCGTTAAGGTGTTTAGCGAGGTGTTCAATGGGTACGTCAAGATCGCAGTCCCGGCAAACCACTACGACGCGAACGGCCTGGCCATGGGCTGGGGTTTCTGGGCATGTCGTTTTAGCGGGCTGGCCAACCAGATTAGTCCGCACGTCCGGCATTGCAAGAAGCCACTATTTTTGGCCATTCTCTTCCGCATCTCAGGTGCGAATGAGTCCAGGTTCTGCTTGGACATAAATCCTCCTTCGGTAGTGTTGCCAACAGCTAATCCGATTTTGTGGCAGCCATGATAGCTCTTGCGATATATTTAACGGCTTCGGGATAGACCTTGGAGGCTGACAGAAGAAGTTTGTCGAAATCGTCCTTATCGCAGTTGATTTCCAGTATGCGCTCGAAGTGATCGCCTTTCGGTCGGCGAAAAATGAGGCCGTTTTTTAGGATTGCGTAATTCGCGTGAGGATTGATCACACTTATCCACAAAGCCGTCATAAACTAGGAGTGGCATCTCGATGATGACGCGCAACACGGGCGAACCTAGATAAGAATCTCACGCAACTGTCAAATCAGATATTGTCGGAAAAGCGACAATTGAACCACAGGCCAGCTTATGATTAATGGGAAGTCGTCCGGTTGCGTAATTCAGTTTCTCTTTTGAACGGTGCATCTGTCCAAGGACAGTGATGATCTTACTCATGCTCCAGCCGCTCAAGAGTTTTGCGTCCGTCTTGACTGCAATCTTAGCGTTTCGCAAACTCCCAAAGTAATAAGCTATCTCTAATCGTAGCGCCTGCGAAATATCGCTTCCAGACTCCACCGCATCGCGCAGCTCTCTTAACAAACCGAGGCGGGTCTTTCGAGAAATCTCGGTAATGCCGGCAGCTACGAGCGCCTTATTCCATGATCCGTATTGGCGTAGCGCTCCCGAAAATAGGTTTGGGTGGTTTTTCATCACGTACTTGGCATACAGCGGTAAATTTTGCTTTCGCAGGGCGCGTATTCCCAAGATGACTTTCTCGCCGTCCCAAAAGCTGCGTAACCGCATCTGTTCTGGATCAAATCCCGCTGCACGGAGTGCCTTATCCCACTCACCGAAAAGCCAAGTGCCTTGGTGATAAAGCTGTTGGTGTTTCTCCTGCAGGAACCCAGCAAAGACTTGCTCGTCTCGTTTATAGACTTTCTTGATCGCGGTGATCCAGTCTCTCTTGCTGTAGGGACGATAGTCGCGGCGTGAACTGTGTAGTCGCCGAGAATCCTTCGCGATTAGTTCGTCTGGGCTGAGACCATACTCCTCCATGTATGTTTCACGGTCGGTGCCGTGTTTGGAAAGATGGCGGCCGCTGATCACGCGGAGATAGTCGCCGCAAATACGGCAGCGAACAAACTCGTTACCTTCACCGCTATTTAAGCTGAGGGTGCGCCGTGAAAGGCGGTTTTGCTGTCGCGGGTGACGCCTAGAATCTGAAGCGAAACGTCGGAGTCTGGCTCTCGATGTAAAGCTCACTGTTTCGGGGTTGCGGTCTTGTTGAGTGTATCGGCCTTATCTGCGGAAAGTTTCCTCAGCACCTCGTCCTGCGAGTCGAACGATTGCCCGGCGAGCAGCCCTCGGTGATAGTGATAACCGCCTGCCTTGCGGTTGTGATGGCAGCCATAAACATCCAAGCCGCCGCCGTGTGGATATGCGGGAGTTATTGCGCAGAGAAATAGTCCGAGGCCGAAAGCGAGCTGTACGATTGCCAAAGCATATTTCATGGAGGCCCCCCGCTGGAATGCGCACCTATAACGCTGGTCGTGGCGGCGAGTCAAGGATCACTCACATTGTAGGAAAACACCGATGGCCCGCTAATCAGTATGACGCTTTTCGGCGCGCGACTGCTTTGGCTTACCTATTTGTGTGGCACTACACTACCTAATTACCGTAAATTATCCCCAATTATCCCGAAATCCTTCTGGCATACCCATTGCTCCCGTTCATACGGCAGAAGGGAGGAACGCAATGGAAACAGTCGCAACACTCTTGCGGGACAGACCTTCTCCTCTGTCAGAGAAGTTTAACTGGGCGTTTCTTACTTTTTGGTTCATCTATTTAAGTGTAATAGTGAGCCTTGGCTATGCCCTACTCTGACTTGATGCTAAGGCGCTGTCGTTCTGACTAGATTTCATCGGCTTTGCAGGATTATGCAGGGTAGTAGGATTGGCCAGGGAGGATCGTCCGTTTTCTGCCAAAACCTCGTTGACGGAGCGCAGGAGGTGAACTAATGAGTAAAGCATCCACCGAAGAAGGCATCAATGGAAGTGGAAAAGTACAACCACTGCCGGGTTTTTCCTACGGGGTCTATGATACGCCCACGTGTGCTATTTGCGGCTGTACCGAAAACGTCCCCTGTTTTGGCGAGTATGCCTGCTTCTGGGTTACGATGAACAGCGAAACCAACGCCGGCCTTTGCTCAGAGTGCCTCGGATTCTAAAAAAAGAACCTTCCTCCGAGAGCATGGCGCATTTTGTGGGCGTTCAGGCGCTTGGTGCCGCAGCGGCCACCTTCTCGCCAAATCATTTACAAGAGTCTTTAGAGGAGCCGGTCTTGGCTGGTATTCGGCCATACGAAACAGCTTGAATGCACTCCGCCGTATCATTCTCAGGTGAATTGACGAGCGTTGAAACTTCGTGAGCTTCCATCAGGTCTGATGGGACAGCGCATGATCGTACGTCCCTAAAGACAGTGCATGCGAATATACATCTGCGGGCGTGATCAGACCGGTTGAAGGCTTGAACGGTAGATTGACCCTACACGTAGCGCGCCAAAGACACAGCTTTTGTGATAGCCGGCATGGCGTCGGGACAAATTTTATTGGCCATATCGAGAAGCAAGTGGGCATCCCGCATTTCGGCAAAAATTTCCACGACGCGTTCATACTGCCTGTTCCCGTCTTTAACACGACGGATGACGAGCCCGTTTTTCAGAATCTCGTACTCACGAGAGACCGGGTCACAGAGCGCCAAGAAGCGGTTGTAATGATCAATTGCGAATTCAATAACCATGAACCTAGCCTCCCGATGTTGACCTCAAGCTGTAAGGTCCGCTTTAGCTATCGAAATCATGCATAGGAGTCAACAGAAGTGGAACGTGTCCGAAAACTGACAATTCCGACAAAGCGCACTAAGCTTGACGCCAAAGACCATAATCAAAGACAATATCGTTTCAGATTTTCGCTGGATGATTGTCCTCGCTCGTCCCAGGCCCGCCGGACGATCGGGAGTCTTTCAAGGGAGGCTCATATGTTCCAAGGCAAACGCCGGTGCGTGGTCGGTTCAGCTTTCTTGGCAATAGCCGTGTGCATTACTTCCGGTATGGTGAGGGCGCAGGGCGTTCCTCTGTATCCGGATATCGTAGAGCAGATCGCTCATCTCCAGATTCAGAACGAGCATCAGAGGGAGATGTTGCGGTTCTCTACCACCCACATCAATATTGGGGATGGACCATTGCAGATTCGTGGCGGCGGCCAGGTCGCGCCGTGCGTTATCGACGGGACAGCGTATGCTCAGTGTACTTATGCGACGCAGGAAGTCCTTGACGCTGCTGGCAACATCGTTCATTCACAGCTGGCCGGAGTTGCTTTCTTCCATCCCCAGCACAACCACTGGCATCAGAGTGGCGTCGCCCGGTTCGAAGTTCGCAAGGGCACACTTGATGGCCCGCTGGTCAACAACGGCGTGAAGATTACGTTCTGCCTCGTAGACACAGACCAGACGGATCTTGTCACCAAAGGCAGTAACCGCTTCTATTTTGACTGCAATGCCGAATTACAGGGCATCTCCGTAGGATGGGGAGACAATTACCATCAGTCCACGCCGCTCCAGGAGTTGAACATAACCGGAATTCCAGAAGCCGTGTACTATCTAACTCATTTGGCCGATCCAGAAAATCACTGGAAGGAAAGCAACGAGTCTAACAACTTTGCGTGGGTCAAATTTTCTCTCAGACGCCAGGGGGCAAACCCGAAGATCACGATCTTGGAGACATCAGACTGCGTTAGCTATGCCTGCGGAAGCCGATCGAATCCGTAGTCGCGAGGTCCCGGTGGTATATCCCTCACCCATTTCTGCAGACCGGTTTCAGAGAATCGAACCATTTTTGGTCCGAGTTTTCTCGTGAAGGTTAATCTCTTTCCGTTCCGATAGACCCAGTCCTTAGAGACAGATAATCGTTGCGCCACTTGGTCTATTGTCAAAAGCCGATCTTCGATCTAAGAGTTCTTGAACCTCGGTTCGTACCGCTTGACGAACCAGCTCCAAAAAAGCATTTTCAAGGACGCTGTGAGACATATCAAGTTTCGTTTCAGGCATATTTCCGCCTCCTGTATCGCGGCCGGTAATGACATGGCCGTTCATCATCATACGTCTTACAAGGGATGCAGGGCCTTGGAAATAGACACGAGGTGGTCGCGATGTAAACTTTCGCTATTCGACTCGGGATTTCTGAGCTCCGAAAGCAGTCCTTTTGCAAGTCGAATGGTCATCGAGCAACTACACGCGTCGCCCAACCGATTGATAAGTTTCGCGAATTGCCCAAGCAGGGCAACCTAATGCCCCCAAACTTGCCCCCACGATCTTCTTCTCACTGACGATTATGGTTTGGCAAAGCCACTCTGACTCGCCAACTCGTGTGCTACCGCTTTAGCGATTTCAGTTAACGTACGGTCGATCTAACGGCGAGGTCTGAAATGATTTCACCCTGCCGTCTACTCCCGACCGTGCCTTAGCTATAAGAACGCGGTTAAGACGCCCTCGTGCCCAAGATTCTGGCTCCAAGCTTTGAAGTCCTCGGGCGTCTGGCAAAAACTCTCCTAGCTCGAATAGCGTACTTCGTTGACTGTGCGGATTGAAGTATTGCAGGCCCGCAGCTCTAAATGTTCGCGAGGTCGCCCCCTATTTCCCGGACGAAGTATCTCCTTTAGCCCGGAGTAATTCCTTAATTTCCCGTATTTCGTCTTTCACTGTGGGCTCTTGTTTCCCGGAGAAATCCATTTCTTTGATGATCTCTGTAAGTTGAGAAGGAGCATAATTGCCGTAAGCACGAAAAGTCGTTGCCACAAATTCATGTCCGAAATTTTGACTGACCGCCTTGGTTTCCTCTCCGTTCTTACATGCCCTGACGGCTAAGTTGATGGCCAAATGCCTGAACGTATGTGGTGGGTAATAGGGCAGGCCGGCTTGCTGCGAGCGCTGTTTGAAAATCTCGCGGATTCGGCCGGCGCCGTGCCAGAACTTGGCTTCGACTTCGGTTGGGGATTGAAAGCTCAGGTTGCCGTTGCCTTGGTCGAGCTTTGCGCGTGGAAATAGAGGGTCTTGGGATCCGAAACCTTTGGCCTTGAGATGCTGCGACCACTCTATGATAAACCCAAACATCTTTTCGTCGAATCTGAACAGCATCGTCGGTATGAGTTTGGCAAACTTTGTTTCCACACCCTGCCGCGGATTCTGAATAATGACGAGGGTTTCGTCGTCGAAGCACCCCAGCGGCAAGCTGGCTATCGCCTTATCTCGCATACCCGTTAGGAGTGTAAATGAAATCATAGCCCGGTCGCGAAGGTCGATTTCGTCCCGTATAGCGATCGAGTCCACGAGCTGCCGGACGTACTCAAGTGATGGATAGTTCCGAGGGACGGACTGACTGGCCATGCGCTCTTCTCTCTCAGTGATCTTCAGATAGTCGATAGCATTAGATTTGATCCGGTTCCTGTATCCAGGCTCTCGCACCAGCCAAGTGAAGAACTTTCTGAGATAGCGCAGATAGGCGTGATACGTGACAAGCGATAGCCGCTTGCCGTGAGTTTCTCGTTTAGAAAGCCACTTTTTGAAATCGATCCCTTTGTCAGCATTGTACAGCACGAAGTCTTCATCCCTGGAAAACTCCTGCCAGAGCAGTATTGCGTTCTCAATATTGTCTACTGTCGACTCGCAACACCCGTCCGCATTATTCAGCCAGCGAAAAAATGCCCACTTTGTCCGCTCATTCTTTGCGTTTACTTTGCTCATGTTCATTTTCCTTCGACATGTCAGCGTTAGTGCAGCTACCCCCACTACCGTTTAATGCCGTCGGTTGTTCGGATACGATCAGCCCGTTTTTGTACCACCAGGCCGCTTTAAGCTCCGATGAAAAGAGCGAGACCCGTATACCACACACTTCACAAATTCCCCTGATGATTGTTTGCCGATGGCGAGGCCCAAGCATTCGGTTAGTGAACTCAACAAGGAGATGTTGGGCCAAGCTGTTCCGCGGCTGTTGACATCGTGGGCAAAAGAATTGCCCCGCCTGAAGTGGCTTTTTGCGTTTCCTTATGCGGTCTTTTATAAAATCCTGAATATCTCGTCCCATCACCAAGTACGGCTTGACTCCGTCCGTCAAGATTTTGAGACCCTCCTTGCGCCAGATTTGGACCGTTCGGAGATGAGTCCCAAGCATCTCCGCAATCTCGGCGAAGGAGTAGGCGCGCCTCGATCTAAATACCTTCGCGTTGAAGGTACGCCTCCTTTTGCTTCGCCTTGCTCGGGCGGCAGACGACACGCGCCGACTTACGCCTTTGCCTTTCGGCTGGCCTCAATCCGTCGCTCTAACCATTGCTGTATTTCGGCCTCTAACCAGCCTACTGCACGCCCACCCAAGCTCACCGGCTTGGGAAACGCGCCTTGGGAGACTCGAAGATAGATCGTGCTCCGCGACAGCCCAGTGCTTTTCTTGACCTCTGGAAGTCTTAGTATGTTGTGCATCGTCGTTACACCTCTTTGGAATACTGATGCCAGTAAAGCCGCTTTCAGCTCTATTGTCATCGCAAATGAAGTGAACGCTAAAATGTCCCGAAAGCGTATTTAAGGTGAAGTGGGCGATGCGTCGGACGCTTGAGGATGGAAGACTTTTCTGAGGTAAGCGTTTGAAAGAGAGTCAAGTAACTTAGGCTTATTTCGGAACCGTGACTCAACGTGCTTCAACTTTGGCTGGACATATGTTCGATAAAAAGAATCGGCATGAAACTTTGCGAGCCTTTCTAAAGGTTCTGTCAATTTATGCTGTTTGCGTTCCTTCGCGTATGCTTTTCCAACAAGGAAGGCCGCTAGCAATCTGATTTGCCAAGAGCGTTTGGCATCTTCCCAGCCCGTCACAAGTTTTTCTTTTCGCAAACGCCGCATAAGCCTTGATGCAGCTTTTTGTAGAAACAGATTGCGGTTCTTTTTGGGCCGTTTCCACTGGGATCGTAGGAAGCAGTACGTCCAAGCCGCCGCGTATTGTAGATCGTAGGATACTTCTTTACGGCCGGATTGAATTCCCCTTCTCTTGTTCTTTTCGTCTATGATGTGACCGTATTTCTGCCGGGCGTGGATAAGTTCCTCAAACAGCACTTGTAACGGACCACTCCCATGCGCATAGCGACAAACTTTATCAATTGCTTTGTCCAAACGCCCAATCAAAATCGAGAACTCGATTGGAATTTCGTCTATGTGAACGGTAACAGTGACGCGTCTGGTTTTGCGAGAGAATCGGGGTTCGATGCGCTTCGCTTTGACACGGCGACTTTTCGTAAGCTGCTCAAGTAAATTAGGCATGCTCTCACATTCAAATCCGAAAAACCGTGGCTTAGAACTGGCGTCGGAAACCGTTACTGACATACTCTAACGCGGTGCTGTTGGAACCAGTTACTTCAAACTCATCGCCTTCAGAATCCTTTTCAGCGAGCGGAGATCGTGTGTGCCAGATACGGCTATATAGGCGGTACTCATCACCGTACGCAGCTTTGAGGCAACCGAAGATTTCATCCCGCTGGTTATCCGTCACCGCGGTCAACGCAGCTTCGTGAAGTTCGTATTCCTCAACGGCTTCTTTAAGCTCATCACATCCTGTTGAGGCCGCCAGCACTCCTATCGCCACTGGGTCAATGTGAAGATCTTCCGCAAGATAGTCTATTGGAGTCTCCGGATTTTCATCCCAGGCAAGGCCACAAAACTCCTGATAAATTCTCGCGAGCGTCACTAGCGCAACTTGGCCGCGGTTTCGTCGAGAAAGGTTTGTCTGCTGGCCAGACCAGCAGCGCGCAGATGGCCCCAAGCCTCCTTAGCCCACAGTAATTCACAGCCACTAACCCAAACGTTGAACATCCGGAAGGCTGCGTTTTCGATTTCTTTCCAGTCCAGTTGTTCCGAATCAATCATCGAACAGCTTTCGAGTCGAGAACAGTTTCAAATATCCAGCCGCCCTCGCAGCTCAGCTCGAAAATCTCCCGGAACTCCGCGTCCATCTCGTTGCGCTGACTGTCGGGCAGGGTCAACCATGCCGCGAATAACTCGTCCGGCTGAGTCTCCGTCAATGCCGAGAAATCCAGATCGGCGAACAACTCCGCGCGCCTTAAAATTAGCGGGCCAGCAGTGCATTCGGCATCTGCCGGAAGAAGTCTTTCGTCGAGTAGTGCCGGGCCATGTCATTCCTCCTCGATTGCTCCGATGGAGACTCCTTGGATTATACCGGACTTTACAGTACATAGCAGGGGCTCATACACCCCAAGCCGTTGAAGGGAGAGACGATCGCCACAGCGAAGAGTCCCGCGCTGACCTTTCATATCGAACCGGGCCGGAACGAAGCGTTGCGCCCGACCGCGGACCGCGAACACCGACGGCTCCGTCAGAACCGTGATGTAGTGTTCAGGCCGTAGTGCCGGAAGAAAAATGGATTTTTATTCTTACTGGGGCAAAGCTCGCCCCAACGATGTCAGCGGCCCGGCCTACCATCTTTTGGTTTACCACAGTCTCGACGTTGCGGCGGTCGGAAGGGTCTTGTTGCAACGTGATAAGCAAATGCGCCAACGGCTAGGTGCGAATACTGGACTCGACGACAGATCCCTTTTGTCTCTAGTAACATTTTTCCTGTCCCTCCACGATTTGGGCAAGTTCGCAGAAGGCTTTCAGAACCTTCGGCCGGATTTGTTTAGCACCCTGCGCGGACGTGGGAGCCGAAAGGACTACACGGTCCGTCACGACAGTTTGGGAAACTATCTCTGGCGGGCACTGGTTTGGCCAAAAGGATGGGAAGGGGCGTGGCTTCGTCTTCGAGATAAGGAGATGTACGACTGGCAAGACGTGCTAAATCCGTGGATGCAATCCGCTACAGGTCATCATGGTGCGCCACCGCAGATACAGCCCCACGGGCTGCCGCTATCGTTGGCTGAAAATTTCGATCCAGAAGCTCAGGCAGCGAGCCTCACGTTCGCCCACCAATTGGCCGAGTTCTTCTTGCAAGACTGCCATCAAACTTTAACGTGGTCGGAAGGTTTGGAAGAAATATTCAAGCATGCATCCTGGCTTGTGGCGGGATTGGCCGTGTTGAGCGACTGGTTAGGTTCGAATACTTTGCACTTCCCTTATCGAATTGATGTGATGCCACTAGCGGAATATTGGACGAAGTATGCACTTCCACAAGCGGAAGTTGCTGTGCAGGCGTCGGGTGTTCTCCCACCGCAACCTTCCCGACAAACCGGCATGAGGGCGCTCTTTCCAGAGATTGAAGCGCCGAGTCCGCTGCAAGAATATGTCTCCTCGTGCGAGATATCCCTCGGTCCACAACTTTTTATTCTGGAGGAAGCAACGGGCAGCGGTAAGACAGAGGCATCTCTAACAATAGCTCATCGCTTGATGGCTGCCGCCGGGCTGGCCGAAGGGATCTTCATGGCTTTGCCTACCATGGCCACGGCTAATGCTATGTATGAGCGTTTTGAGCGCGCCTACCAGCGGATGTATGACGGCACGGAACCGGCCTCGCTTGTGTTGGCCCATAGTAAACGGCACCTCTCCGCCAGATTCCTTGAATCACTCGTACTTGAACGACAATCTCGCGACCAAAATTATACACGGGATGACGAAAGCGCCTCTAGCCGCTGCGTCACGTGGCTCGCAGACAATCGCAAGAAAGCACTTTTGGCTGCTGTCGGCGTCGGCACCGTAGATCAAGCCCTATTGGCGGTTCTCCCCGTACGCCATCAATCTCTTCGTCTGCTAGGACTCGGTCGTAGCGTGCTTATCGTGGACGAAGTTCATGCGTACGATCCCTACATGCATACCTTGCTGCGGAATCTACTACGCTTCCACGCGGCACAAGGCGGTAGCGCCGTTCTTCTGTCTGCCACTCTGCCGCACAAGACACGGCTGGAACTGGCCGGCAGTTTTGCTCAAGCACTTGGAAGTTCCCTTTTCTCACTGGAGAAGACTGACTATCCGCTAGCTACTCATGTGAGTGTCAGTTCCGCCGCAGAGGTTCCAATCAAGTCCCGCAGCAATACGGAACGCACCGTCATTATTGAAATGGTCCACGAAGAGGCAACTGTCGAGGAGCGCTTACGTTTAGCGCTTCGAAGCGGCCAATGCGCATGTTGGATTCGAAACACCGTTGATGACGCAGTCATTGCATATCGTCGTCTCGCTAAAGATTTAGGAGACGAGAACGTGATTCTTTTCCACGCTCGTTTCGCAATGGGCGACCGTCTAGCAATCGAAGCGGACGTGTTGCGGCTGTTTGGAAAGAATAGCAAGCCCGAGGATCGCGCCGGCAAAGTTCTCGTTGCGACACAGGTGGTCGAGCAATCGTTGGACCTGGACTTCGATTTCATGGTAAGCGACTTGGCGCCCGTAGACCTTATGATCCAGCGGGCGGGACGGCTGCATAGGCACCAACGTGGAGAACGTGGCAAGCCTACTCTTTTGGTGCTAACGCCTCCGCTGATAGAAAAACCCGGACGGAATTGGTACGCCGACCTGTTCCCGCGAGGGGCGTATGTTTATCCGAGCCATGGCCAGTTGTGGCTGACGGCGCGGCTGCTTACTGAGATGGGCCAATTGAAAATGCCGGATGACGCTCGTCACTTGGTCGAAGCAGTCTTTGGTGAGGAACAACAAGATCAGATCCCGCAGGGTTTACGTGCTCGTGACCGAGCGGCTGATGGCAAAGCCAGGGCCACCATATCTCTTGCCCATCTCAACGAACTCGACATGGACGCTGGATATACGGCTACTTTGAATCAAGGGCTTGAGGATACCATCACTCCCACACGACTGGGCGATCTCACGACAACCGTACGCCTTGGCCGCTGGGATGGATCAACCGTGACTCCGTGGTTCGAAGCCGATCGATTTGCGTGGGACTTGAGTCAAGTGGACGTGCGTAGAGGTCGAATCAGTGAGCCGGCAAAACACGGCGTTGCTATTCAAACAGCCGTGAACCGTGCAATAGAAGCTATGTCAGACCAGTGCAAGTGGAGCGTGCTGATTCCTCTTGCCCCTGCGGCGGAGGGCGCGTGGCAAGGTAAAGCGTCGGATGGTCGTCGCGAAGTTTTCGTCGTGTATCATCCCAAGACTGGCTTAGAAGTTTCTACCGCAGTTGAGGATGGGGAGTCTGAATGAGCTTCAATCTGATTCATGAGAACTGGATTCCGGTACGGAGAGAAGACGGTGGGCAGGTGTTAATCGCTCCATGGCAAATTACAGAGAAATTTAATCCGATCATGGCTCTCGACGCGCCACGACCAGGCTTTAATGGTGCTTTGATTCAATTTCTCATCGGCCTCGTACAGACAGCAATGGCACCTAAGGATGACCGCGCGTGGCGCGCGGGCCTGACACAACCACCTGAACCGGACCGTTTGAAAGAGACGTTTGAGTCGGTGGCCTTCGCTTTTAGTCTGGACAGTGACGGTCCACGCTTCATGCAGGATCTGAAGCTCACTGATGGGGAGGAAAAGGAAATTGCGGCGTTATTAATTGAAACGCCGGGTGAAAAGACGCTCCGTGAAAATAAGGACGTCTTCATAAAGCGCGGATTAGTGGAAAAGATGTGTTTCCCCTGCGTTGCGGCCGCCTTATTTGCCCTTCAGACTAACGCGCCCAGCGGTGGCGTAGGTCACCGAACATCTCTGCGCGGTGGTGGCCCACTCACGACTCTAATCTTGGGAGGAACACTTTGGGAAACAGTTTGGCTCAACGTATTACTCAGTGGCGCTTTCACAACGATTAATGCTCGTTTGAAAGAGCTCGAAATGCCAGAAATCTTCCCGTGGTTGACTGCCACACGCACCAGTGAAAAAGCCAGTGGTAGCTCGACCACGCCCATCGACGTACATCCGATGCAAGTTTTTTGGGGAATGCCGAGGCGCATCCGGCTCATTCTGGAGCATTTGCAGGAAGGACCTTGCGACGTGTGCGGGCGCCATGTGGCGCAGTTGGTAAGCCGGTACTTAACGAGAAATTACGGCGTAAACTACGAGGGGGCGTGGATGCATCCTCTGACTCCATACTCAGTGATTGAAGGTGGACCACCTAACCCGAGAAAGGGGCAGCCGGGCGGAGTTCATTATCGTCATTGGCTTGGTTTAGTGCAGGCAGATGACGAGGTGGGGAGAATGCCAGCTCGTGTGGTTAAGGAGTTTTGGGAACGACAGTCGAAATGGCCTGAGCTACACGATGTCTTTCGGCGAGCCCCTCGTCTGTGGGCCTTCGCTTACGACATGGATAATATGAAGGCACGTTGTTGGTACGAATCAACAATCCCCCTTATTCAAATCAGCGACGCAGTCCGTCCCACATACGAGACGATCGTTGCCAGGTTGATACGGACCGCCGTGTTTGTATGTAGCAATGTGCGGAGATGCGTGAAACAGGCTCTCTTTGGCCCTGGTTCAGGCGTAAGTGGAGATCTGTCCTTCGTCGACGCTCGTTTCTGGCAGACAACGGAACCCGATTTCTACGGGTTCCTCGAAGATTCCAGAGACAAGTTGGGCAACGGTAACGAATGCGACTCTCTCAAGTTCAAATGGATAAAGGCCCTAGCAAACGCTGGTGAACGCATCTTTGACGAGTTGTCTCAGGCGAAGCAGATCGAGATGGCCGATCCCAAACGCATCGCACTTGCAGCCCGTGATTTGCGTCGTCTAAATTCTCAAACTAATAAGAAGGTTCGTCAATTCTTGGACCTTCCGAAGACAATCTAATATGGATCACGAGCTGAGGTGATACATGAGCGATATTGCCAGCATCTCGTTTCGCAATAATGTGGACGCGCAAACGATATTGTTAGATTGGTGGCGCAATCTTGATGTTGCGCGAGGCGACCGGGCTGAGTTGCGGCGCGCTGCAACGCCAGCGGCAGTTGCCTTTTCTCCGACGTTTCACCGACTGCTCCACTCTCTACAGCGTATATCGCGCCCTTCCGCCGAGTCATTAGCCGTACTCGCCGGCGTACTCTCACACGTCAAAGAACACGATGGCAACGCCGCCTTTGCTGCACAGATGGCGTCACCGGAAGCAGGAGGCGATCGGGCCCGTGTAAGTGGGCTACGTTTCCGCAGATTGTTGAAGATCGCAGACCGGGAGGAACTCTACCAACCAATTATCCGGACTGTTCGTTTACTAGACGGTCGGGCGAACCTTACCAGTTTAGCGGATGGAATTTACTTCTGGGGAGAAAACGTCCGTAAGCAGTGGGCTTATAGCTACTACGAAAAGGCACCGTCCGAAAGCTGAAACAAGTAACTAAAACAGGAGGCCGAATAATGAGTCAATTTATTCAACTTCACATACTCACTTCGTATCCACCCGCAAATCTCAACCGGGATGACCTAGGCCGGCCCAAGACCGCGGTTATGGGTGGATCGCAAAGGCTTCGTATCTCGTCACAGAGTTTGAAGCGCGCTTGGCGCACCTCAGACTTGTTTGAACAAGCCTTGGCTAACCACAAGGGAATTCGCACAAAGGAAATCGGAATCAAAGTCTACGAAGCGATCACAACAGGCCGCTCGCTCTCTGATGTAATCGCCCGTAAACCGCCGTCTAATGAAACTACAACGGGAATTTCCGAAGATGCTGCAAGAAACTGGGCATGGAAAATCGCGTCCTTGTTTGTAGATAAGCCTGAAGGGAAAACTTCGGAGAAACCAAGGGACGAGTCCAAAAAAGCAAAAAGCAATGTTGATAGAGACACACTAAAGAGCGAACAGTTGGTCTTCTTTGACCCCCAACGAAATCAATAAAATTGATTCGTTGATAAGTGTGGTCGTCACGGAAAAGAGGGACTGGACTCGCAAGGAATTGGAAAGTTTACCGAAAGAATCAGACTACTCTGCTGCCGATCTCGCGATGTTTGGTCGTATGTTGGCCTCTTCTCCAAAGGCGAACGCTGAGGCCGCTGTGCAGGTGGCCCACGCAATCTCCGTTCACGAGGTTGCGGTGGAGGATGATTACTTTACGGCCGTAGATGACCTGAACGAGGGCGCTGAGGACGCAGGTGCTGCGCATATTGGGGAGACAGAATTTGCCTCGGGCCTCTTTTATCTCTACGTCTGCATTGACCAAGAACTTTTGCGGCATAACTTGGGCGACAACAATAAAGACTTGGCGGGTAAGGCGCTGAGGGCGCTAACTGAAGCGGCTGCGAAGATAGCTCCTAGCGGTAAACAGAACAGCTTTGCGTCCCGTGCGCGGGCGTCCTATTCGCTTTTCTGAAGCCGGTGCGCGGAAAAGATATACTTTCTGAAGCTATAAATGCACTGACGACGACCCGTGAGAACATGGATAAGGTTTACGGCGCCAGTGCTAAGAAACCTGAATTGATGAATGCAGTCACGGGTGAGGGAAAACTCGACGCCATTCTCAATTATGTAGCGAGCTAAAGCCATGAAAGAATATTTCTTGTTTCGTCTGTATGGCCCGATGTCGGCATGGGGGGATATTGCGGTAGGTGAATTCAGACCCTCATATGCTCACCCGTCGAAATCAGCGGTCCTCGGCTTGCTGGCAGCCGCGCTGGGAATTCGCCGAGACGAGGAAGGGGTGCATCAGGCTATGGCGAGTTCTTATGGGTTCGCTGTTCGAGTAGACGCAGCTGGAAGCCCTATTCGCGATTACCATACGGCGCAAGTACCTCCCGCCGGCTCCGGCCGGCGTAAAAACACTTTCGCGACGCGGAAAGATGAGCTGGCTGTTCCGAAGGAAGAGTTAGGAACTATCCTATCAAGCCGTGATTACCGTTGTGATTCTCTATATACGGTGTGCCTTTGGATTATTGGAGATTCGTCGCCATATTTGCTGGCGGAGCTTGAGGCAGCGTTGGTGAAGCCCGCATTCACTCTCTACCTTGGACGCAAGTCCTGTCCGCTGGCATTGCCGCTCCAGGCGCAGGTGGTAGAAGCCAGCAATCTTCGTGAGGCGTTTCACAGTGCACGCTTCGAAGATATGAACTTTCTCAAATCACTGACCAGTTCGCAAACGGTCGATGTCTATTGGGAAGGCGTTGAAGCCGACGGTTATACCGCCGTACATACGATCGAGCGCCGTGATTCTCCTCTTAGCCGTCGCCGATGGCAGTTCGCCGTGCGTAGCGAGCATTACGCTGCTGAGAGTGCGTCCAGAGAGCAGGAGGAGTAATCCATGTACATGAGCAGGATTAGCTTGAAGCCCGACGCTAACAAAAACCCTGCTTTCTGGCGTTCGCTGGAAGACATTTACAAAATGCACCGAGTACTCTGGTCGCTATTCGCGGATGTTGACGATAGGAAGAGAGACTTTCTTTACCGATGTGAGGAAAAGCGGGGAGGCGTGGTGTTCTTCGTCGTATCGGAAAGGGAACCGCACGACACGCAAGGGTTGTGGCAGATTGACAGTAAGACTTACCAGTTCCAACTCAACGCTGGCCAACGGTTGGCTTTCGTTCTGCGGGCCAACCCGATACGGAGTAAGAAAGACGCGGAGCAGAGACAGCATCGCCACGATGTTATCATGGAAGCCAAGACCCGCTTAAAGCAGGCAGGGCAATTGGAAGGCGATAGACCGCCTGAGAATGAGATCGTGCAGGAGGAAGGTTATCGCTGGCTAGCGACGCGAGCTTTGCAATATGGTTTTTCCGTGAGCGAAGGAGAAGTAAGAGTCGATGGCTATCGTCAACATCGATTGTTCAAGCCCAAAGGTAGTCATCAAGTCCGCTTCAGCACAGTAGAGATAACCGGAGCGCTGACGGTCACCGATCCCGAGCGCTTCAGAGAAGCGTTGAACAAGGGCGTCGGGCCAGCCAAGGGCTTTGGTTGCGGTCTTATGTTAGTGCGTCGGGTGTAATCATGCTCCCGCCGCTAAAACCTATCGCCATGAAAGAACGTCTTTCTATGTTGTTCTTGGAGAAAGGACAGCTAGATGTTGTAGACGGCGCCTTCGTTGTTGTCGATCAACTCGGAGTACGAACCCACATCCCTGTCGGTAGTGTGGCTTGTCTCATGTTAGAGCCCGGTACTCGCGTGTCGCACGCGGCGGTCGCCTTGGCGTCCAGAGTCAGCTGTCTGTTGGTGTGGGTCGGCGAAGCCGGAGTGCGGCTTTATGCGTCGGGGCAACCGGGAGGCGCTAGAGCTGATCGATTGCTGTATCAAGCAAAACTTGCGCTGGATGACGACGCTAGACTCAAAGTTGTGCGCAAGATGTACGCGATGCGTTTCAAAGAGGAGCCACCGGCCCGTCGCAGTGTCGAGCAGTTACGCGGGATCGAAGGAGCAAGAGTTAGAAAAATGTACGAGCTGCTGGCGCAGCGGCATGGCGTTGCATGGGGAAAACGAAACTATGATTACACGGTTTGGGATAACAGCGACATTCCTAATCGATGTTTAAGTTCGGCTACAGCGTGCCTGTATGGCATAACGGAAGCGGCTGTGTTGGCGGCGGGCTATGCACCGGCTGTGGGTTTCATTCATACGGGCAAGCCGTTGTCGTTTGTCTACGACATTGCCGATCTCTTCAAGTTTGACACGGTCGTGCCCGTGGCCTTCCAGATCGCTGCAAAACCGGCTCGTCAGCCAGAAATGGAAGTACGCCATGCGTGCCGGAACATATTTCGTGAGACGAAGTTACTGGCGAAGATAATTCCTACCATCGAAGAAGTCTTAGCCGCGGGAGAAATCCCGATTCCGTCTGCTCATCCTGAAGCGGTAGAACCGGCCATTCCAAACCCGGAGAGTCTAGGAGATGCTGGTCATCGTTCTTGAAAACGCTCCGCCGCGTTTACGCGGGCGGCTGGCGGTTTGGCTTCTCGAAATCCGCGCGGGTGTTTATGTCGGCGATGTCTCGCAGCGTGTGCGAGAGATGATCTGGCGGCAGGTTGTCGTTGGCTTGGAAGATGGGAATGCGGTCATTATCTGGAAGACAAATACGGAGGCGGGATATGACTTTCAAACTTTTGGCAAGAATCGGCGAATCCCGAAGGAGTTGGACGGGGTAAAGCTTGTTTCTTTTTTGCCCCTTGAAAAGGAATCAAAGCCGAATCCTCCACAACAATCACAACAAGAGCCATCCTCCGAAAAGTAGTTTATGGGTCGACTTATACCCAAGATTTTCGGTAGCTACCGCCCTGGTTATATTCAATAGAAATTTTAGAGGGTTATGGATGGCGTGTTCCCCGCGTGCGCGGGGATGAACCGCGCGCAATGAAATGGCCGCTCACGGAGGTGGAGTGTTCCCCGCGTGCGCGGGGATGAACCGGCGCTCTCGCAAGGCCAACAGGTGATCGACCTGTGTTCCCCGCGTGCGCGGGGATGAACCGGTGAGGGACGCGCCGCAACTCCAGCGGATAGAGTACATCGTCGTCCACGAGATGGCTCACCTGTTGGAGCGACGCCACAATGACCGGTTTACCGCGTTAATGAACGAATACCTGCCGCAGTGGAGACATTTGCGGAGCATCGCTGAACGCCGCGCCGCTCGGGCACGAATCTTGGAATTACTGACTCCGCGAAGTCGCAGTCCGGTGTTGGACCGCTCGGTCTCACCGTAGTTCGCTATGCCCTCTTGAACAGCGGTATCACATCCGCGCCACCTTTCAGCGAATCCAGATAATCAGACCAAGCCTGCATCATCTTGCGCCGCTCCGGCAGATGCTCTGCGAAGTTGTAAGCCGCGCTCACGGCGTTACGCTCCGCGTGCGCGAGCTGACGTTCGATGACTTGATGGTTCCATCCTTGCTCGTGCAGTAGCGTGGACGCGATGCTCCGGAAGCCGTGGCCAGTCATCTCATCTTTCGTATAACCCATGCGCCGCAGTGCCGCCAAAATCGCGTTCTCGCTCATAGGCCGCTCACGCGAACGCCCGCCGGGGAAGACGTAGCGCGGCACATCCGGCTTTGCCGGCATTTCTCGGTTCGTGAGAGGTTCAAGCTCGCGTGTGTTGCTCTCGCATCTTCATCCGCTTGGCCGGGATACGCCATTCGGCCTTGTCCAAATCGATCTCCGGCCACTGCGCCTTGCGCAATTCGCCCGGCCGTACGAAAACAAGTGGCGCCAACCGAAGCGCACATTTAGTTACGAAATATCCTTCGTAGGCGTCAATCGCACGGAGCAGCGCGCCGATACGCTTCGGTTCGATGATAGAGGCGTGATGTTTTTCTTTTGGTGGTGGAAGGGCGCCGCGAAGATCGCCGGTCGGATCGCGCTCAGCGCGGCCCGTCGCCACAGCATAACGAAATACCTGTCCGCAGTTCTGCATGGCGCGGTGGGCGGTTTCCAGCGCGCCACGGCTCTCAATCCGACGCGCCACGGCCAGTAGGTCGGGCGCTTTGATTTCGGCGATGGCCCGTTTGCCCAGCCAGGGAAACACGTCTTTTTCGAGCCGCCGCAAAATGCGATCAGCGTGAGTCGCCACCCATCCCAGTGAAAACTTGGCGTACCACTCTCGGGCGATTGCTTCGAAACTCTCCGAACCCGCATGTGCGATCTTTTCTGCTTTTCGTGCATCCCCCGGATCGATGCCGGCGCCGAGCTGCTGTCGGACAGTGTCACGCTTCTCGCGGGCAGCTTTCAAGCTCACGTCGGGATAAACACCAAAGGCAAGCCGCTTCTCCTTGCCCCCAAAGCGGTATTTCCAACGCCAATATTTACCCCCAGCGGGGCTGACCTCCAGATAAAGGCCACCACTATCGAACAGCTTGAAAGTTTTGTCCCGGCGCTTTGCAGAGCGAATCTTTACGTCAGTCAGCGGCATGTGGGGGCATCTCACTTTCCAGGTCTGTCATATGCCCCCAAATGTGCCCCCAATATGGGGGCAGCTGTAGCGGGATGGCATCGGACCATGCCGGACACATTACACAAAAAACTTTATTATTTCTATAGGCTTGTTGGACTTATTTGGAATAGGCGGGATCAGTAAATGGTGGAGGCGGGGGGAATTGAACCCCCGTCCGAAGGTCTTCGGTCAAATATGACTACATGCTTAGCCGATGTTTTGATCTCGCTCTTTGAGCCCCCAACGGCTGGGTCTCGCAGAGCCATCCGGTTTGGGTCTCAGCCTCATCCCCTCCGGCAGGAGAATCGGCCCATCCCACTGAATGACGTCTTATCCAACCCCGTGGGAGAAAGCCGGTAAGACGCTAACTGCGATTAGGCAGCTAGGGCGTATTCAAAATTGTCTGCGTTTAAGTTGCAGATCTGTTTGTTTAACGGGTGAACAGAACCCCGGCATGCCACTTTGACTTCCCACCCCCGTCGAACCCACATCGCCCCCGAACTAATTTCCTTTATAGTGTAAGCATTCTCGTCGACAGATCAAGAGCGTCCTTTGCGCTCGGTTGCCGAGGCGCGAACTTGCTCCGTCCCGTCTCATCAGCTCGCCACGATTAATATCGCCGCTGACATGAGTAACTGAGCCCGTTCAGCGCCTCGCTGCATCATCATCGCCAAGTTTATGAAACGTCGCGGCGATGCGCGGCGATGATCAGAAAAGATGCTCGTCGAGAGCTGTCAACAAAAGACTAGAGTTAGCCCGGGTTTGACGGACCTTAGGATGGGGACAAAATAACCTTGAGGAGGTGTTCGATGACCGAGCGGAAGAAGTTCACATCAGACTTTACGCGGGAAGCAGTTCGGCTGATGGAGAGTTCGAGTAAGTCTAACAACTTACAAGGATCCTATGCTTCCGCCGTTTATAACAAGCGTCTGGCCAGTCATGAAAGATGCCATTGGGGATGCCAGAAAAAGAGCCGCGTGGGCAATATCCTCGGGTTCTCCCCTCCGGCCGAGAGGGTTGGACCCCGAGTCTCGACTTTCAACAGGGCCTCCGGCGGTGTTGATTCCGCCCGGCGCTATGGCGTTAGTTCTAATCTGAAAAGGCCCCAGCTCGAAGGCTAAGACCCGCGTCAGCTGGATAATACCGGCTTTAGAGGCGGCGTAGTGAGCGCCTTGACCGCGGCTGTAAAAGAGCCCGGCGTGCGAAGCGATGTTGATGATGCAACCGCCCTTCTGAGGCATCATGATGCGGGCCGCTTGTTGAGTGCACAGAAAGGTCCCTTTGAGATTGGTTGTGAATACTAAATCCCACTCAGAATCGGAGATCTCCAGAAATGGTTTCCTAAACCAAACTCCGGCGTTGTTGACCAGGATATCGAGCCGGCCGAATTCAGTGCGAACAATATCGAATAGCTCACTAACCTGCAGAGGAACGCCCACATCCGTCCTGACAGCCAGTGCCCTTCGACCAAGGCTCGTCAGGTGGTGGGCCGTTTGTTGTGCGCTTTCGTTGTCAAGATCGGCGACGACAATGTCCGCTCCCGCCTCGGCGAAGGCACCGGCAATCGCGGCTCCTATCCCGCGGCCGGCGCCGGTAACGACTGCTACCTTGCCAGTCAGATCGATCTCGCTCTGGATTCCCACGGGTTCCTCATGTCATGTCACGATAAGGGAATCTGCCGGGAGTCCGATGGCGGCCATTGCGATTCTCCGCTGTTCTCTGTTGGTAATCACCCTGAGAGAGCGTGCCGTTTTGACGGCCCAAAAGGTAAGCTGCTGAATCTCGCGCGTGGTGCAGTATTTCTTCAGCACCTTGAGACAATCTTCCCCATGGGTTAGATCCTTGCTCGCGTGAAGTCGCCAGAGCTTGATTGAGCCCTCAGGAACGCCGCAAAGCTGTTCCACACTGCGCCCTCCGTGTGAAGCCGTTATTGCATCTTCTTCCCGCCTCATATAACCGCGCGCTACGGCAACCCGTGCAGCCTCCAGGCCGCCCATCGCGGCGTATCCGCCTTGCCAGGGAAGTGTCCGGGTCATGTTATCGAGGGCATGCATGCAGGCCATGAGCACAGGCGTAGGCTCAAAGTTCTCCACTTCCTCCTGCGGTATGCCCATGACCGCCACATCCCCATACAACACCTCGATATGGGACTTGCCTTGGGCGTCCGGATCAGCCACCTCTTCATCCCAGCAGTCCTTCAAGATCTCTTGACGAACATCCTGATAAGGACAGCTTGCGGCCACGTTCATCAGGTAGCTGGGGAACAACTTGGCAAAGACCGAGTGGAGCATCCTCTCGATGCCGAAAAACCGCCGTGCGACTTTGGTGTCCTTGAATACCACTTCGGGTAGCGGGACATGGTCGCTACGAAATGCCCTGAACGATTCCGCAATGGCCTCGAGGAATTTCTGTTCGTACTCCTCAGGGGATAGCGCGTCAGGAGATCGCTCGAGCGGGTAGAGGAAATAGGTCCTCGTGACTTTCGCGTCGCTAGTTAGTGAGCTCATGTTCTCCTCCTTTGGTTTTCTGGAAGACGCTTTTTGATCTGGTCATAGTGGACAAACTGTCCGGGAGCCGGTGGGCTTACCGCTCCTCGCTTAGCGCCATTTTTCTGAATTTATCTTGCAAATCGGTCGGGATGCCAAGCTGCGGCTTTATGAACTTTTCCTGAATTTCTTCAGGGCTCATATAATCACCTCCCAGTTGCATCTTCTCCATTGCCGATTCGTAGTCTGCAGACATAATCGCTCGTTTCACCGCGTCTCGTAGGACCTGAATTATTCCTTTCGGTGTTTCTTCTCTGACGAGCCAGCAGGTCTGCAAATGCCAAGGCGCTTCTGCGACCCCGTATAGAATTTTTTGCTCTTCGGTAAAAGCAAACGCCCTCAAAACATAAGGAGCGTCGCGATAGCCGGGTATTTGCGGAGGTATTAATCGCCCAACTACCTTCAATTTACCCGCTTCCAGATGAGGCTTCGCCGTGGTCAAGACCTCCGGAGTCGCGTCAGCTTCACCACGGAGAACCGCCAAAAGACGAGCGGTGCCCCCTGGATATCCGCTCACAATCCTGATCTTCACCCCAGCCGAGCGGATTATTCGTGCCGGGTTTTCCACAGTACTTCCGAGAGTATCTGCCGACCAAACTATTGGCTTGTTGGCTTGAGTCCATTCACTGATATTCGTGTAAGGAAGTTCCGCACGCTGAAGTATCGGCATAAAATCTCGCTTGGCGCCGCCGAGAAAATGCCAACGTCGGACATCGTATTTTATTTCGTGGCCCAGAAGCTGATAGAGAGGATGGCCGATATGACATTGAAGTATCGTCAGCTCCGGCCCCTGTTCCCGCATAAATAAATTACCTGCCACAATGCCCCCAGCACCAGCCACGTTCTGCACAATCACCGACGGGTTCCCGGGTATATACGCTCGTAGCAAGGGAGCCAAGGCTCGACTCTGCAGATCCAACCCCCCTCCAGACGCGACAGGGACAACGACTCGAATAGTCTTCCCCACGAACGAGACTTGCGTTTCGGCGGCCAGCCCTATCGCTGCGGTAATTGACAGAGATAGCAGAGCGGCGCCGAATCTGCGGATACAGTGAAACAATTTTAACCCGCCGCTCATGGCTACCTCCCTTGTCGCTGCCGAAACTATGAAATTGGAAATTGGGTGGGGCTTGTCAGCACTCGGATATCTAAGGTACTCCCCATTGTCAAGGGAGAAGAAACGGGCAGGCTACTTTTTGATTGAAAGGTCGACAGCGCTATGTTAGAAGCCACTCGTGCCGCGAATTCCCGCGGACGAATCAAAGAGCCGTGTTCGTGCTCGTGATATGAATGCTAGGCAGTTCCAACGGCGGTTCAACGTTCAAGGTTCAATCGTTCAAAGTAATCTGTAAGCCCGTTCCAATCGTTCAACCGTTTCACTCCGTTCCAATCGTTTGCCGGATTCAATAACATGACGGACTTCAACGTTTCGGGAATTCTCGAAACGTCGAAATGAACGTTAATGACAGGACTGCTTGCTGAAGCAAATGCGAAGATAAAACATGAAACCGGCAAACGACCGTTTGGAAAACGGAGTGGCAAACTGAGATGACTTCGATGTTGGGATTGGGCTGTACGTTGCGCCCGCTGGCCGGCCGCGGACCGAAAAGAAAAGAGCGAACAATGGCAGGAATAATGGGAATAATGTGGGAATAATGGGGTCAGAGAACTATTTTATTTGAAGTAGTCTGATTCCAGCCGCGTTTCTTTCGCGGAAATGGGCCGTATTATTAGGATCGGTCGACGCTATAAATTCGCGAGATGAGGCCAGACGCTAGCGCATATGCCGCGATGGAACCCTAATAGCACCGGGAGTTCAGGCAAGACGAAACCCTGATCAACCGCAAACAAATTACCTGACACGTTTATTTACAAAGACCACACACCGAAATTTTATCGTTAAGAAAACATTTGACGCTTTGGGAATTCTCAAAACGTCCAAGTGATGTGGGGACTCTGCGCACTCCGCACTTCGGCCAATGTACCTTCGGGGGCCCCCTCCCCATCGTGAAAGCTGGCCTTTATTCTGGGTTTCTATGGCTTTAACAGTCGGTTTCATTAAATGAGCTATAGTTCCACCGGCGCTAGCGGGCTTCATCAAACGTAGCTTTTTTCTCACCCTGCCGCGCGAACAAGAGGCCCCGGACAAGATTCTGCAAGCGTTCTCTCTCGCTTTTTTGAAATTTCAAAAACTCCAATCCGACGCGATCGAGTTGAACATTTCGCACCCTCGCCGCATCTATCTTGATGGTCGAGACAGCATCATGGATGCCGAGTGACAGATGAAAGATCGCAGCCTGCGCCATCTGTGCGTCAGTTTGAACCGTACAGCCGCCCATAGAAATGTCGCCGACTCGGCCTTTACCGGTAACTTCATCGTTCGCGAAAGCAATCGGGAAGTTTACCGGAGACCTTTGGTACAGGCGCTGTTCTTCATCGATTCTCACGTATCTCACTCCGCGTTGAAAAAAGCTGAAACGCTCTCCACAGAGCTGGCAAGAGAAGGGATAAACATAAAATATGCTTAGCAGACGTTCTCCCATTCCTTCGCGGCGAACCCGTCTGACGTATTCCGAGCAACATTCTGGGCAAACCGGATTGGTCATGAAACTACTCCATTCTTCTAGGCTAGCTGGTCGCGCCGCATGCCGGCGCAACTCTGAGAGTCAGACTCCTGGGAGCAAAACTCGTTTACCGTCACGAATAAGAACATCGCTAGAAATATCGTTGGCATAAATTCCTACTCCGTTGCCGCTTGAAACTATCGATCGCATTGAGCCAAGACCATGCCGCGCGTTCGATTCCTTGCGGCGGGCCAAAGTGCTGAGGATTCCGTTCTGGGAGCGCTCGCCGGTCTCAAAAATCTGGTACCTTGCCACATCGCGGCAACGGCGCATCGACCGAAGCGTATGATTTGATTACGAAGGCATTCAGGCACACCGGTTGCTCTAGAGACCGAAGCGACTACTTCTATTTAGAGGGAAACGAATGAAAAAAACTACTATTCTCGCTGTCGCCTTTGTCATGGGCTGGCTTGCTCTCGCACAGGCTCAAGTTTCGGTCGATCCATATACCCCCAAGGACGGGACCTACGTTGGCGGGCATTACCGCAGTAATCCCGACGGGAATCCATACAATAACTGGTCTTACCCGAGAAACGTGAACCCATATCCTGGAAAACAAGCTGCGGGTGATCCTAACCGCTACTTAGAGCAGCACCAAAATAAAAATAACGGGCAAAATCAGTATCAGTTCAATCCGTATCAGTTCCGCTGGTAACTGAATCACACGAGATCAGCGGTAAAACCAGGGGTGCAATCAAAATATACGCAATGCTATGGACAGAGCGGTGAACACAGAGAATCAAAAAGGAGCAAACATGGAAATGCGCGACGAAGAATATACGAACATGGAGATTGAGAATTTAATCGCCAAAGAAGTGATTAAAGGCGACACCAAACGGTTTCTATGGCATGTCGGTACTGCGGTGGTAATAGGTTTTCTGGCGGCTGTTTTATTGGGCCTATCTGGACTACCTGCGCCCGATTCTGCCCACCGTGGTGATTTTGCTGGAGCTAAGATTTTCGAAGACTGCGCGGCGAAGAGAATTCCGGGCTGTTAATCTACTTCCCCCAATTGTTGTGAGCTTTCTACAACCCACGATTCGGAAGGGAAAACGATGCGCAAAATCGTAAAGGAGCCTTTCGCTCCAAAGAGATGGCATATAGACAATTGTAAGTCTCGGGTCGGATGGTGGCGCGCGCTCTTTGCCGTCGTTTCTCTGATTTTCTTGAAAGGCCAATCCTAGCGGGATTATCCAAGAGAGGCTCTCAGCACGATCTTATTTCCATTTGCTGAGCCGACGCTCGCGTTCCAATCCCCGCGCAGAGTCGCGTTTCCTCAAATCACAATCCAACCGAGACGATAGCCACTGGTCGCCGTCAACTTGGGGGACGTCGGTTACCCTTTTAGCCCATAGGTCGTCTTAACGGACCTGGCGATTTCTTCTTTACGCTTCTTGACAGGGCTTTCCATTCGGACATAAAAATCCCCGATGTTCACAGAATTAGGGAGGGCCGCATGGGTTCGTTGTAGGCGGTTCGATTAATCTGAAGCTTCCTTGCACTACAAAACGATGAAGCGAGAACTTCGATGAAAGCCATGTGTTCAAGTCTGAGTGCCATGTTTATTAGTTTAATTCTCTTCGATGGGGTGATCCAATGAAGATTGACAGCTTCGACCACGTGGTTTTGACGGTAAAAAACATTGATGCAACCTGTAAGTTCTACGCGGAGGTGCTGGGGATGGAGATCGTCACCTTTGGCGAGAATCGGAAGGCTCTGTCCTTTGGATCCCAGAAGATCAACCTGCAACAACTCGGGCGTGAGAGTACTTTGATAGCGGAAAGGCCCACACCCGGTTCAGCCGATGTTTGCTTTATTACTTCCGTGTCGCTTTCGGACGTTATCGCCCACCTGAATTTGTGTGGAGTCAATCTAATCGGCGGACCAGTCGAAAGAAATGGCGCAAGAGGGCTGATGATGTCGGTGTATTTCCGTGACCCCGACATGAATTTGATCGAAGTGTCCAACTACGTGAACAGCAATTAAGAAACTGTAAACCCGACTCGGTAAGCGGGTCCGTTCCAAACGTTCCAGTCGTTCAATCGCTTTGCTACGTTCAAGTCGTTGCAGGTGAAGTCAAATTCGGAATACACATTGTGCGGGTGATCTTGTAAGCGAATTCTCTCTCAAATAATTTCGGGGAGGATCATCTTTATGTCAGCTAAAACATTTTGGATCATTCTGGCCATGGTGCTATCAGCCTCCCCGGTCCACGCTGAGCCAATCAGAATTGCTTATTCCGGTGTATCTGCAGCCGGGACGCCTCTCTGGCTCGCCAAAGAGGAAGGGGTTTTTACCAAGCATGGCTTAGAGGCGGATCTCGTTACGGTGCGTAGCGCGCCTATACAGGTTTCGGCTCTGGTCTCTAACGAGGTGCAGTTTGTCCGGGGAAGTGCTTCCAGTATGCTTACGGCTGCAGCGCAAGGGGCGAAGCTCAAAATTCTCTTCTCACTTTTCGCTGAAAGAGCGTCCTACGATTTTCTGGTATCACCGTCGATTACCCATCCGCGAGATTTGAGAGGCAAAAAAATCGGCGTTCAGGACTTTAGCGGTCTTCTCTGGAGCCTTACCATGCTGTCACTCAGGGAAATGGGATTGGACCCTCAAAGGGATAACATTAATATTCAGGCCATAGGCGACAGCACCGTGATTGCCCAATCTCTGGCAACCGGCATCATTGATGGGGCCGCGTTGGATAAATTGCAGTCTGTGAAGCTTCAGGGGCTGGGAATTAAAGTGCTATTCGATTTAAGCCGGATCCCTTTTCCTTCCAGCCCTTTCATGAGCGCGGAGTCTTTTATCCAAAAGAACCCGCAGGGCGTAGAGAACTTTATCAAAGCGCTTATCGAGGCTAGCGCAATCATGCGCTCGCAGAAAGAACGGGGCCTCGCCGTTCTGCAGAAACATATCAAGGTGGACAGGCAGCTCGCCGAGATCGGCTACAAAAATCTTCTGGAGGATCCGACGTCTTATACATTTGTGACTGCAAAGGGCCTGAGAACTGTCCAGGAGATCATCGCTCTGCGTGATCCTAAAATAGCGAAATTCAATGTCGAGGATCTTCTCGATCAGCGCATCCTGAGCAAGGTCGTCAAGAGCGGGTACGTCGAGGAGATCGAACGAAAATATCGGCTCCGATCGTGATACCACGTCCTCCGGCGCCGTCGCTTTAAGCCTAACCGCCAATTCCTGAGACAGCTGATCGCGTTTGCCGGCGCATTCGCACGTGAATGGTCATCATAAAACGCAAATCACTAGTGTCCCAATGTTAGTTGAATAGAATCAATTGTTTATCGTTATCGAGCATGTGTTGCGACTCGTCGAAGTGAGAAAGTACCTGTAAGATCGGAGTTTTCTCCAAGATCGTCACGCTCAAAATTTGTAGAACGGAGTACAAGCTGTGATCGAGGTTCAAGCGCTTTTTGACGATCGCCACCAAGACATAGATAGAGATAGCGATCCAGATCTGAGTCTTCACGGCATTGTCGCTGGTGCCATAAAAGGCCTTGATACGAAGATGTTGCTTGGTCCACTTGAAGAACAGTTCCACCTGTCAACGACAGCGGTAGAGCTGGGCGATAGTCAAAGGCGGTAGAGTGAAGTTGTTGGTCAGAAAGACCAAAGCTTTGTTGGTTTGCTGATCGAAGTAACGGACGCGGCGCAGTTTTTCCGGATAATCCTTTTGGGCATAGAAGCCGCAAAGCGAAACGGTTTGATCGCAGCGAAGACCTGTGGCTTTGTCGACTGGGTGGGAGTAAAGGCGTTGGAAGCGGAAGTTTTTTTTGGCTCGTGTGACGAAGAAAGCCGAATCTTGGTGGATGCGGAAGAGCCGAGAGAAATCCACGTAGCCACGATCCATCACGTAGATGGAGCCCGGCTCCCAAAACAACTCGTCCATGATGTTGACGTCGTGGACAGCCCCCGTAGTGACAATCACAGCAGTGGGGATGCTGGCACGTAAGTCCAGAAGGGTATGAAGCTTCACTGCGCCCTTGCGTTTTCGAAACTTCGCCCATGGGAATAGCGATAGGCACAGATCGATGACGGTAGAATCCAAAGCATAAGCGGTTTGATCGAGTTGGACTGCGAGAGGATCGTTTTGGTGAAGTTCCCTGGCGTTTTGGATTAGCACTTGGGCAAAGTCCTGGTAGATTCTCCAGTCGCGTACCTCGTTGGCGTGAGCCAGAGTGTTGCGAGAAACCTTGCCGCGAATGCCCATGTGGTAGAGTTTTTCGCCTGCGGCTCTCAGACAGGTCTCGATGTCGCGCAGACTTTCGCGATAGGTGAGCTGAGCAAAGGCCAAACACAGAAACTGATCCCAGCATGAAAAGCTCTTCATTTTGTAATTGCCCTGGTAGCGATCGACACAGAGGCGAAACTCGTATGAAGGTAGACAATCCATCAGCTGAGAGAACACCGTCTTTCCTGAATTCATCAGCCATCTCCTTACGCAAGGATGCGCAAGGATGGTGTTGGAACGGATTTGATTTCAAATCGATAAATCGCATTTTGAACAAAAAACTACGTATTTCTAACAATTTTCAGAAACTCTCAACTTCAACGTTGGGACAGTAGTGAACGCAAATGCCTTCTTCACACCCGGCGTTCTTGCAGTAGTTTTGCTCGGCTCGGGGTTTTTCTTTGATTTCTTCGCGAGTAATTTCGGCGCTTGGCATAACAACCTTATCCGTTAAAGCTTCGTTCCTGACTTTGCTTCACTAAACTTGCGGTTAGTCTGAAACTCAATGGCTGCGATCGTCTTTGCACTGCTGTCGGCGGCTCTCTACGGTAGCGCCGATTTCCTCGGTGGCCTGGCCTCGCGGCGATCTTCCGTCATGCCGGTGATGATTTTCTCTCAGCTTGCCGGTCTCGTCATGCTCCTCCTTGTCTTGCCCTTCTTGCCTGCTGCGAGCGCGACCGGCGCTGATTTTGCGTGGGGCGCTGTGGCGGGCGCGGCGCTCGGGATCGGACTGATGCTTCTCTATCAAGGGTTAGCGACCGGTAAGATGAGCGTCGTTGCGCCCGTCACTGCCGTGTTGGCGGTTGTGGTATCGGCAGTGGCGGGCATGGTGATCGGTGATCGCTTGTCGGTAAGCGCATTCGCAGGCGTGGCGCTCGCCATGATGGCGATCACGCTCATCAGTCAAGACGGCACGCGGGAAAAGGCCAACGCAGGTTGTGGCACCGCACCCGGCCTCGCTGCCGCGCTTTCGGCCGGCGTCCTGATCGGCGTGTTTTTCGCTGCACTCAAGCAGACCAGTCCCGCCTCCGGCCTATTGCCACTAGTTTCGGCGCGGCTGGCCGCGCTGGTTGCCCTCGGTGCCGTCGCTCTCTGGCGGCGGCCGCCGTGGCGCATCGGGCGCGACCTGGTGTGGCTGATCGTTGCCGGCGGCGCGCTCGATATCTTCGCGAACGTGCTCTACCTCCTAGCCACGCGCGAGGGCATGCTGACTATCGCCGCGACATTAACGTCGCTCTACCCCGCGAGCACGATCCTTCTCGCACGCTTGGTTCTCGGCGAACGCCAGCGGCGGATTCAAATCGTTGGGCTGGCGTGCGCAGGGCTCGGCGTTGTGCTCCTCGGCGCGGGCTAGACTACCATCGACACGCTGATCCGGCCATTTTTCTTCCGCTGCGGTCCATGCTATCGAGCAATGCCCTGCACCAGCTCGGGAAATTTCGTGACCATGCCCTCCGGCGGCATCGCTTTAAGCCTGACTGCCAATTCCTGAGACAGCATGATCGCATTTGCCGGGGCATTCGCACGCGCATGGTTATTATAAAACGCAAAGGCCTTTTTCACTCCCGGCGCGCTGGCGGCAGCTTTGATCCGCTCCGCGTGCTGTTTCACTTCTTCGCGAGTGTACAGGTAATCGTAACGCTCCCAGGACTCCGTCGGATTCCACCACGCTTTGGCGTTGCGGCCATGGGCACGAAAGTAAAATATGTCGCCGATCGCTTCGGCTTGCAGCCGGATCGAAGTGGCAAACTTAGGCTCGTCGATCAGAACCCCACTAGCTCTGTGCTCCAATAAAAGCGCCTTGAGCTCGGAGCTTTTCTCGCTCCAGCTTTTGTGCCGAAGCTCGACCACTTTGGGATAATCGTAGAACCATCTTAGCGTGCTCTCGACCTTTTCCATGTTCTCCGGTGAGCAGTGAAATCCCGCCGGGTATTGCAGCAACAGCACGCCGAGCTTCCCCACTTGGGCTAATGGGAGGATCCCGGCGCGAAATTCATCAAAGTCGTTTTGATTTGCCGGCTCCCATGGCTCATCGGATTTCTTTCGAGAAATCTTCATCGCGTGGGTGAACTTCTGCCAAAGCTTCACGGAAAATGCGAAGTCGGGCGGTGTTTTGTCGGCCCATCCCTTGGCGACCGCCGGCGAGGGTGGCCGGTAGAACGTGTTATTGATCTCGCACGTATTGAAGATTTGTGAGTAGTATTTCAGTTCGTCGAATTCTTTACTCTTCTTCTGCGGATAGAACGCGCCGTACCAGCCCTTGGGCGGCGCCCCCGGATACGAATACCCCGACGTACCGATCTTGATATCTCTGGCCGGATCGAGAAACATCACAACAATAATACTGAAGCCCGTTCCAAACGTTCCAGTCGTTCAATAGCTTCGCTACGTTCAAATCGTTACAAACTAACAGCAATCGAGTGTTATCGGTCGGCTTCCTCGGCTTGGGCGAGCTGACGCGCAGTGGCGCCGGCGCGCCGGGCAATTCCGGCCAACGTCCGTCGTGATACCGCCGAGCGCGGTTTGGCGGCAGCGATGTCCGCCGTCGAAGCGGCTTTATCGCGGTGCTTGATCAACAACCACTGGCGGTCGCGCATTCTCACCAGCACCCATGAGCCGCGCAGCTTCTTGCCGTGCAGGATGAACTTGAGATCACCCTTGGCGAGTGCGGCATCGACATCTGCCACTTCCGGCTCCCAGGTGCCGCGATCCCAGATCATCACGGTTCCGCCACCGTATTCCCCTTCCGGGATCACGCCTTCGAATTGATTGTATTCGATGGGATGATCTTCGGTCTGCATCGCGAAGCGTTTGTTTGCCGGATCCAGGGATGGGCCTTTGGGAACCGCCCAGGAAAGCATCACGCCGTCGTGCTCCAGGCGAAAATCGTAGTGCAAGCGGCTGGCGCGGTGTTTTTGGACGACGAATTCGAGAGCTTTTTTACGCGCGCGTCCCGGCTTGCCGGCGGGCTCGGGCGTGACCTCGAACCGACGCTTGCGATTGTACTCGGCGAGCCTGCCAAATGCGCTGAGATCGGGAGTTTGCGAACGGGATTTTTTCATCGGCGTTTCATTTCACTAGAACCGAACTAACTCACCGCAAAGAACCTAGCGCGGCAGAGCCGCAACCGAAGAAGACAATTGAGCACAAAGGAGGGCACAAGGGTCACATAGTGAGATAAGATTCGGATTCGGAATTTGCCGCAAAGAACGCAAAGGGCGCAAAGTAGAGCATCAAAGAAATCGCAGTAACTCGCGCAACGGCGCAAAGGACGCCAAGGGAGGCTTGTCATTCCGACCTAAGGAGAAATCTTTCTCAGACCGTCTAGCGCGAGAATAATAATCCGAAGCACCCGATAGACTGCCCGAAAGTTTGCGCAGGCTGCGCAAACCTTCAGTAAAAAAGTCTCCCAACTCAGCGTCCTCAGCGCCTCTGCGGTGAACCATCCGATTGATTCCGTAGATCTTACTTTCTACTTCCCTGACTCGTCATTCAGATCAAACACCGCGACCACGGGCGCATGATCGCTGGTTCCGATCTCGCGATAGGCGGCGCACCGAGCGGCTTTCGACGCCAGGGATGCGCTCGCCAGGACGTAATCGAGTCGCCAACCGATATTGCGCTCGCGCAACTTGCGCCAGGGCGCCCACCAGGTGAAAAGATTATCGTTGTCCGGGTCTAGCGCGCGGCCGACGTCGACGAGCCCGCGCGCCAGGATGTGCTCGAATATTTCTCTTTCCTCTGGCCGCTGCCCTACCAGCGCCGGATTGCGCTCTTTCGGATGAACATCGCGTTCGGTGCGCGCGATATTGATGTCGCCGCACAGGACGATGCGCATGCCGCTGGCGTGAGCTTCGCCGATGAACGCCTCCATCTGGCGCAGGAATTCCATCTTCGCGGGAAAATCCTTGCCGCCGTTCGGCACATAGACGGAGACGAAAATCAGATCTCCCAGCTGGGCGCTCACGATGCGGGTTTCGAAGTCGAAAGTGGGATGGCGGAAGAGCGGCTCCTCCGCGAACGCGTCGCACCGGATGTGGAGGCCCACGCCGGAATAGGCGCGCGCGCCATGCCAGTAACAGCGATATCCCTGCAGTTCGCAGAGCGCTGCCGGCACCTGCGCCACCGTCGATTTGAGCTCCTGCAGGCAAATCACGTCCGGCCGCTCGCGCTCGACCCATTCGAGAACCTGGGCCTCGCGCGCACGGATCCCGTTGACGTTCCAGGTGGCGATTTTTAACGAAGCCATGCTGTTTCTTTTTACTCGCAATTCAAACAAAATTATATATAAAATGGGTGCCCGTTCCAGTCGTTCAAAACGTTCAACCGCTGCGCTTCGTTCAGGGTTACGGACTAAAAGTCCGTTCAAAGGCTCAAGGTTCAAAAGTTCAAGGAAAGATAAATTAGGGCGGGAACTTCCGCTAGGGAATTCATTCAGCGCAGAGGCGAACTCTGCTTACTCTGTGTTTCTGCGGTGATGGTTCCGACGGGCTTCAGAACAGTTTTTCCACGCGCAGACCGATCAGACGGAATGCCTTTCCGCGCGGATTCTCGCGAGCGTCGAAGAAAGGCAGCATCAACGACAACGCTTCTTCTTTGAGTCGGCGCACCGCTTGATCGTCATCATCGATCCGGATGCCCTCCTTGATGCTGCGCGAGCGATTGCTGGTCTGAAAATCACCGAACCGAACGGTCAGCGTCACAGTGCGAAAGCCCTTGAACTCCTTTCCCCGTAGCTTCGTGGCTATTCGTTCTGCCATAAGATCGAGACGCGCCGTGACGACGGACTGACTGCGGGTATCCTCCTCGAAGGTTTCCTGCTCACCGAGCGATTTTCGCGTCCATTCGTTGGACACTTCAGAATCATCGATGCCGCGGGCTTTCTCGAACAACCGCTCGCCCGATCTGCCAAACCACTCCACTAGAGTGGACTCTGAAACCTGGCGGAGGTCTGCAACGGTATGAAGATACCGTTCGTGCAGAAAACGTTCGCTCTTGGGGCCAATCCCCGGAATGACGCGAACGGGCAGCGGATTGAGGAAATTTTCAACCATCTCCGGCGCGACCACAGTCAAACCATCCGGCTTCTGATGCCCCGAGGCAATCTTGGCGATAAGCTTGTTGGGGCCGATACCGACGGAGCAGCCGAGTCCCTCCCGCTCGCGGATCTCGGACTTGAGCTGCGCCATCTGTTCCGTCGCAGCAGCGAAATTGTCCCGTGACGATACATCGAGGTACGCTTCGTCAATGCTGGCTTCCTCGAAAGTGTCGGCGCAGCGCTGCAAAATTTGCATGATGCGGCCGGAGACTTCTCGGTACAAAGGCATATTCGGCTGAATGAAAACTGTTGCCGGTTCGCCTCGTCTGCGCGCGGCCTCGGCAAATCGCCACGCTCGCGAGATCGGCAAAGCAGAGCGGATGCCGAACTTTCGGGCCCTATAGTTGGCGGTCGTGACAACGCCTCTGCCTTTGCCTTCTTTCGGGTCGGCGCCCACTGCGACCGGAAGATCTCGTAGGGCAGGATTGAGATGCTCCTCGACCGCGGCATAGAACGCGTCCATATCAACGTGCACGATGATCCGCATGAGTCATTAATGCTGAAGCCCGTTCCAATGGTTCGAATGGTTCGATCCTTCGAGCAGCCTCAGGACAGGCAAAGCTCACCACGAACGGAACCAGTCGTTCAATCGCTGCGCTTCGTTCAAGTCGTTTAAGAGTATACCCCTGTTAGTCTCGGTGGGTAGTCAGAGCCGAAAGACTTTGGGGATTACAGCGACTAGCAGAGTTATTTCGAATAAGAGCGTGAGTCAAATGCTCATCCGGATATCTGTTCCGTCCATCTGATAAACATGACCATTTTTACCTGTCCGTTAAATTTTACCTGTCCGTGAAACACCGAATCAATGCTGCTTTACGCGTATTAAGCACGTCGGTTTTTGCCGACATCGATTCGCGTACTGCGCAACTTCCGCTTTTTCCGAGGTCTTTTCGTCAGTCAAAATTTTTGGCCAATCGTGGACCTTACATATTTCATCGCTGGAACAAGATTTGCGGCCTTTCCTTTGTAAGTAAGGAGGTGGGCAATGACCATCTATTTTCACAAACACATACGCGCAGCGATTTTAGGCGTGTCGTTGGTGGCGTTAACAGCCGGTGGCTGTGGAACCTTGACTGGGGCTACGTTGGGGGGAGCGGCAGGTGCCGGCATCGGCGCGGCGACGCATTCCAATGTCGGCAGAAGCGCAGCTATCGGAGCCGGCGTCGGAGGGACGGCCGGCGCGCTTTACGACATCTTCGGCTGCTGCAGCAGAAGATATAACCCCGACTACTACGACTGACCTATTTCGCTTAGAATTAAATCTCGCGGCGAGAGATGGGGCATGTATTCGATCTCTCGCCGCAACACATAGGAAAGAACGTTAGCAGGTCGAGGAGCAGCGGATTTCTCGGATCTGAGGGGTAGGTACAGAATGCAGGACGAAAGCAACGAAGACCGTTCTAGAATTTGTCGCACGGGCGTTGGGAACTGGCACCGAGCGCAGCGCAAATACTTGGAAGAAACCTGCGCGCACCCGCGGATTGGGCAATCATACGAGTTGATTAAAGTGCCTGCGTCCGATGACAAAGGCACTCTTGATCATTTGGCGAAGTATATCACAGGTTTCTTCGTCGCTTTCAGACGATTTTAGTAGTTGAAGTCCATTCCCTAAGACGCTGCCAAGCAAATTCAGCTCATAGAATGTCGCTTGATCTTCAATGGGTGTCTCCAGCATTTGTTGAAGCTCCAGGACCGACTCCTCAGTTGGCTCGTGCAGTACTTCCATGTTTCACCTCCGTTGCCTACTACGTTCTGGTAGGAGCAAAGCTTGTGCCTGCGGCGGAATCATTTTTGATAAAGGCTTTGATTCGTCCGGATTTGTTACGATTTTGAACCGGCGGGCTAACGATGTCTCACTTATGGCACCGTTGAATGCGTCAAATGAGTTCCAGGCCTGTTAGTGCTTTCCAATGAGCTGTAGGGAATTTCCCTTGGCGCCGCTCCATTCCGTGCTCAATGGTCCTTTGATAATTTCGCTGCAGTCGATCTCGGAATCGGTGAGGTTTCTCTAGCGCGTCCACGCCAATACCCAAAAAAGTTTTAGCAGAACCGTTTTCTTCATTGCTCGGCTCAGTGAAACCGTGCTAAGCCGCATCTTTCGGGATTGGAGAATCGCTTGACGGTTTTTTCGAGCACCAGATCGAATAACGAAATGCTCTGATGTTTCAACTCATCAATGGAACCATAGAATGCGGTGAATGCCGGAATGACATTCGCCACGGCGACGAATTCAACTGCTACTATTGCGGCGCGAGTATCTGCGAAAGTTGCCTCATTCATCATGAGGATGAATGCGTTTTCCTAATTCGCGACGGTTAAGGACCCGAGGTGTCGTGGCTTCTAAAAAATGTCTCGATGATATTGCTACGCGCGATCGTGCGCCACGGCGGTTTACGAGTGGTGGTGCGCGCAGTGGTCGGAGCTCATTCGACGCCGGCTGCTGTGAATAGTGCCTTAGCGGCGGGGCTGGTGAGATGACGAAGCAGCGCCATTGCCGCGTTTTTAACGGGGCTGGTCGCGATGACTATTGCGGCGTAGGTCGTATAATTTTGAATTTCCGCTGGTAGCGGTCCAACGAATGTCAGTCCTTTGCTCGCGCTCTCGATGATAACCGTGGTCGCGCCGAGGCCGATTTCGTTACCCTTGCCTTTGCTGATGTGATCGCGGACGGCGGCAAAATCGGCATAGCGCGTCGTCTTTGCTTTCAATTGCGCGCTGATGTCGAGGCGGTCGAATAAGCTTTCGAGATAGGTTCCCGTCGAGGCCTGGTTGTAAACGATAGATTCGGCGTTGAGCAGCGACTGCTTGAACTCATTGACGGTAGCGATCTTCGGGAGCGGCGCGTCATGGCGAACCATGACGCCGACGCCGATGCGGCCCACCGCACCGCGGTCCGCGGCTGTGCCGGTTTTTTCTAGCTCATCGAACAGATCCGGCGGCGCGATCACGAGATCCGCGGTTTCGCCGCTGCCCAGGCGTTGGCGGATCCTTGGGGCGGTGGCGAACGTGACGCTGACTTGATTACCGGTTTTCCGCCGGAAGGCATCGATCACCTTTACCAAACCCGGCTGAACCGCGCCGGCACTAAGCACTTTGATTTCGGCTGACATCGTTCCTATTCCGTTTCGATTGAAAAGCGCCTTCTAATTGTTTCAATTCACGCCGAGTAAACACTCGATTACTTTGAGTTGGAAAATCATACAATTGTTCAGTGCGACAAACCGAACGAGCTGATATCTCCACCGGAAAAGAATGTGCCGACAATGTTGCCACGGGTAATTGGGAGGTCGAGGTGTGACGGGTGCGATTCGTCGTGGTGGATCGTGATGCGCGCGGGGCGCGGGCGGCGCACGTGATTGCGCGCCAGCGCTTGCAGCGAATTCAATGCTGGTTCGTCGTCGGCGCCTTTGATGCGAATCGCGACACGCTCGCCGGCTTGGAACAGGCGCGCCGTGGGCGCAATAGGAATTTTTAGCTCGTAGATTTGTTCCGGTACGAGGGGCTCGCGCGCCTCATGCGCCTGAATCGGCTCCCAGGCTTCACTGCCGTCGCGGAGTTTGCGTTGCGAGGCACGCAGCCAGCCGCGCGTCAGCTCATGTTCCTTGGCGTCGCGATCGACGAGCAGCAGAGTGACGAACAGCAAAGCATCGGTGTCTGTCGTAGAAAGATAGAGGGTCAGCACGCTCGGGCCGAGCACTTCGGTATTTTCCACCAGCAGCGGCGTTGCGAAGGTGAGCGCGCCATGTTCAAAGTTCGATTCGTCGAATGAATCCGCGCCTTCTGCCGGCCAGAGCTCGTGCTCGCTGAGTATGCCATCCTTGTGCAGATAAAACGTCGTCCAGCGCGCCTCGGGCGGTGGCCAATCGGTTAAATTTTCCCATTCGCCGGTGGGCGGGATGAAGCAGCGGATCGGTGGCTCATTCATGACCCCGGTGTCGATGCCTTTGAGCCAATAATCGAACCAGCGTAGCGACTCGTCTTGATACTGATAAACCGGCCGATCAAGGTAAACTCCCGGCCCGATCACCATCTTTTTTGGCCCACGCCATTTTTTCCACGCCGAGAATGCGCCGGGCAGATGAAGTCCATAGTTGCCCCAGCAGGCGCCGAGGTAGGCGGGGATCGTCGCCTTTTCATCCTGTGCGCTGTGCTCGCGCCAGAACGGGCCGTCGAATGGATGCAATACAAAGTCGACGATCAGAGCGTTGGTGCCCGCATCGGGGTTCTGCAGCGCTTCGCGTAGCCCCGACTGCGCCACAATCTCTTCGTCACGCAGCGCTAACGCGATCGCTTCTGTGTACGCTGCTTCGCCGTGTTTCTCTTTGTAAAGGCTTCGATAGTTAGGTTTGTGCAAGCTGTTGCGCCAGTGACTGATGAAACCATGGGCCAGGATGCCGCCGTGATAGCAGCGGTGGCGATAGTCGTCAGTGCCGGCGAAGGGCGCGAAGATCGCCTTGAGTGGCTTCGGTCCCAGCGCGGCCACCGCTTTGGCCAGGCGCGCGAAGTAAGAGACGCCGAACATGCCGACCACACCGTTGCTCCACGGCTGCGCGGCGAGCCAGTCGATGAGGTCGCAGATATCGCGCACTTCCTGCGGCCCCATCAATTGATAGAAGCCTTCGGAGCTGCCGCTGCCACGCACATTGAAAACCGCGTGGACGTAACCGCGGCGCGCAAAGAAAGTTGAGTCGCCGCTCTCCATGTAACCGCGCATCGGCGTGAAGCCGACGGGAAGCATCGGCGGAGACTGCAAGTTCTTGTTGTAGGCATGGGCGCCGAGAATGACGGGAAATTTCTCTTCCGATTTGGGACGATAGATGTCGCCATCGAGCAGCGCGCCGTCGGGCATGCGCACCTTTACGTCGCGATCGACGACAACGTCATATTTCCGTTCTGACGTGGACCATGTGCGCGTGAACATCTTTGACCTCCTTGACGAAATCCCAATTACTCCAGGCGCGGAGGAATGTCTAGCAAGGCAACGTTCAATTCAGTTTCGCGAGAAATCGTACCGGCGAGCCCATGGGGTCGCTCGAAAGAGGGCAGGCACGGGGGCCTGCCCCTACGTTAACGCGTCATACAAACTGAACATCCCCGGAGGAGCCGTGTCTTGACACTTCAAAGCACCGGACGTTATTCTCGCACGCTGCCTGAACGACCGCGAACGTTAGGAGTAGATGGCACCGTGAGAATCATCGATTTACATTGTTATCCCAACACTGAGCCGTGGATCAAATCTCAGGGACCCTACGTCGAAGCGCTAGCGAAGTACTGGAACCGCGCCTGGACATGGAAGAGCGAGGCCGAAGTCATCGAAGAATTCAAGCAAGCCGGCGTGGAGGCCTTGCTCGTGGCCTTCGACATCGAGTCCGTTACCGGCTCGCCGCCGTGCACGAATGAATACGTCGCCAAGCTGCGCGATGATCATCCTGGGGTGATTCGCCAGGCATGGGGCGCGGTCGATCCGCTGAAGGGCGCGCGCGCGATCGAGGACGCGAAAAAGGCAATCGAAGAGTTAAAGCTTTTCGGTTTTCACTTTCATCCAATCATGGGCCATTTCTCCGTCGATGAGCGGAGGTTCTATCCGCTGTGGGAAACTATCGATGCGCTCAAAGTGCCGGTGATGATCGATGTCGGCACTACGGGCATGGGCGCCGGCATGCCCGGCGGTCTGGGCGCGGTGATCCGCCACGCGCACCCTGCGGCGATCGATCAACTCGCCGCCGATTTTCCGAATTTGAATATCGTTGCGGCGCACCCGGGTTGGCCGTGGACCGATGAGATGATCGCGGTGGCTCTGCATAAGGGCAATGTTTCATGGGAGCTGTCGGGGTGGGCGCCGAAATATTTCCCCGATGCGCTGAAGCGCGATATCAAGAGCCGGCTCAAAGACAAGATTATGTTTGGCAGCGACTATCCAAGCATTCCCTACGACCGCATCTTCAAAGAGTGGAAAGAATTGGCTTACCCGGATGAGCTGATGGAAAAAATTTTCCACCAGAACGCCGAGCGAATTTTGGGTGTTTAGTTGCCCGTTTCGTACGGTGCGCTTGCGCACCATTCGTAGACGACCACGAATAGTACGAAAAAAATCAATCGTGAACGGCAGGAATTCGTGTAGGGTGGGTTGAGGAACGAAACCCACGGTTCTTCGAATTAGGGCCAGATGAGGAAAGTGCGATGGGTTTCGCGGTGCTCAACCCATCCTACAATTGGTTAAAAGACCGACGGTTGCGCTCGCGCGCCACGGTGATGAGAATGCTGTAAAGGACCAAAGGGCCCGCGGTTGCCAGAATCATCGCCGTCAGAATATCACCGGTACCGGTAATCAGCTTTGCCGCAATCAGGGGCGCCAACACCCCGGCGGTGTAATGCAGAGACATGATGACGCCGGCCGCGGTTCCCGCGCTGCCGGCCGGCGTGACCTCTTGCGCGAGCGCGACCACCAAAGCTGGCACGGAGGCTTTGAGTAGGCCGAATACGAAAATTCCCAAGGTAAGACTGATAGGCGATTCCAACCAATAGAAAACGACAAACGCTGCCGCGGCCGCGGGAAGGGCGCTGAGCGCGATGACGCGTTTACGGCCGAACTTGTCCGACAACGAGCCGAGCGAAAATGATCCGAGCATGTTGGCCAAGCTCAGCACACCCATCGCCCAACCGGTCTGTTGCAGGGTGAGGGCCTTGGCGGTTCGCAACGCGGTTGGCGTCCAAGCTGCGCTGCTCCAGAACACCGATCCGCCGACAAATTCAGCAAGCGCGAGAACGAATAGAGGCAGCGAAAGCGCCTCTATGAATGTACCGGAATGAGTTGCGCTTCGCGGTCGATGAGAGTCACGAATCCAATAGAACTGAAGCACCATATCGATCGCCGCAATGCCGCCGACGGTGACAAACGCGGCGCGCCAACCGAAGGCGGCAGCAACGCGGCTCGCCAATACGGCGCCGATGGCGCCGCCGATTCCATAGGTCACTGAAACTAGGCTTGCACCAAAGCCGCGCCGATGAGGCAGTAGATCCGACATGATCGCGTAGAGCGACGGGGGCGTGAAGCCGTAGCCGATTCCGGTAACAGCAAGCAATAAAAAAAAGAGAATTAGGTGACGGCTCACTCCGGCGAGACCGAAGCCCAGCGCGAGCAGACTTAAACCGGTAATCAATACACTTTTTCGACCAATCCTATCTGCCAAGCGACCAGCAATACTGCTTGTGACCGCCGCGATCATCATCATCACGGAGAAAAGACTAGCCGCGGCAACTTCAGAGAGTGAAAACGTCTGACGGATTTCGGGTAGCGCGATTCCCAGCGTCGCGACCATCATCGACGGCATGAGATTCGAGCAGGGCACGATGCAAATGGACAGACGATCCCGTTGAACAGAGACCGGAAATTTTTTGTCGATGGGATGTCCCTATTTCAACGGAATGAATGCGTAATGGCGCGGCTGGCCGCCGACTACCCGAGTGATATGGCCCCGCCCCGTGGTGTCCTCGGCAAGCATCACGTCGCCTGGTCCAAAACGACGAATCGTGCCGTCGCCGGTTTCGATCTCGACCTGACCGGAAAGAGTAATGACGTACTGCCGCCGCGGCGCGGTATGAAAATCACTCAAATGGGTTGCCGGCGCGCGACGAAAGAGAATCCCATGCGCCGGTTCGAGCTTGGAAACTTCCATGTGTCCACGAAAGTCAAATTCAACATCGATTTCTTCGAAATGGGATTCGTTATCCGTTCCAGTGTAAAGTCTGACGATCTTCATGAGCCGGTTTTTAAGAGAATCAACTGAGAAAAGCAAGACAACGAAATTTGTTCCAGGCGTTCAAGACGTTCAAACCGTTCCAAACGTTTAGGCCGGGAGCAGAAAGAAAAGTAAAACCCGAAGGACGGAAGAATTTATGCGCGAGCGAGCCGCGTTTCGCTGCTTTACTGTGGCGGGGAAAATAGCCTATAAAAGTCTAGGCAACGCATTGGTTATTAGAGTCGCGATAAATAGGAGTCATTCCCATGAGTGAAGAAATTTTGGATCAATTGGCCGCCGACATGAAAATGCTGCTATCTGAGCCGGTCGGCAGCCGAAGGATAAAGATCACCGATCTGACACCGCGGGATGGGCAGCAGTGCAAGCTCGCCACGCGGGTCACCACTGATGACTTGCTGCCGCTGTGCGCTTCCATCGACAATTGTGGCTTTTACGCCGTAGAAGTCTGGGGCGGCGCGACGTTCGACGTGTGCATGCGCTACTTGAAAGAAGATCCTTGGGACAGACTGCGGCGGATTAAAGCCGTCATGCCGAAGACTAAATTGCAGATGCTTTTGCGCGGGCAGCACATTCTGGCTTATCGGCCGTATACGGATACGATCGTTTGCAAATTCGTTGAACGAGCCATCGCTAATGGCATGAACGTTTTTCGCATATTCGAAGCGACCAACGATTTCAGAAACATTGAAGTGGCAACGAGGGCGGTCAAAGAACTTGGTGGTGAAGCGCACGTAGAGGTCAACTACACCGTGAGCCCGGTTCACACGCTCGAGAAGTGGATGGAATATGCCGAGCAGTTGATCGAGATCGGCGCCGACTGGTTGTCGCTCAAAGACGCGACGGGAATCATGACGCCATTCGACAGCTACAGGATTATCAAGGGCATCAAAGACCGGGCGAAAGGGAAGCTTCCAGTGCTGCTCCACTGCCACGACATGGGAGGGACCTCCAGCATGTGTCATCTGATGGCTATTTTAGCAGGCGTCGATATGATCGACACGGTGTTGTCGCCGCTCTCGTTCGGCTCGGCGCACCCCGCCACGGAAACCATGGTGGCGTCGTTAAAAGGTACGCCGTTCGATACCGGAATTGACGTGAAGGTTCTCGAAGAGCCCGCTCAGATCACTCGGCAGATCAAAGAAAAATACGAAAAATACGAAACGGGATACACGGGCGTGAGCGCTGATGTTTTCATTCACAAAGTTCCCGGTGGCATGATCTCAAATATGGTGGCGCAATTGAAAGAAGCCAAACGGATGGATCTTATGGAAGCAGCACTGAAAGAGACTCCCAGCGTGGAGAAGGACCTGGGCCATCCGCCGCTGCTCACGCCGACGAGCCAGATTGTCGGTGTCCAAGCGGTACTGAATGTTCTTGCCGGTGAGAGGTACAAGATCGTCACGAGGGAAACCAGCGATTACGTGAAAGGCAAATACGGCCGACCGCCTGGTCAAGTAAACAAAGACTTGATCAAGAAGATCATGAAGGACAAAGAGCCCGATTATTCCATTCGCTCCGGCGAGCTAGCCGACCCAGCGGATTGGGATAAAGCAATCAAAGATCTCGGTCCGCTGGCGAAGAGCGATGAGGATATTCTTTTGGGCGTCCTGTTCCCGATGCAGGCGAAAGAGTTTCTAACACTACGAGAAAATGGTGGGCTCGCACAGGCAACGGCTTAAGGGAATCTATTAGCCACAAAGAACGCAAAGGTCGCAAAAGATTCGAGGATGGATGATCGAGGATTGAAGGTCGCGATCCTCTATCCTCCGTTCTCGATCTTCGATCGTCCGCCATAAGCATGCCTGAACTTCCCGACGTAACCGTTTATATAGAGGCTCTGACTGACCGCATCCTAAATCAGCCGATTCTGAAAATCCGCATCGGCAGCCCGTTTGTTTTGCGATCGTTTGATCCGCCGATCAGCGCCGCGGAAGGAAAGAAAGTCATGGCACTTCGCCGGCTCGGCAAACGCATCGTTTTCGAGCTGGAAAGCGAATTCTTTCTCGTTGTTCATCTCATGATCGCCGGCCGGTTTCATTGGAAGCCGAAGGGAGCGAAGATCGCCCGCAAGTACGGACAAGCCGCTTTCGATTTTCCTAACGGAACCTTGCTTTTGACCGAAGCCGGAACCAAGAAGCGCGCATCAATTAACTTGGTCCGCGGCGAAGCCGCTCTCCAAGAACATGATCCTGGTGGTCTGGAGGTTTTTGAAGCGAGTCTCGTGCAATTCCGCGAACGGTTGACGCGCGAAAATCACACGCTGAAGCGTTCCCTCACCGATCCCCATCTTTTCAGCGGCATCGGCAACGCCTACTCCGACGAGATTCTCCATCGCGCGCGCCTCTCGCCGATTCGCTTGACGCAGCAAATGTCGCAGGCCGAGATTGAACGTCTCTATCACGCGATCCGCGAGTCGCTCGCCGAGTGGGTGGAACGGTTACGAAAAGAGCGAGGAACCGGCTTTCCCGAGAAAGTCACAGCGTTTCGTCCCGACATGGCCGTGCACGGAAAATATCGCAAGCCCTGTCCCGTCTGCGGTTCGCCGGTGCAGCGCATCGTCCACGCCGAAAACGAAACGAACTACTGCGCGAAATGCCAAACGGGTGGGAAGCTTTTGGCGGATCGAGGTTTGTCAAGATTGCTAAAAGACGATTGGCCGCGGAGTCTGGAGGAGCTAGAAGAAATTAAGAAAGCTCGCATGTAGCATGAACAGATGGTGTACAAGCGCACCCTACGGGGCTCGTGGGAACGTAATCTTGGCTCCTTCGTAGGGTGTGCTTGCGCACCGTCCGAGGTTCATCGGTAGGCTTCATCCCATCAGCACAAACCCCTGCTGTGCCTTCACACGTTCAATCCAAGCTCTGATCTTCGGAAAATCGTCCAGGAGAAATCCGCCTTCATGGGCAACATGAGTGTATGCGAATAAGGCAATATCGGCGATGCTGTAATCACCAACGAAGAAATCGTTCTTCGCCAGGTGATCTTCCATAATTTTTAACGCGGCGCAGCCGCCTTCGCGTTTGGATGCGAGGAGCGCGGTTTTTTCCGGCGAGTCGGGCTTGTGCTGGAGCCAAAAGCGGGGAGTGGCGATGTATGGCTCGTGGCTGTACTGCTCGAAGAACATCCACTGGAAAACGAGGGCGAAGCTCTGTCGATCATCAGGGAGAAACTTCGTGCCACGCGCCAGATATGCAAGGATGGCGTTGGATTCAGCAAGTATGAATCCGTTGTCGTCGAGCACCGGCGTTCGGCCGTTGGGATTGATCTTAAGAAACTCCGCTGTGCGGCTTTCGCCCTTCAAGATATCGACTTCGATGATCTCGCACGGAATGCCGAGATGCGCTAGAACCAGGCGAACTTTGTAGGAGTTGCCGGAGTATTGGACGTTGTAGAGTTTCATGGGGGCCGGTTCAAAGTTCAAGGTTCAATGTTCAACGTAAAAGCCCCCGACGGTGCTGGCTTGTTCATCTTCTCTTAGGCACCTTGAACATTGAACCTTGAACAGTTTCCGCGTGATTACAGCTGGCTTTCGAGAATCTCGAGTCCATCCAAGCGGTCGACGAGGTAAAGCTTACCGTCCTCGGCGCGAAAGACATCGTTGCTCTGGACGGCCTTTTGGTCTTTGCCCGGCTGTGGAACGTAGTAGCCGACCTCCTTCGGGGAAAACGGGTTAGAGACGTCGAGGGCGCGCAGGCCGCCGGCAAACCAGGTGACATAGTGAATGTTGTCGTAAACTTGTTCCGCCGGCTGGTGCGCGCCGAAGCGGCTCCCTGGTTTTGATTCACCGTCGTAGGGGATCATGTAGTTCGCGATCGGCATGGGGCGGGTCTCTTCGGTGATGTCGACCACCCAGAGAAAAGCATTGGGCGTCGGCATCAGCTTCTCACCGACTTCCTCGTCCGTGACGATCATGAAATCCCGATCCATGATCTTATTTGCGAACGGGAGCGTGGTATGCGTCGGGCATGGGTAGGGCGGACTCCAGTCGAGTATGCTGACAGTTTTCGGTTTGCTCATGTTCGAAATGTCGACGATGGCGAAGCCGCCGTGCCAATAGCTGATATACAACCGGTCACCGCGGCGAATCGGATGGTGACAGCGATGGTCCCAGCCGTGCCAGGTCGGCGTCTCCCCGCCGGCCTTCCATTGGCCCGGCATCCACCAGCGGCCGACTTCCTCCGGTTTCTCCGGATTCTTTAGGTCCAGAATCAACGCAATGTTACCGACGTAACCTTCCATATGAGGGGAAAGGTAGGCATAACGGCCGTCGAAGGTGAATCGATGAACGCCTTTTTCCGCCGCCTTGAAGAAGGCGATCTCGCGCGGCTTTGCGCGATCCGAGATGTCGAATACTTTTAGACCCGCTTGCGGTTCTTTCTTCGATTTATAGCGCTCGTAATTAATCAGCATCACATCGCCGCTCACGCGAACTTTGTGAGAGTGAATCCCCTCCGGCACTTCGAGCTGAGCCACGAGCTTGGGATGCTTGGGATCTCGCACATCGATGATCGAGGTGCCTTCGGGTGGTTCGATGTGGCCCACATAGGCGTAGCCGTTCTCCACGACTATGGAGCCTCCCCCAGGCAGATCCGTTCGGCCGATCATTTTGATGTTTTTGCTGACACCGACGGGTGGGATTCCATTACCTGCCATGATTGCCTCCTCTAATTACCGACCTTGAAAAGTTCCGACTGTCTTGATTGTCATTTCGAGCCGCAGGCGAGAAATCTTATCGGGAAAGATCTCTCAGGCTGTTCGGGATGACAACCAATTATGCAGGTGAGCGACTATCATCCTCGTGCCTTTTCTATCATCGCAATAACCTGGCTCGTCGTACGCACGCGCGACATGCGCGGCAAAATCAATTCCATTAGCGTGTCGTGCGCACGTTGATCGTGCGATGTGCCACAGGCGTCACTGACGACGATCATGTTATAGTCCAAGTCCCTGCCCGAATACAAAGTCGACGTGACTCCGACGTCGGTCGATCCTCCGGAGATAATAATTGTGTCGATGCCTCGGGTGCGGAGCGCGAGGTCCAAATAAGTTTGGAAAAAAGCGCTCCAGCGATATTTCACGATGTAGTAATCGTCCGGTTGTGGCTCGAGATCGGCGAGCACGTCCGAGCTTTTGTCGCCGGCGATGACATGCATTTTGGTCTTCGTCACTTCGCCGTTCGGCCACGGCGTGAGTGAATTGTTGGTATCGGTGAGGATTAGCGCCGTGGTGGCATTGTCCGGGCGATGGTTACCCTTGGCGAAGAAAATCGGCAGCCCGGCGGCTCGCCCTACCTTGCTTAATCGGATGGCATTTTGAATCCACGGTTTCAGCACGCTTGGCTTGCCCGGTTCCGGCGCGGGAACGTAGCCGTTGAGGATGTCGAAAAAGAGCAGCGCTGTTTTCTTGATCTCGAAGTGATTGACGTTCATGGAAAAGCTCCTGTTTTGTTTGGGTCAAGCCATATCAGCGGACGAACCCACGAAGAACGAAATTAACGAATAGCAGACTAACCTGGATTTCTGTTTTCACGGGAATGACCGGGCCCCCAGACCCTTGTTAAACTGTTGAGACGGGGACACTAACGAATTTTAATGCCTCGTTTTTCTTTTTCTTCGACGACTTTCCATCCGTCTTTCGCATACCATTCGATCTGGCGGAACATGCCGGTGAGAATTCTTACGTCTTTGTCTTCCAAGCCGGCCCGGCCGAAGATGCGCCGGAAGGCGAGTAGCATATGCTCGGGGTTTTCCGAATCTAAGAAGCCTATTTTTAGTAGTGAAGTTTTCATGATGTCGAATAGCCGCTCGACATGCTCGGCTTCCGCCCGTTGAATTCCACCGTCTTTAAGCGGACCCAGTGACGCGAGGTAAATCTCGTAGAGACAAATAACCGCTGCTTGGGCGACGTTAAGCGACGGGTAGTCAGGATGTGTGGGAATCGTCATCAGCAGCTGGCAATGTTCGAGATCTTTGTTGCTTAGGCCGTGATCTTCCGGCCCGAAGATTAATGCCACTTTGCCTTTCTGTGCGGCAGCAACGATCGTGCGCGCTACTTCGCGGGGCGTTTGGCTGTGGCTACGATACAGCCCGGGCCTGCAGGTTGTGCCGACGACCAAAGCGCAGTCGCCGATCGCTTTACGAAGGCGTCCGCAAGAATGTCTCTCCCGTGCACGGCCATTGCTTTGGCCCAAAAGCTTTGCGTGCGCGCCTTGCCGACAATCGCGAGCTCACCGGCGCCAAGATTTTTCATCGCCCGCGCTACCGAGCCGATGTTGCCGGAGCCGCGCGGCCGGACCATGATTATACGGAGATTGCTCGACATACCAAAACAATTGGAACTGCTGGAACGACTTGAACGTCTGGAACCGTTCGGCGACTAAGTTCAAATCGTTCCAGTGGTTAAACGAAAAAAGCCGGAAACAGGACTACCGCCGAACGATTCATTTCGCAAACCGACAAGCGCGGTTTTTCAGTATCACCGAGCGATTTTTGGCGTCGAATTCGGTTCGGTAGCCGAAGTCTTCGTGCATCAGCGATTCTCTGTCGTTGACGTGTTCGGCGCCGAAGACATGGCCGAGCTCATGAATCAAAGCGATCACGTCGAATTCGGGCTCGGCGTTGGGACCCCGGTAATGAAACACTTTAGTAATCGGTACGACGACATAATTCGCCAATCCCTGCTTACAATCGCCGATTCTGTCGACGCGGGGTCGGCCCGCCATCAGAATACGGCTCACCCCTTCAGCCGTGAAAGCGACGACGAGATCGTAGTCCTGGTTTTTCGATTGACCGGAAAATTCTTTCTGCAAGCGTGCCAACAAATCGGGAGTCGACGGGATGCGCTCCTTCTCGGGCCAGGCCGAAACGCCTTGAGTCACCAGACGAATATCGAACTCGCGCTCGTAGTAGTCCGATGCCGCTTCGATCAGACCGCGGGCTTCGTCGGCCCAGCGCGGATTTCTCGCGCGGAAGGAAACGTCGGCTAGCGTCTTGATACGCACGATTCGCCGAGGCGTATCGGGGCCGAGGACCGAACAAGAGGCTATCAGAAGCGCGCTAAGGATTGAGCAAATTATCGGTCGGCGCGTAATCATCGGTCAGTATCGGAACATCTTCTGGGACAGGTCGGTCGAAATAGGCCACGGCGATGTCTTGGATCGGGTCCGGAAACAACCCCTTGTCGAGGCCGCCGGCGCGTTTGACGATGTCTTTGATGTCGATGCGTTGCTTGTCGCGCGTCGCGATCACAATGACATTTTGAATCGTATCGAGGCTGACGTTATCAGCGCGGCGCGCGGCGAAAACATAAGTCTGCGGAAACACCTGGCGCTGGGTTCGGACAAAAGCGCGAGCGATCTTGCCTGACGGGCCGGTGACGGCGCTGATGAGATTGGCCACGATGATGCCATTCGGAGTGAGTCTTTTCTGCGCCAATTCGAAGAATTGTTTGGTCGTCAGATGAAACGGCATCGCGTCGGTGAAGTAGGCGTCGATCAAAATAATGTCGTATTGATTCTGTGTGCGCGTCAGAAACAGCCTGCCATCTTGAGCGTGCAGCCGCATCTGCTTGCCTTCTTTGACCTGGAAGTAGTCTTTGGCGAGCTTCACGACTTCCGGGTCGATGTCCACGGCGTCGATTTCAATGTTGGGAAATTCCTTTTGCACCTTTTTGGGAATCGAGCCGCCGCCGAGACCGATCACCAGCATCTTTTTAGCGTCGGGCCGAAAGGTAAATCCGAGAGAAGTATAGCGTGAATAAATCAGTCGCAGCGCCGTCGGGTCTTTGAGATTCATCGCGCTCTGCAGGGTACGGTCGAAGTACATGTAGCGCGCCTCGTCATCCTCTTCGATCCGGATGCGATGATAAAAAGTGTCTTTCTGCAACAGCGTCTTGGCCCAGGCGAAGGGAGTCCAAACCATGCTGACCAATCCTAAAATAAATGAAACAGCCGTGACGGCCCGCGCTATGGAGACGCGCTGCAGTCGGATTAACGGTACTACAACTAGTGACAAGCACACCAGCGTGATGCCGAGGGTGTGGATGATATTACTCACGCCCAGCGCTGGTATCAGGTAAAACGCGGTGAGCAGGGTACCAAAAATGCTGCCGCAGGTCGACACCGCGTAGAGGGTCCCGGCGGTACTGCCGACGGTATCTAAATGAGTTGCCGCCAAGCGAATGACGTAGGGCGAGATCGTGCCCAAAAATATTCCGGGCAAGAGAAACAGCGCGCTGCAAGCGATGAGCGGGTTTAGCCGGTTGCCGAAGTCGACGCTGGCAATCGATTCATTGACCGACGGATAGATAAATGGCAGGAAAAAAATCAGTATTCCCGGAATCAACAAGAGCGTGAGCAGCTTGCCATAGGACGGCTCGCGCGCCGACAGCCAACCGCCCCAGTAATAGCCGATGCTCAACGCGGCCAGCACCACCGAGATCAGGCTACCCCAGACGAAGATCGAGCTGCCGAAGTGCGGCGCCAACACTCGGCTGCCGACGATTTCGAGCGCCATTAAAACTGCGCCGCTGATGAAGACGACGATGTTGAGCAGAAGCTGCACCATGTTTAACTCTCCCACTCCCAATAAGATCCCTCCGGCACGAGGGCGACTGGCTCCAGCAGTCGTGACGAGATACCGTCGATAAACTGCGATGGACGGGATAACACGATGCGCAGAGTCCTGTCAAAAACTCTGGTCGGATAACTGATAAAAAGATTTTGTTTCGCGCGCGTCGCTGCGACATAGAGCAAGCGACGTTCCTCTTCCAACTCTTCAATGGAATTGATGTTGTAGAACGACGGAAATCTTCCTTCCAATGCCCAGATGATGAACACCGAATGAAACTCCAGCCCCTTGGCTGAGTGAATGGTTGACAGCACCAGAGGGCCTTCGTCGGGATTGACCGCCAGCACGCCACCGATGCTGTCATTGGGCGGCTCAAGGGCCATGTCGCTGAGCAAGCGCTCAAGACTGCGATAGCGATCGGTCATGCCTTGAAAGTGCTCCATATCTCTAAGGCGTTTCGGATGATCATCCGGATAGTGTTGCTTGAGGATCGGCACGTAATATTGCATCAGGTACTGCGCTTGTTCCGACGGGAGCTCCGCTTGCGCGGCTTCTTCGAGTACCTGCGCGAGCGTTCTCAGACCGTGCGCAACTTTACCTCTGGCGTGATAAGAGCGGAGCCGTTCGGTTGGCTTAGCGCCGTCCAGTAACCATTTGATAATCTTCTGGCTTGCCCCGGGCCCCACGCCTTCGAGCAACAGCAAGACGCGGTTCCACGAAATCGCGTCTTTGGGATTGGCGATAATACGCATGTGTGCGAGCAAGTCTTTGATGTGGGCGGTTTCCATGAATTGGAACCCGCCGCGTTTGACGAACGGGATATTGTGACGCGCCAGCTCGATTTCCAGATCGAAAGAGTGAAAGCTCGAGCGAAACAACACGGCCATATCCCAAAGCGGCACGCCTTCCTCGCGCAGCTCGAGAATTTTCTGACAGACAAATTGTGACTGCATCTGCTCGCTGCCCGCTTGCACGAGCTTAGGTCTTCCGCCCACGCCCTTCGTGGTGAAGAGCCGCTTCTCGTAGCCTTCTTTGGCACGCTGAATAATCTCGTTCGTCAAATTTAAGATCGGCTGCGTGCTCCGATAGTTTTCTTCCAGCTTGATGATCCGCGCACTGGGAAATTGTTTCGGGAAATCCATGATGTTGCGAAAATTGGCGCCACGAAACGAGTAAATGCTCTGGGCGTCATCGCCGACTACCGCAACGTTGTCATGCGTCGCGGCGATCAGGCGGACGATCTCGGCCTGCAGGCGGTTAGTGTCCTGGTATTCATCTACCATGATGAAACGGTAGATACCGGAAAGGCGGTTGCGCACTTCTTCATGATCGGCCAGCAAGTCGCGAAGCCTGATCAAGAGATCGTCGTAGTCGAGCAGCGATTTCGTTTGTTTATAGTCGACGTAGCGATGGTAAAGCTCGGCGAGCTCGTAGTTGACATCGATCAGATGCGGATATTCTAGTTCGAGCAAATCGGCCATGCGGATCTGCTTGTTGAGCGACATGCTGAAAATGGCCGCCACCGTTTGTTTGCGTGGAAAACGCCGGTCTTTGGCGTTGAGGCCCATATCGGTGCGGATCAGCTGGATCACATCTTCGCTATCGGTCCGGTCCATAATGGTGAACGAGGGCGCTAGATCGATGTGCCGGCCGTTGATACGCAAGGCAAGGTTGGCAAATGAATGGAAAGTACCGCCGGCAACTTGATTGCAACGCCCGTCGATCAGTAAGCTGGCGCGCCGGAGCATCTCCTCGGCAGCACGGCGCGTGAAAGTGAGTAACAGGATCGAACGCGGATCGATGCCTTGATCGATGAGATGTGCGACGCGATAAACCAAGGTGCGGGTCTTGCCGGTACCCGCCCCGGCAATGATCAGCAGTGCTCCTTCGATTGCCGTTGCTGCCTGATACTGCGCGGTGTTTAGTTCCTTGCGGAAGTCGAGCCCGGAGCTGTTGCGAATGGGCGGAGAGGGATTTTTGAGAATGTACGTGGTCGTCAAGAAAGCTCCAAACGAAGTTAAATTACCTATTTTCCGCCGGTGGAGCAAGCGTTTAGCGAGTTTTAGGCGACTTGTGCGGACGTTTTTCTCAAAGCGCGAGAGTGCCGGCGCGCTATAGGGAGTTTCCTGATAGACGCGATCGACCGATGGGTCTCGCGTTTACCGGGCTGCTGGGAATGAAAAATACAATGCCCTTGGAGGATTTATTTTCGCGAAAACTGAAAGTTTCCCGGCGAACGTCCGGCTGAATATCAAAAATATGACTGCCTTCGCGAAAACGATGGACAGCAAACGGTCAGTAAAAAAAGACCCCCAATTTTTAATTACAATTAAATAAGCTTAAGAACACACTCATACTGATGGTGAGTGTTCGTCTCGACGGATTTTTGGAATAGATGAGTTTCGGCAATTTTCAAATGGATCCGCATCCATTGTGCCTCACAGTACGTCCATTGTGCCACACAGTAAATGTCCTTCGCGTCCGTAATCTGCGTAGGAAATCTCCTACAATGATGAGCTTCCAATCTGCCGTTTTGTCCCGCAATCGACTTAACATGTCTTGTATTTTGGTAAGTTACGCTTCTTTGGGCGCTTTGGTATAAGCCTTGCGGAACAACTGACAGCGGGGGCGGAATCCCCTATCGCGATTGCGGCGAAGTGCCTCAGTCGCTTTTTTTACAGCATAATTTGCATGTGAGCAAATTTAGGATCACGACTAAAGCCGTCGTTTATGGCTGCGCCTTAAGCGGCCATTGGAGGGTAGGCGTATGCGGGCTCGTCCGTCGCAAAACTTGAAATCGGCCACTCGAATCGCATCACCAGCGGCCAACCGGAGGTGGAATATGACGCGGGAATCAAAAATAGAGACGACATTAGGCGATCTCGTCGTCGCTTTAACCGAGGAAACGGGCCGCCATGTCCGCGACGAGAAGATGACCTATGAGGTCGTGGCTTATATTCTCGCAAACTTTCTCAACGGCTCCAATCGTCGGTCAAACCAGCCGCATTGAGTGTTGAGATTAATCAATTGCGTTGGCGGTTTTGCAGTGACCTGAGACCGCCGATCGGATTGTGTGGCCATTCGATTTAATCCTCTATAGGGAGCGGAGCAATGCTAGACCGAAAAAATATTATTGCGGCTTTACTAGCTACGTGTTTGCTTACGTTAAGTCCGGCTGCATTGAGAGCCGGCGTTCCGACCGAGCAAGTGCGTCAGACGGCGGACCAGGTGTTATCCGTGCTTCAGGATTCGCGACTCAAATCCGCCGATAAGCAGAAAGAACGCCGCGAGCAAATACGGCAAATCATCGGAAGCAGATTCGACTTTGGTGAAATGGCCAAGCGCTCGCTGGGATCCAATTGGCAGAAGGGCAACAACGATGAGCAGCGCCAGTTTGTCCAACTATTCACTGAGCTTCTGGAGAAATCATACTCTGACCAGATCGAATCCTATGACGGAGAAAAAATTGTTTACGGCCGCGAAAACATCAACCAAGACCAAGCCGACGTCGATACTAAGATCGTGACCAAAAAGGGCGAACAAATCTCAGTTAATTACAAACTTCGATCCGCAGGCAATGATTGGAAAGTGTACGACGTCGTCATCGAAAACATCAGCCTGGTCAACAATTTTCGTTCGCAGTTTAACCGTGTCTTGGCGAATGCCTCGTTCGCCGAGCTGCTCAAGAAATTGCAATCCAAGTCCGTCGAAATAAAACCGGTCCGAAGCTGAATGCCGGAAAAATGAAGGGAGCTTTGCGACGACCGACTTTATTCGTAGCGCTTTGGTCGCGGGAGCCTTATGCCTGTCGGTCAATTTGTCCGCCTTGGTGGCAAAACAGGGTTCAACGGCGGAGTCAAGCAATGTCAGCGACAAAGAGCTCAGAGCTTTTGCGAAGGCGTACGTTGAATACCAAAAGATACGACAGAACTACGAACCCAAAATGAACAACACTAGAGATGAAAAAGAGAAGCTGAAAATCCAGCGCGAGGGAGACGATAAGGTAAAGCAAGCACTGGAGAAACAGGGGCTCACGCCGCAGGGCTATAACCGGCTATTTGCGGCGGTCAATGGCAATCCGCAATTGCGTCAAAAGGCGCTGACGCTGATTGACGAGGAGCGAAAGAAATCATAGCAGGCGAAGCCCGACGGCAAGACAGACGCCTTTAAAAGGCGCCTTTGGCGCGGGCAGGCCGAAAGGAGTGGAAAATGAAACGGATACAAATCAGAAACACGCTGACTGCAGTGTCATTAATCGGGGCATTGTTTATCACCGGCTGTGCTGGTGGTCCGCTGACAACGCGTGAGAAGGGTGCGGGAATCGGCGCACTCGGCGGCGCCGCCGTCGGCGGTATAGTCGGTAGTGCTGTCGGCCATCCCGGCGCCGGTGCAGCCATCGGTGGTGGCCTCGGCCTAGGTGCTGGCGCATTGGTCGGGGATCAACTGCAAGGCCAAGATAACCGAAATTACCAACAAGACGACGAGATCCGCCGCAACCAGGCGGAAATTGATAGACAACGCCGGGAGTTGGAGAGATTAAGGCGGGAACGAGGCGAATACTGACGCTGCTCGGTCACAATTTTTGGGGAACTCTTCATGAAAATAGACGCATCCATTGGGAGAATTATGGCAAAGGTAGGCGATAGCGTTATCTTGATCCTTATCCTGCTGAGAGTTTTGAAAGGGCAAATCACGAAAAGATTGTTAGATAGCGTTGTTATCGCTCTTTCTGCAATGCGTGTCTTGACGGCTATTCGACGAGTCGCGCCATCGAATTAAAAAAATAGCGGTTCTAAAATTTTATTATTCGAGGAGGATTCGGCATGAAAGACCAAAAACTAATATGGATTGCTGCCACGACTTTGGGGCTCGCGTTATTCATTGGCGGCTGCGGCGAAAAGAAGGGAGAAGACCAGGCGCCTCAAACGTCCAGCGCGACACCTCCGGCTCCGATGTCCGAGAAATCGCCGGCGGACCAACCAGGCGTCTCCCAGGGCAGCGGATCTGACACGGGCATGCCGGGAACGGCCCAGGGACAAAAGCCGGAAGAGAAAAAAGACGATTCATCGCAAAAAGGCTAATTAAGCGATGAGCGTCGAGCTCAAGGGGAGTAAATCGCAATGAATAAGGTTTTCTTGATTCTTTTGGCGCTAATCCTTCCGACCGCCTTGAGTGCCGCTGAACTGAAGGGAACGATCTTGAAGGTCGATAAGGCGGAGAATCGAATCGTCCTGAAGACTGAGAGAGGCGAGGAAACCTTCGAAACGACGAAGGCTACCAAAGGTATCGAGCATGTTAAAGTCGGGGCGAGGGTGACCATTTCGTTCAGCGAAAAAGATGGCCAACCCAAAGTGACCGAGATCAATCCCGCTGCTGAATAGAACGGGAAAGTTTAGATCCCGTGATCTCAAATTGCGCGGCGCACATGCGAGCAGCTCCGCAGCGACATGTGTGTCCAATTGCGAAATTTTTGCAGCTTGACGCCTATCAGCGGTTGACGAGCATCGATATTGTTGATTTCACTCGATTGCCCATCGATGCTGCGTGAACCGATATCCAATTGGCATTAGCGGGGGTGGGCCGACTTCCACCCCGCACCTCGATCACACGGTCCGTGGCGAGAAGGCCAATTTCGGTCGAAGAAAGCCGCGGGCTGTTATGCCAACCTTACGTGATGCGTGAGAGCCGCCGGCGAACATTCGACACAATTGTTTCGATCAACAGTCCGGTACTGTCGCGTACACTCCAAAAAGGCCGCGTGAGTGGGTTTGGAGCCCAGCTCCGAAAACTTTTCGATTTCTTTCGCTTGACTTAGTGGATACATGACGACGTATTATAGTAATATCGCAGACACCGGCGCTCGAAATGGATCCGGTTTGACTGCTACGGATTTAGACTCTGGTCGGCAGGTCACGCATTTGCCAGCTCACACACCGCAACGAATTGTGCTTGTTTCCAATCGATTGCCTTTCACTGTGGCCGAGAAGGACGGCGATATTGAGTTTCAAAATAGCGCCGGCGGTGTTGCTACGGGTCTGCATGCACTGCTCGAAACCATTGAGATTCCCAACATTGGAAATGCTGAATATGTGTGGATCGGCTGGCCGGGAGGCCGCGTCAGCCCCCAGCTCAAAGACAGGGTTAAATTGGAAGCGCAATCCCGCTTCCACGCCTATCCGGTCTTTCTCTCCGAGCAAGAAATCGAAGCTTTCTATTCCGGTTTTTGCAACAAAACGATCTGGCCGCTGTTTCATTACTTTCCCTCATATGCGCGCTATGAGCCGGAGTATTGGGCACACTATAAAAAGGTAAATGAAGCTTTCGGCGAGGCCGCCCTGGAGATTCTTAAGCCGGGCGATCTCTTATGGATCCATGATTATCATCTGATGCTATTACCCGCGCTCATCCGCGCCCGGCTACCCGATCTCTCGATCGGGTTTTTCTTGCATATCCCGTTTCCTCACTATGAAATCTTTCGCTTCATGCCAGCCGAATGGCGTCGCGATCTCCTCGAGGGCCTGCTCGGTGCCGACGTGGTAGGCTTTCATACATTTGACTACGCACAATATTTTCTCCGTTGTGTTCTGCGGATTCTCGGCCATGAGAACCAAATGGGCAAACTGCTGGTACACGACCGAGCCGTCAAAGTTGCATCTTTCCCGATGGGCGTGCCGTTCGACAAATTTGCCGCCGCGGCCGACAGCACGGTCGTGCGCGAAGAGAAAGAAACCCTCAAGCGAACGCTGGCGGAAACCAAACTGATTTTATCGGTGGACCGGCAGGACTATTCGAAAGGCATCCTGAACCGGCTAGAGGGGTTCGAGACCTTTCTTGAGACCAATCCCGATTGGCGAAGCAAGGTGACACTGCTCATGGTTGTCGTTCCGTCGCGTATCGGCATCGAAGACTACGAGCGGATGAAAAAAGGAATCGAAGAGCTGGTTGGCAGAATCAACGGGCAGTTCGGCAGCGTGAGCTGGACGCCGATTCTTTATCAATACCGCTCTCTGTCTTTTGAGTCACTGGTCGCATTGTACACGATCAGCGACGTGGCGCTGGTAACGCCGTTGCGCGACGGGATGAATCTCATTGCCAAGGAGTACATCGCTAGCCGAACCAATCAGAGCGGCGTTCTGGTGTTGAGCGAAATGGCCGGGGCGGCGCGCGAATTAGGTGAAGCGCTGATCATCAATCCCAATAACCGGCAAGAAATCGCCAAAGCCCTGGAAGAGGCTTTGAGCATGCCGCTCGCAGAGCAAAAGCGGCGCGTCACAATTATGCAGAATCGCTTGCGTCGATTCGACCTGGCCCGCTGGGCGCGGGATTTTTTCAGCGAGCTGATCTTTGTCGGGCCAGAGCGTGATAGGGTCTATGGTAAGCTTCCAAGTCCCGCCAACCGCCGAGCGATGGCCGAGCGGTATCGACGCAGTTCGCGCCGGCTCATTCTGCTCGACTATGACGGAACGCTCGTGCCCTTTGCGGACCACCCGCGAGGGGCGAAACCGCCGCACGCGATTATTGATTTACTCTCGCGTCTCGCAGCCGATGCCCGCAATGAAGTCGTCATTGTCAGCGGCCGGGATCGACCGAGTATGCAGAGCTGGTTCGATCATTTGCCCATCGCGTTCGCCGCCGAGCATGGGGCCTGGATCAAGGAGCGAGACTCCGATTGGAGATTGGCCAGCCCGCACACCACCAGCTGGAAAGAAAAATTGCTGCCGCTGCTCGAGATGTACGTCGACCGGCTGCCCGGCGCATTCATCGAAGACAAAGACTTTTCTTTGGTCTGGCATTATCGCTCGGCCGACCCCGAACAGGCGATGGTTGTGGCTCGGGAAATCGCCGACGATCTGTTAAGTTTCACGGGAAATATCGACGTGCAAATCGTACAGGGAAGTAAGACCGTCGAAATTAGAAGCTCCGGCATCAGCAAGGCCAAGGCCGCGCAGTTATGGCTGTCGAAGCAGGATTTCGATTTCATTCTCGCGATTGGCGACGACAGCGATGACGAAGATATCTTCAGGGTTCTGCCCGCGCATGCCCATTCGGTTCGGGTCGGTATCGCACGCACCGGGGCGCAGTTCAATTTGCGCGAGCCGTGGGATGTGGTGAAATTGCTAGAAGAGTTGATGACGGCACGGCAGCATGAACCCGCCACGAAGAGCCATCGGCAAACCGGCTAGTCTCTTTTCCCCATCAAATTACCTTTCAATTACGGTTTCGCCGTAAAAATCATAAAGGATTGGCGGTCCAAGAAATCAAACTCCTCCTTGAGCGAGTAGCCTGCCTGCTCCATTTCCGGCTTAATGAACTCACTTGGCGTGTAATGGCGAAACAGTCCTATTAGCCATGAGCGGCGATCAAAGTCGATGATGGCAATTCGACCGCCGGGTCGAAGATATTTGCGCAGATTCGAAAAGTAAGCGATGCGATTATCGATGTGGTGGTAGGTATTCGAAGTAAAGATCAGATCGACCCCTGCCTTCGGCAGCAACGGATCGTCCGGTTTCGCGAGGATCGGGTCGATATTGGCAGCCGTCTCTTGTTTGGCTCGTTTGGCGATGAGATCGACCATGTCTCGGTCGATATCCACGGCATAAACTTTACCGGCCGGGCCCACCGCTTCTGCCAACCTGAAGGTAAAATAGCCGCCGCCGGCTCCCAGATCGGCAACCTGATCGCCCGGACGGACGTTGAGCGCCGCGATGACTCTCTGTGGTTGTTGCCAGTCATCCCGGTTGACCCCTTCGTAGGCGCACTGTTTCAGCTGGGCGCAAGCGGCGAGTAAAATAGCCGCGACCACGAAGACGAGAATTTTCGACCGATGCTTACCCAGCATAAACGTTCGGGATAAACAAAGAACTGGCCGGCGTGTCAGAAATTTGTCACAAGATTTTGATATTATTGCGGAGGAGTGTGCCGAAACGTGCCGGAAGAACCATTACGACATGCACGTTTCTTCATCGAGCGCTAAGCCGAAGATGATCCTGACTTTTGGATCACTTGCGCCAATGCTCGCGAGACTTTCTGGCGCAGAACGACGACGTCAAAGGGTTTGCCGATAAAGTCGAACGCGCCGGAATCCATCGCCTTCGCCGCCAGCTGTTGTGAGTTGACGCCGGTCAGCATGATGACTTCGCAGCCGGAGTGGATTTGTTTAACGCGCCGGAGGACTTCGAGACCGTCGGCTTTCGGCATCAGGACGTCGAGCAGCACGACGTCGGGGTGTGCCTCCTGGACCTGGGGAATCGCGGCGTCGATGCTGTCGGCTTCGAGCACACGATAATCTTTGCTGAAAACTATTTTGAGCGATTCGCGCACGCCGTACTCGTCATCAATCACTAGCAAGACCGGTAGACTCATGTCCAGGAATGTGTTCTGCGATTTCGCTTATCGTGACTCTTTCGAACGGGGTTACTTTGGCACTAACTAGATCGAGTCGCAAGGCCGTGCTTTCGTCACCGCATGAGAAAGACGGTGCGCTGGCCCACTGGGCGTGCGGCGAATCCAGGACGTGACTACGGCAACGATAACTCGACACAACGCGCCGGCTGGCTCAAGTGTTCCGAGCAATCTTTAGCAATTTCCGCAGACGATTTTTCGAAAGTGTTTTTCAAATAGTGCGCGCTTGTCTGAAAGCAAATGTTCCGATCGTTTTCTTGGCTGAGCGCGGCACAAAACGGCAGCGCATAGCGACCATCCCAAGTACTATCGATGAGCGCATAGACGACGCCGCGCATGCACGCGAAGCGGCTTTCGCCCTTGACAATTTCGCACTTCTCCACGGTCGCTCGGGTTTGTCCGGCGCGGGCAAAGTTTGACAAATCCCGGCCGACCGACGCCGAGCACTGATGGCGAAATTCGCCGGTCTTGTCGCACTCTTGAAATAGCTCCTCGGTAGAGAGTCCCATTTCAGTCATGCGCGAGGTTTGCATAATGTAGCATTCGCCACGGTATTTCGGATTCAGTTTGCTGCACGGATAATGGTAATCGGTGGGGCTCAAATCGCGGCTCTCCGGCGTCGCGTTGACGACATTTTCCATAAAAACCCCGCCATAACAAGAGTTTCGACTCCAGTCTTCGGGCAAAACGTCGCAGACTTCTAACGACTGCAGTAATTGATAACGAGAGAAAAACAACAGGGCGTGACCGAGCCCATGGAGGCATTGGAAACGAAACCGCAGCGGAATCTTCGGGTCGCAAGCAACGACGGCCTTCTGTCTAAGTTCGGCGGTGCTGGGGTGTTTGTCGATTTGGAAGTAGATATTGTCGCCCCTTAAGAAGCGTTCCACAGCACCATGGTAACAGCCTGAGTGGCAGGTCTGGTCACAAGCGGCAAACGATTCATGAATATTGCCTTTGAGGCGAAAGGTTTCCCGGCCAAGTGAGTGCACGACCGGATGACAATCACGCCTGAGCTCCGCATCTTCGGCCTCGAACCGTTCGATGAGTTGCAGAAGCTCCATCGTCGAGTGGGTTCCCAGCGCCTCGCGAAAGAGTTGATCGAGACATTCAGCGCCGACCGCACTGTACATGCACGACTTCACGGCCCGGAGCGAAGGCAGACCTGACGGCGACGATGGAGCGGCGGACTGCTTAACTTCCTGGGCGAAGCTCGAGGGCTCTACGGCCGATACAAAATAGACCGCGAACAATATATTTAGTGTGATTGCCCGGGTTCGTTTGCGCACGAATCTTGTCCTCCTCATATTTGGCTATTTGGCGGTTGAGCGTAATGTAAAACGCCACCGAGTGCAATTATTTCAGACACTTAAAAATATTGCCGGGGCAGCGGGCCCGGCTTTCAAGCGCTACATTGACATGTTTTTTCGACTGGGAGGCGCCGAAAAGTTCGATTTGTGATAATTTACCGGTTAAACGTTTCGCGACGCCATTCGTCTAAACCATTTGACATGATCAGCTCGAAGCTCCCTATCGTTCTCGCCATAGGCATCGTCCTAGGCGGGATTTTGGCTTACGCCGGTCAAGCCGGCCAGCCTATGATCAAGCCCGAGTTGGTTCCGGTTTATCAACCCAAGGGTTTGTCTTTTGAAACGGGAGAAAAGGAAATCTACCGCGCTTCGTGGAATGGCATGATCTCCATCGCTACTGCTGAAGTTCAAACCGTGCCAATGGTTGTCGACGGAAAAAAAGTATTTCAGGTGCGCGTCGAGGCAAAAACGTCGAGAGCGCTTGATCTCATCTGGAAGATGCGCGACACAATCAGCTCGACTTTCGATGCCAAGGCGCTTTCGCCGTCACGCTTCACATTCAGTCAGAGGGAAAATTCCCGCGTGATCGATACCGATGCCCGGCACGACCCGGCCTCCAAGCGCTGGGCGGTCAATCGGCAGCAGGTCGGCAAGAGAGCGAAAATTTACGAATTCGAATCTCAAAACACCCTCGACCCGATTACCGCAGTCTATCTTGCTCGCAGCATTGACTTCAAAGTCGGCGACCGGCTCTATTTCAAAGTCTTCGGCGGACGCTATCGCTACCTGTTGGAATTATTCGTCGAGAAAAAGGAGCCAGTGACGCTCGAGTCCGGCAAAACCGTCGAAGCCTTTCGAGTCATTCCACGTATCCAGAATATTACCAGGAACGGCTACGCCAGCCGCTTGAACGATGCAGCGATTTGGCTATCGGCTGATGAGCGACGTTTGCCGATAAGACTAAGCAGCAAAATCGTTTTTGGTACTGTTCAACTGGACCTGATTGACGACAAGCGCGGCACGCAATCTACTTCCGCCGGAGCTCGCCAGCCGGCTTCTTAACTTGTACTCAGGGTAGGTCGCCTGTATGGCTCAAACAAAGATGTTTCCGGTTTCAGCTAAGGATTTTCCGGTCGAGAAAAAAGCGCAACCTGGATATCTGACGGCGGCAACGGGTCTTGCTGCGTTGCTCCTCGCCGGTTTGACATTTTCCGCCTGTGTGGCTGTCGGCCCCACGCCGAGCCGTCGCGCGCCCAGAGAAGAGTACCCATCGCCGTCGCCTTCGTATTCGTCCCGTCGCGTCGACCCTCACGATGCGGAGCGATTGCGCCGAGTGATGGTCCCGTTGCTTCGGTCAATGGATCACCCTTGCCGACTTGAGGACGTGCGCGTGGGCGTTGCAAGTCAGAGCGAAATCAACGCTGCCAATGCCGGAAGCTGCCAATTCTTGGTGACCATGGGACTCTTGCAGCGCGCCAACGATGAACAACTTCGCGGCGTTCTCGCACACGAGGTGGCGCACCAGGACCTTGGCCATGTGGCGAAAGCCCAGGCGATCGGGACGAGCGCTAACATCCTGGCTGCTGGCTTGCAGCAGTTGTTTCCTGCGGCTGGCGTGCTAGTCCCCATCGTCGGCGAATTGGGGATGAGAGCTTATGGCCGGAATGAAGAGTATGCCGCTGACCGCCATGCGGTCGATATCCTGCGCCGGGCCGGATATCCAAAGGAAAACCTGGTGGACGCACTCACCTGGATTCGCCGCGTTTCCCCCGCCTCGAACCACCCAGCACTCGACGACCGCATCGCGACGATTCAAAGATTGCCCTAATTCATCACTTTGTAGCGTAAGATATCGCCCATTCTGCCGCTTTTCGACGTCTTTTTCGGCAGCGGCGGTGTAAACAAAACCTCGGCTCCCCCGTCTAACGATCCAAGGAGGCCGAAAACTATGAATTATCACTCGCAGGTTGCCCGAAGGTTTTCTGGTGCTGTCGTCGGTCTGGGACTGTTTGCCACTTTAGTAGCGGGATGTGCCGGGGGTGCGCTCACCACAAGGGAAAAAGGGGCAGGGATCGGCGCTCTCGGTGGGGCGGCAGCGGGCGGCATCATTGGCTCCGCAGTGCGTCACCCGGGCGCAGGCGCGGCGATCGGCGGTTTGCTAGGCCTGGGCGCAGGCGCTCTAATCGGTGACCAATTGCAAGGACGAGACAATGCCGCTTCCGAGCAAGACCGGCAGATCAATCAAAACCAGCAGGAGATTTCGCGCCAGCAACGGGAACTCGAAGAGCTCAAACGGCGGCCTGAATATTAAATTTTCATTTTACTCGGAAAGCTGAATTAATGGGGGGCATATGCCCCCCGTTTGCTTTACGGCGCAGCGCATGTCGTTCGCTAGCGCGTTCTTGCTCGGCATTCGACAGAAGATCCTGCCGGCACAATCATTCGAAGAATTGAGCGCACTGATTGCTTTGCTTTTGCTCGCGGGCTCGCTCGGGTCTGCCAATGCAGCCGAACTCGCTCATCAACTCTCCTCAGGTGATCACACGATCACACTTAGTCACGGCGGGCGCGAGCGCAGCGCGATTGTGCATGTGCCGTCGCGCGCGGTCGAGATGCGAAATATTCCCGTCGTTATGAACTTTCACGGCGGCGGCGGACACGCAAGCAATGAGCAGGAATATTCCTTGATGGACCGCGCTGCCGATCGCGAGAATTTCGTCGCGGTTTATCCGAACGGCACGGGGAGATTCGGCAAGCGGCTGCTGACGTGGAATGCCGGCACCTGCTGCGCGTATTCAGTGATCAACAACGTCGATGACGTCGGTTTTATTCGTGCGCTGGTTGCCGATTTGGCGGAGCGGATTCCCATTGACAGGCGCCGCGTCTATGCGACCGGATTGTCGAATGGCGGCATGATGGCGCACCGGCTCGCCGCCGAAGCGGCGGATCTGATCGCCGCCATCGCGCCGGTGGCGGGTGGCATGGTGTTTCCGGCGATTACAGCTGCTCGTTCAGTTCCTGTGATGCATCTCCATAGCGTCGACGATCCGCGCGCGCTTTATACCGGCGGGCTCGGACCGCCGTTTCCCATGACCAAGAGCCATGTGTTTCACCCCAATATCGACCAGATGATCGCGCGCTGGGTGAAGCATGACGGTTGCGCAGCGCAACCGGCGGTCACGGAGCGCCGCGCCGACAGCGACACGCGCGGCCATACGGCGACGCGTTATGTCTATTCAAACTGCCGCGATGGCGCCGAGGTCTCGCTCTGGAAACTCACCGGCGCGGGACACGTTTGGCCGGGCGGAAAGCAGAAATTCATGGAGCGATTGCTTGGTCCGTCGACCGATATCATCGACGCGAACACGGAGATGTGGAATTTCTTTAAGCGCTTCTCCCTGTGACAGGAAATCGCTAATCACAAAGAACACAAAAAATTTCTTAGCCGCGAAGCGCGCAGAAGATTCCACTGTTAACGATCAGTCGCCAAGTGCCGGTCTTGTTGCGGCAATCCCTCGTGGTTGCCCTTTGCGCTTGATGACCACGCCCACTCGTTTTAGACTCACGTTCTGTGAAAGTTTTGATTGCAGCCGCCGCGGGACTGGTCGGAAGCCATTTGGCGCAGCGGTTGGCGCGTCAGCATGACGTCCTCGCGCTGAAACATGGTGATCTCGATATTACCGATCAATCTGCTGTTCAACGATACGTCGCTGATGCCAGGCCTGAGTTGATTTTCAACTGCGCAGTAATCCAAGTCGACGAATCCGAGCAAGATTCGGCGAAGGCTCAGGCTGTCAACGCCAAAGGTCCACGCTATCTCGCTGAGGCGGCGAATAGGGTCGGCGCGGAAATCGTTCATTTCAGCACACAATACGCTTTCCAAGGCGAGCCTGTCGGGCGGGCGCCCTACACGATTACGGACGAGCCCGCGCCCATAAACCTTTACGGTAAAACGAAACTAATCGGTGAAGAGGCCGTGCACGAGGCTTGTGCGCAGAGCTATATCATTCGCACCTCTTGGGTTTACGGCAGCGGTAAAAATAGTTTTCTTTGCAGCGTACATAACGATCTCGAAGAAGGTAAAAAAGTACGCGCCATAGACGACATCTGGTCGAGCACGACCTACGTTGAGGATTTGATTGACCGGGTGATGATGATTCGCCGGACCGGTTTCTATGGAACCTACCACGTCGTCAACACGGGGATTTGCACCTATTACGAATTCGCCCTCGAAGCGGGCCGTCTGCTCGGACTAGCGCGTCGAGAGCTAGATTCTCTGATAGAAATTACTCACGAGCGTGACATGAAGCGCATCGCGCCGCGGCCGCGCTACACTCCGCTGCGCTGTCTTCTTTCGGAAGAGCTCGGCTTGCCTTCCATGCGCGATTGGCATGACGCACTCGGGGCGTACGTGCGCTCGTAATCGCCGGTTCGAGTTCCGGGTTTCGGGTCTCGGGTTAGCCCGACCGACTGCATTGTTCCAATACTCGATCACACCAACCATCTTTGTCCCCATTGACAGTTGCGTTCGTCTACGCGTAAAACCGCGACAAGTAAGTCAGAAGTAATTGTACGCAGTCTGCGCGAGGTGTGGCGATGAAGAAAGTTTTTCTTGTTAGTGGTCTGCTCTGCTGTCTGTTGGTTGTTTTCACAGCTGACAGGACTTTCGCCTTGGTTACTGTGCGGATTCTATATAGCTCGGTGAATCCTCATGCTTTGCTGATTTCCATCGCGGAGAAGCGCGGTCTCTATGCTAAATACGGCTTGTCCTCGGTTCTGGTCTACGTGCCGGGCGGGAGCACGGCGATCCAAGCTCTCCTGTCCGGCGACGCGGACGTGGCCCAGCTAACCGGCGCGCCCGGTGTCACGGCGAATCTGCGCGGCGCCGATATTCTGTACATCGCCATGTCCGACGATCGGATGGGCTATCAACTGGTCACCCGTCCGGAGATCAAGAGAGTCGCCGACTTGAAGGGCAAGCGCTTCGGCATCAGCCGCTTCGGTTCGTCATCCGAGTTCGGCGTCAAGGCGCTGTTGAAAAAAGTCAACGTGAACCCTAAGGACGTGACCATCCTGCAGATCGGCAACGAGACCGAAAGGCTCGTGGCTCTCAAGTCCAGCAACATCGACGCTTCGGTTTTCAACGCGCCCTTCGGCTCCGAAGCGAAGAAGTTCAACTTCAATATTCTCGCCGACGCGGCCGCCCTCGGCATCCCATACTTCAATACCGGCATCTGCGGCAGCGCCAAGTTGCTATTGAAGAACGAAGCAAAGATCCTGAATTTCATGCGAGCTTACGTGGAATCGATAAAGATTTTCAAAAACGAGCCAGAGTACACCTTAAAGGCGCTCGCGCAGTTCACCCGCGTGAGCGATCAAGAAGCGTTGAAAGAGTCCTACGAGTACAACAAAGGCCGCATCCCCGACGTGCCGTACCCATCCCTCACCGCCATGCAGGCGGTCATCGAACCATTGATCGAAGCAGATCCCAAGCTAGCCAAAGTCGATGCGAGAAATTATATCAGCGATCGGTTTTTGAAAAAGCTAGAAGATGAGGGGTTCGTGAAGAAACTGATGGGGCGGTAACTCATTTATACTTTGGCCGAAATAAGCCGCCGATCGTTAGGGAGATAAGCCGCCGTCCCGGCAGGGTTTGGCGGGAAGCTTTACGTTGACAAGTTGAGATAGCTGATGAATATTGCAACCGATTTGGATTTTATTGTGGAAGCCGTCGCCGGATAAGCCGCCCCGGGTTTGTGGCAGCTAACAGCGGCTCACTTAATAGTTAGGCATTTCGGACGTGAGTAAAACCACATGAAGGTAAGATGGTCGGTTATGTTGGTTTTTCTAAGCATGCCTTTCATCTTTGCCAGCGATGCGCTGGCGGAGGGTGCTTGGTGCTTTGGGTACAGGACAGTCGCTTTGGAAATCCCACTGGCGGGCGCTGGGGTACCCAAAAGAGCGCCTGGCTCGTGCTCACAGCTTCTTCCACCGAGACGGAATGTCGACGCAAGCTTCGGGAAACGATCGAGCGTGTGACAAATCCAGAAATTCCGCCGAAGGACGAAAAGGTGTTATACAAGGTGACTGGGGACACGGTAAGTTTTCTCTTCTATCCGAAGGATGGCGGGCCCATGACAGCTAACCAGATCCTTCGGTACGTTTGCCTACCCGACACCGTGGACCCACGCGAGCCGAGAGGGAAGTGATGTTCAGAATCTCACTCCATCGGAACTTGGCGCCTTTCGAAGATGGTTTCTTGAGTTCGACGCTGAAGCTTGGGATCGATCAGATCGAAGAAGATATTCGAAGGAGTAAGTTGGACAAGCTCGCCGAAGGAGCTAAAGGCCGTAGGCGGACCGACGACGATTCGAGGCTGTGGCGATTAGCCAAGTCGAAAAAGATTGCTACTTGCTTCAAGCCGTTTCAAGCCATTCGAACTCAGTGTCTAATCAGAATTTGGTTTCATTCAGACCGTAACGTTTTTGTGTTACAGTATGCAACGACACGATGCCTTACCAACTCTCTTATCCAATCACACAGGAAGTTCAAAACGCTCGGCGACGATTTGAAGTAATCGACCGGCTAGCTTCGATCCCAAAAGCGGGTCGCTCTGAACTTGAAATTGTCCGTCTTCTCGACAACATGCACTACAGGCACATAGAGCAGCTGTTAGAACTGATAAATGGCGCTCTGCCTCAATGTGGTCCAATTGGGACCCGCGTGCTCCGCCAGACAGATCCCTTCCAACTTGATAGCTGCTTAGCCGAGCTCTTCTTGTTCTTACACCTTCGCGAGTCTTTGGGCGATAGCGTTCGCCCGGCTACGGCGGGACCAAGCCAGAAGGGACCAGACATAAAAGTCTTTTGGGATGATTTGTCGGTTAAACTTGAGGTCTACTCGCCAATCGATCTAATGGGTTTCCAGATGCTCGAGAAGCACCTCCGCTCTTTACTTAAATACCTCGAAGTTGGTAGAGGCTTCCAACTACACATCGATGTTACCTCTCTTTGCGATTCCCCGCAGCGCGTGTTCTATCCGCTCTCAATACCCGATGAGAGGCAATTAATCCTTTGGCTGAAAGACGTGGCAGCGAAAGCTCACGGCTGGCTGAACCAGAGTAATTTACTGGATGGTGACTGTCTCCGCCTAGAAGGCCCGGGATGCGATGTCGTTATCGACGTTAGAGTGGAAAAGCTTGAGGATGATCCTACAATCCGACATATTACTTTCAATTTTGGAACTCATTCTACCGATAGTCGACTCCTATTTGAATGTAGGACACCGGAGGTCATTGCGAGGTCTTCCTGGGGCCAGAAAGTTAAGAAGAAGCTCGAAAAGAGGCAGGCAGGCCTATCTGGGGCTCAGGAGGTCGGTATTCTTGTGATCGATTTCGCGAGGGCTGATACAAGTTCGCCAGATTTTATCTGCTGGCCGAAGATTGCAGATAAGCTTTCGGAAACTGTCTCGGTCCTTGTTAAAAACATTCCCGGTCCAGCTTCCTGTGACATGATTCTTCCCGCTAGACTAAGCTTCGAGTGTTGCTTCGGCAGGCCGATCTGGATTGATCAATCAAAGACACAACGAGCTCAGATGTTTATCCAGAAAGCCCGTCTCAATCGACCATGCATCGAAGGTGTCCAAGACCAAACCGGGCTCATTGGCAGTATGCTCCAGGATACGTCGAGCAACTCAAAGCGGCTAGGGTGATCAGAGTTCCCAGGAGGTAAAGGATGGCGAAGAAACCCAACCAAAATCCCCCTGGGGTAAGAAAAGGGCAGAGAGAAAAGGGGACATTGTGAATTTTTAGGCCTAACCTCCTGCTTCAGACCGACGCGGGGTACGCGCGGCTGAGCACAACGTTAGCTGGCAGATGGATGATCCTGCAATGTCCGTTTGTTCTCTTACGGAAAAGCGGTGTTTCATTTCAAGCCGTTGATATAGGAGCTTGGTTCCTGGTCGGGTTCTGCATTTTATTCGCCGTTTTCGTGGGTGTTTTCGTCGGAAAAATTGCCTATCCGTGGTTTCAGAGAAGACCGCAGGGGCTTGGGTACGTGCTCCTGCTCGTTCTTATCCTTGTCAGTATTTTCTCATTTCCGGCCCCTTTCACGTATGTGCTATAGTTGCCGCGTTCACCAGCTAACCCGCGGCTTAAGACTGATATCAAAAACGGTCGCCTCAAGGGTTCGCTTTATTCGCTACGGCTTAGCCGTATAGTGTTAGGGCACATTTGGACGCGTCGCAGTTACTAATCAAAATTGCTAAGGCGTTCCCGGCGAAACCCATGCCGAGCATATCCTTGCGGCAAGCACTCCTTGCGGATCAGGGTATGTCGCGATGCATTACGACGCCAAAATGGGAGGCCGAGAGACTCAAAGATGGTGCCATCCCCTGGCCAATGCTTTCGGACGCGCTAGTTGAATGTCGTGATGGTCTTGCGCACCTTGATGAGGAATCGTTTGCGTATTATCTGGGTGGCTTCTTGCGTTTCGCGGTAAATCATCTCGATGCCTCCCTTCTCAGTCCTGAAGATGAGCTTTTGGGTAGCGTAGTGTTCTCCGTTACTCAAAGATCGAATTACAATTTGGGGAGACTAAAGCGCCTCACCGACGACCAAATCGATACCGTAGTCGATTTTCTGCGGTTAGTGCAGGAGCGAAGTGAAGCTCACGGCACTGATGCAGAGAAAGCACTAAAGCGCTACTGGGAAACGCCGGAGGCTAGAAAAAAACGGTGATACATCTGCCCTAAATCATTCCAGCGGACGGGCTTCGCCCACCACTCAAACGTTAGGATTGCGTGTAAATGAAGAAGCGGAAGAACCACACACATCGCCTGCTTTTGACCTGTTTTTTTACTAATGAGACAGAAACGGGGTAAGAAAGTGAGTCGTTCCAAGGAGGCAAGGAACGACATGGAAGAGAAGCAGGAGGTAAGGAAGGTGCGGCGGATTTTCACCCCGGAGCAAAAGTTTGAGATTT
>VBKY01000687.1 GCA_005879255.1 Deltaproteobacteria bacterium
CATCCAAAGAAGTCCCGGAATTCGAGTCGGCGAGCCGTGAGAGGACTTTCCTCGCCGGCGTAGGATTGCCGGGCAAAGTGTGGCTCAGTCGTAAGCCCAGATACATTTCGGATCTAGTGCGAGAAGCCAACTTCCAACGAACGCCTGTTGCCGCACGGGAACGACTGCACGCAGCGTTTGGTTTTCCTATCTTGCTCGGCGGCGAAGTGTTGGGCGTTATCGAGTTTTTCAGCCGCGAGATCCGGCAGCCCGATCAGGAGTTGCTTGCGACGCTAGCTACAATCGGAAGCCAGATAGGTCAGTTTATCGAACGCAAGCGTGCGGAAGAAGCACTGCTTCGTGCGCAGTCGGAACTTGCGCATGTGACACGAGTGGCGACCTTGGGAGAGATGACGGCCTCGATCGCGCATGAAATCAATCAGCCGCTCAGCGCGATTGTGAATAATGCTAACGCCTGTTTGCGCTGGCTCACCGCAGATAACATCGAGGAGGCGCGGCAATCTGCCGAGCGGATCCGGGCAGACGCTCGTCGAGCGGGTGAAATCATCAACCGGATTCGGTCCTTTGCGAAGAAAGCTTCTCCGCAGAAAGACTGGATGGACATCAATCACACCATACGTGACGTCATCGCGCTCGCACGCAGCGAAGTTCAGCGTAATCGCGTGGCGTTGGAGACGCAACTTTCGGATGCTGTGCAGCCACTCATTTTTGCAGACCGGATCCAATTGCAACAAGTAATTCTCAATCTAATCATAAACGCCGTGGAAGCGATGAGCGAAATGAGCGGCGGCCCACGACAGCTGCTGATTCGTACCGACACGGATGAATCACGAGGCATCGTGGTCGCCGTGCATGATTCGGGTCCGGGACTGAAACCGGAAGATCTGCATCGGCTATTTACGCCGTTCTACACCACCAAGCCGCAAGGGATGGGAATGGGACTGGCGATCTGCCGCTCGATAATCGAGGCTCATGGCGGCCACCTCTGGGCTACGCCAACTGACGACAGAGGCGCAACGTTCCAGTTCACATTGCCAACCGGCGGCGGGAGGGCCGCGGCCGTCGAATGACCGCGATGGGTGTTCTGCGATCTCAGCCTAGGTAGCCGGATCGTGCTTTCATTATTCGATATGTCAGATGTGAATTCTCAAATTTCGAATCCCCCCCTGGCCCCCTTTGTTAAAGGCGGGTTGTGGCCCCATCGGCTCGCGGTAGTCCTTGGCTGCGCGACCTTTCCGCTCCTCTTTATCGGCGGCCTCGTCACCAGCAAGGGCGCGGGGCTCGCGGTTCCCGATTGGCCGACGACGTTTGGATATAACATGTTCTTGTATCCGTGGCCGGAAATGGTCGGCAATATTCTTTACGAGCATAGCCACCGTCTGGTTGCCGCTTGTGTCGGCCTATTGACGATCGCGTTGGCAGTGGCTCTCTGGTTCGGTGAACGGCGGCCTTGGTTGCGTTGGTTGGGTGTGACGGCGCTCCTCGTCGTGATCGCTCAGGGCATCCTCGGTGGCTTGAGAGTCGTTTTGCTACAAAACACCCTCGCCATCCTCCATGCATGCCTGGCCCAAGCGTTCTTCGCATTGACGGTTGGTCTGGCTCTTTTCACTTCGCGTGAATGGACGGGCGAACCGACTCAAGCGCCGATCGCGGATAGCGGACGACTTTGCCGGCTGGGAGCGATCACCACCGCGCTCATTTATCTCCAGGTCATTTTTGGCGCGGTGTTACGGCACACCGGCGAAAGGTTGGATGCTCATTTGTTCGTTGCCGGGTTAGTCGCGCTCCATGTGATTCTGCTCGTTTGGCGCGTCACGAAATACCACGCCGCCCGTTTGAAGTTAGTTCGGCTTGCTGGTTCGCTCGGGATCCTATTGCTGGTTCAGCTCTTGCTCGGCGTCGGCTCTTACTTCGCAAAGTTCATAACTCTGTTGCGGCTGCCCATGGATATGGTTGTGTTTCTGACCACGACGCACTTGATCGTCGGCGCCCTTATGCTGGTGACCAGTTTGGCCTTAACTCTGCGTTCCTATCGATTATCGGAGAGGACAAAGCCAGCTAGCGGCGAGATGCGCGCCTGCCAAAGGTCTTGATGTTCTCGCATTTAGACGGTTCCTCTTTATGGACGCTTGCCGGGTGTGGACGATGTCCGTGCGATTTGCCGAACTCCTGCTTCAGCGAGAGTATTCACCAATAAGTCCGATACTGTTTCGCTTGGCCATGGCCGCATCCTTTTCGCAAGGAGAATTCAGTTTTTCTCCGAGGGTGTGGCTTCTCTCTCCGGCCACACGATAGCCAAGATTAGCGCTACCCCAATGCCGATGGACACTTCGGCGAACCGATGAAAAGCGATTTGCCATGCAGGACCCGTCCGGGGCACCAGCAGCACCACCGCCAGCG
>VBKY01000046.1 GCA_005879255.1 Deltaproteobacteria bacterium
TTCAGGGAAACATCGGCAAGCGCTTGGGCGTCGGCGTAATACAGGTCGAGACTTGTTGCTTCGAGCAGAGCTGTCATGTCTTTTTGTTCATAAGGTGATTTATTCGAACGCGAAATGACGAACCTATCCTACCTTGTCATATCGATCGAACGGAAGGAATCAGATTCTTCGCGTTCGCGCGGGACGACGATTCGACTCCGAAACATTAAAGGAGGGTCTCTTCGCCGAGATAGCATTCAAGCACCGCCGGGTCGAGTATCACTTGCGCGGGTGAACCCTGCGCGATCATCTTGCCATGATGGAGCACGATGACTTTGTGCGCCAGCGCCATGACGGCGCGCATGACATGTTCGATTAAAAGAATCGTCACACCGTCGCGTTGATTGATCTCTTGCAAAAAGGCAATCAATTGGTCGCATTCGAGAGAACGCAGCCCGGCCATCACTTCGTCGAGAAGCAGCAGTTTTGGCCGGGTGGCGAGCGCGCGCGCAACCTCGAGCTTTTTTCGATCCGGCAGAGTGAGTGAAGAAACGGGAAAGGCGCGTTTCGATCCGAGGCCGAGTTTGTCGACAATCGTCGACGCGAATGCGCGCGCTTCGTCTACTCTCGCGCAGCACCTGAGCGCGCCGACAATCACGTTGTCGAGCACCGAAAGACCGGCGAATGGTTTTACGATCTGAAAAGTGCGGCCGATGCCCAGGGCGCAAACCTGGTCGGGCCGCAGCCCACCGATCGGTTTGCCGGCGAAGAGAATCTCGCCGTCGTCGGGCCTGAGTGCGCCGGCGACCATGTTGAAAATCGTCGTCTTGCCGGCGCCGTTGGGACCGATAAGAGCGACGATCGCGCCTTCCTCGACTTCGAACGAGACGTTTCCGACGGCGCGCAGCCCGCGGAACGATTTGCTCACGCCTTGAACGTCCAGCAGCATGCTCATCGCGACACTTTCAGCTTACGCGCAAGGACGGGCCAGACGCCGTGGGGCAATAACGTCACAACTGCGAACAGAATCACACCATAGATCAACTGTTTCACGCCGGCGACCTCCCAACCGAGTGCAGCGACGAGCTCCGTGACGCCATCGGCGAGCAGCGTCAAAAGCGCCGCGCCGAGAATCGGGCCGATGAGCGTGCCGATGCCGCCGATAATCGGACCTAGGATGGTTTCGATGGAACGGTTGATACTAAAAATCTGCTCCGGAAAAAGGTTGTTGTAGTAGAAGGCCGAGAACACGCCCGCCAGCGACGTCATTGCGGCGCTAGTCACCACCGCAAGCATCTTCCAGCGAAAAGTATTGATGCCAAGGGCCTGCGCCGCTTCTTCATTTTCCCGGATGGCCTGCCAATAGTAGCCGGCGCGGCTGCGCAAGAGCCAAGCGCTCAGAGCCAGCGCCGTTGCCGCGAGCGCAAGGATTACGTGATAGAACGTGGCTGGCGTGCCGCGCAGGTTGAGCAGATCGATCTGGTCGCGGCGGGTTACCTTAAGAAACAGGCCGCCGGAACCACCCAGCCAATCCCAATGATCGAAGCCGATGCGCGTGAACTCAGCGAAGGCGATTGTCAGCAGCGTGAAGTAGACACCTGAGATGCCGTAGCGAAAAGCGAGCGCGCCAACGACGGAGCCGACTAGCCCACAGAGAACGATGGATAGCCACAAACCCGCCCAGGGACCGATGCCGAAGTGGAAATAGAGTGCCGCGCTGGCGTAAGCGCCGATGCCAAGATAGAGCGAATGACCGAGAGAGAGTTGGCCCGCGAAGCCCGTCATGATGTTCCAGGCTTGGCCCGTATAGGCGAAGAACAAGAACAGAGTGGCCACGGACAATACGTAATTGTTGGCAATTGATGGGAGGCAAAGCAAGACGCCGCCCAGGGCTGCGAACACGAAGATCACGCGCCGGTTCACAACTTATTGCCGATCAGACCGCGTGGCCGAATGAGCAGCACTAGGATTAACAGCGCGAAACTAAACATGCTCTTCGCCGAAGGCGTGATGAATAAACCTGCAAGAGCTTCGGAGACGCCAATGAGCACGCCTCCGATGAGCGCGCCAGACATCGAACCGAGGCCGCCGACGATCACGATCACAAACGCGAGAAGCGTGTAGGCCGGCCCAAGAGCGGGAGTTACGTCCACTAGTAAACTCATCATGCATCCCGCAACGGCGACGCAAGCCGCGCCCAGCCCAAAAGCGAGAGCATAGAATCGCTTCACGTCGAGACCCACAACTTTTGCGCCGAGCCAATTATCGGCGCAAGCACGAATCGCCGTGCCCGTGAGGGTGAAACGGAAGAAACCGAACAACGTCATTGATGTGCCGAATGCGACGAGCGCGGCGTAGAGCTTGCCTCGATCAATCAGCAGCGGACCCAATTCGATCGATTCCAGGAGGTAATCGAGCCTAATGCTGCGCGCGTCCGGCCCGAAGACGATCAACAGCGAGTTAGTCATGATCACCGCGATCGCCAGGAGCAGCATGAACTGTGAGTGATCGGGACGAGTAACGAAAGGATTTATCACGGTTGCTTGCAATGCATAACCGAAGACTAAAAAGACCGCGGCAACGGGCAACACAGCGAGGAATGGATCGAGGTTAAGCCCAGCGAATAGCGCCACGGTTAAGTACATCGCGATCGTCATCATTTCGCCATGGGCGAAATTCACAACTCGAGCGACGCCGAAGATGACCGACAGACCGAGCGCCATAAGGCCGTAGACCAGGCCGGTAAGCACTCCCGAGATAATGACGTTGGCGAGGTTGAGAAGGTCGAGGGACATTCGATGATGAATTAGAAGGGGCGACCTAGAAATCTGATGAATAATTCCGACGTCATTCCGAGCAAATCAGCCTGGGGCTGAGGGTAGGGGCGGGTTTTAAACCCGCCCCTAGCCGATTCGTGCTTTCGCGGGAATGCGAGCAAACGCGCTCACTCAATTCCTTCACTAACATCTGGGACAGGACACAGGTGATCAATTAGTCGCAATACACAGTCTACTTAGATTTTCTTGTAGTCACGCCAAGGAAACACCGGCTTCGCTTCGGCGGCCGCCGCTGGCAATACCACCACTGGTTTCTGACCCTGATTCTGGATACACGCTGAAAGATTCCCTTCAACCTGTCCCTTGGCATTGAACTTGATCGGCCCGCCGATCATCATGCGGCTTTCGAGCTCGGTCTGACGAATAGCCTCCGTGAGCGCTTGGACGTTGGTTGACTTCGCCCGTTTGCAAGCGTCGGCGACGATCAAGATCGCCTCGAAGGTGTAACCGACGTTGAGCGCATGAAATCGAAGTTGGTCTTTCGGGTTTTGTTTCTTGAACGCCGTGTCGACGGCCTTCGTCAACGCTGTTTTTGGGTCATACCACGGTACGTTCGAGATGCAATGCTCGGAGAGCTTGCCGAGCGTTTGAAAAAACTGATTTTCATACATGCCGGGAGAGCCGGGGCTGATAATGCCCATGATGTTCCAGCGTTGTTTGACGATCTCGCGCCGCAGCACGATGGCATCGTTGAGTCGGCACACGAGCAAAAGAAAATCCGCCTTGGCTGACTTCGCTCTTGAAACCTCGACGGCTAAGTCTCTTGCGGCAGGATCGTAGGCAATGGTGTCGACGAGCTTAAATGGCAAATTGAGCTGCGGTAGATTCGCGCCGACGGCTTTGGCATTCGCTTGACCGAAGGTATCGTTTACGTGCATGAACACGGCGGTGCGAGGAGTTGATCCTGTCGCGCGAAACAGATCATTGGTTAGCGCCAAGCCGTTTTTCACCAGCTCGGAGGCGATCGGAAAATTTCGGAAAACGTATTTGTAGCCCTGTTCGGTGATTTGCGGGGCGGCCGCGATGTTGATCACGAAGGGCACACCGCGCTGCTCGGCCACCTGTGCGATCGCCCCGGCAGCGCCGGAGTCGAACGGCCCGACCAGACAATGCGCGCCCTCTTGAATGAGTCGCTCGGCACGGGTGCGCGCGGTATCAACGTTGGTTTCTGTGTCGGCGTTCATCAGTTCGATTTCGACACCGAACAACTCTCTGATGACCGCCGGAGCGAGGTCGGCGCCCTTTTGGCACGATTGGCCGATCAAGCCCTGCACGCCCGACTTCGGCAGCAGCACGCCGATCTTCAGCTTTGAAGATTGCCCGCGCGTGATGCTGAACGGTGCCACTACGGAGGCACCTGCCGCTAAAAGAAATCTATTGAATTGTCTACGATTCATTAGCCCGGAGCTGAGGGAGCATTGTTATCGTCAACGAAAGTCGTTCTCACGATCTGGACGGCGAAGTTAAGAGAGCGTTCTTGGTCCTGCGCCGAGTAAAGTAGCCGACGGTGTAGACTTATGTCAATTGAACGCGTCCAGGCAGATTTGCGCTTTAGAGAGCCCGTTGGGCAAGTTCGCCATTGAGGAAGATACCAGTTATTGATTCGTCATCGATAAGAAAGGCGATCGCCCGAGCCGCTGCGTTCGGTTTACACAACTCCGGTAAGCGCACGTGCGAAAAGACTAATTTGAATGAGTAAACCAGCCGCGGGTTTCGCCGTCTAATCACGGTAGAACGGTGTAGAGGAGGTTAGTCATGAAAATATCGAAAAATGTTGTCCTTGGAGCTCTGGTTCTCAGTGGCGCACTCGCCATAGCGGCGCCAGCGTCGGCGGATTACAGACGCGGTAATTATCGCAATGATCGTCGGGAACTTTATCAGGACCGACTCGAGCTGATGAGGGACCGTACAGAGTTACAGCGGGATCTCCACAACGGCGCGAGTCGCGCTGAAATCGCGCAGGACCGACGCGAGATCCGCCAGGACCTCGGCGAGATTTGGCAGGATCGACGTGAGCTACGCTATGACCGGTGGGATTATCGTCCTTATTATTGGCACTGGTGGAGGTAATCGGGGAATACCAGATCGGAGCCAAGCTAAGCTTCTGCTCTGCAATTCGTGCCAGGGTGTGGATGGACGAATTCACACCCTGGCCGGAGCCGTGTAAATTTCGGCACGATCACCAACCGCTGTCCGTTCCGGCGATTAGACCTCCGCTAACTCTCCAGTATTTTCTTGACAAGATCCGACACGTCTTAGTTCGATTAGAAGATTCCGGTCTCGCATCGCTCGGAGAAAGGCATCTCGAATCTTGTTCGAAGCTGCCACGAGGCCGTTACTTTGTTTTGAACTCCTTCACGGCCTCTTCATTGAGCTCAAGTCCAAGTCCTGGTTTCTCGTTCAGAGTAACCCAGCCATCGGCCAGCTCAGGCAAATTTTTGTAAACTGCATTCGCGGTTAGCCAGTTGGTGACGTGAATTTCAGCGCGCCAGCCGTTTGGCGCGGCGGCATGTAGATGAAGATCGAAGTGATCGCCGTTCGAGGGTCGTTCATTTCTTCATCAATTTACGAAGTCCGTCTGCCAGCCAAACTAGTAAGCTCTGTCCGTCGAATCCTTCTGCGCTTTATCATTCAAGATACTTTTGCAGCAAGAGCGCACAAAGGTCTTTGTCGGTGTATCGCCCGTGCGGGCACGTGCCGTCAATATGATCGAACCAGTGACTCATGTTCAGCCACAAGTGCATGAAGAACGAGCGGTACTTTTGCACTGCGGTTCCATCAGGACTGAAAAAATTTTGCTAAAAGTCTTGTCACGACCAATTTGACAAGTTACAGTCGGGGCTACAACAGAATAACAAGGAGGCGACACGATGAGCAAAGCAAAACGGCTTCGACTAGGCGTGGCTCTGCTGCCGCTATGCGCGACGGGTGTTTGGGCGGCGGCTAATCCGGACAACGGACCGGGTTGCGGCCTCGGAAAATTGGCTTGGTCGGATTACGACCACCCGAAGAGCATCGCGCCACAGGTGATGATGGCGACGACCAACGGCACTTTTGGCAGCCAGACCTTCGGAATCAGCTCGGGAACATCGGGCTGCACGAACGATGGCACGATCATGGCCGAACACAAGGTCAATATCTTTGCCGCTGCGAACTACGAAAGCCTTTCTCAGGAAATGGCGCGGGGCGGAGGCGAACATCTCGCATCTCTGGCTGAGCTCATGGGTGTTCCGGAAGAAACCCGTCCAGAATTTTTTGCTCTCGCGCAGACGCAGTATGCGACCTTGGTTGCGTCTGGCAATACCACTCCCGCCGCAATGATTGAGACACTACAAAGCGGGATAAAAACCCATCCGAACTTGGTCAAAGTCTCCTCGAATTAAACTTAACGGGTCCCGACATTAGCCGTCGGGGCCCGCTTTTCGCTCCTTTGTCAGCATTCGTCGGTCTCGTGTTGCTGGTTCTGTGCTTCATCGGAAACACATCGCAAAGCCGCGCCGCGGATGTTTCTTACCTTCATGAACTGCAGCGGCGCGCCGCGACCGCCGGTCTGGACCAGCAACGTTATTGGCATTTGCTACTGCACTATCGTCCAACCCTTGCCACCGGATACGAAAGCGAAGCCGACGACCCCGGCTTCTTTCTCGCGCCGAACGGCAAAACCGATCCCAAAGCCGAGCTCGAGGCGACCCTCGCGCGATTTTTCTCCACCGAACCGGTCGGACGCTCGCGTCAGCCGGCGCGCTGCGCGTTCATCGCCCGCTATCATTGGCTCAAGGCCGAACTTGCTATCGATGAAAACCGCTTGCCGGCCGAGCCTTGCGAACGCTTTCAGTCGTGGTTCAAAGAATTGAATCCCGCGTCAATGACGCTGATCTTTCCGTCCGCTTACATGAACAATCCATCTTCGATGTTCGGTCACCTGCTGTTGCGCGTGGACCAAAAAGGTCAGACGGAACAAACCCGCCTGCTCGCTTACACCATCAACTATTCTGCAGATGTCACGACGGATAATGGTTTTGTCTTCGCCGTTCTCGGTGTGGTCGGAGGATTCAAAGGATATTTTTCGACGCACCCTTATTACATCAAGGCGAGAGAGTACGGCGATTTCGAGAATCGCGATCTTTGGGAATACCGGCTCAATCTAACGCCGGCGCAGATCGAGCGGTTGTTGATGCACACGTGGGAAATGGGCAACGCCTCTTTTGATTATTTTTTCTTCAAGGAGAATTGCGCCTATCAGATTCTGTCTTTGATCGAGGTCGCTGATCCGGACATTCATCTCACGGATCGATTTTGGCTCTATACGTTTCCTTCGGATGGCGTGCGCCTGATCGCGGAGAAACCGGGGCTGGTCAAAGAAATCACATTTCGCCCCGCCCGCACCACGCAGATTCGCCGCGAACGCGAAGCTCTTTCCGGCGATGAGCAGTCGTGGCTTAGTAGAATTGTCCACGATCCGAGCGAGGCTCGCGCCGATTCTTTTACGAGTTTGCCGGCGCAGCGCAAAGCCCTGGTGCTCGACGTAGCATCGGACTATCTGCTCTATCAGATCGCAACGGAGAATAACGACACCGCTGTTTACCGCGAGCGCAACAAGGCGGTCCTGGTCGCTCGGAGCCAGCTCAAGATTCCTCCCGTTCCCGGCGCGATCAAACCGGTCACGGGTCCGCCCGAGCAGGGACACGACATTATGCGCGCCGGTTTAGGTGTGGGCTGGCGCGAGGGGGAGATTTTCAACGAGATCAATTTTCGCCTCGCATTTCACGATCTGCTCGATCCCGAGTACGGTTATACCCCGGACGCCCAAATCGAAGCCCTGGGCGTCGCGTTGCGCCGCTATCATCGCAGCGAACATACGCGGATCGAACGGTTTACTTTGATCAATATCGTCTCCCTGTCGCCGGTCAACGCGCTTTTTCAAAGTCCATCCTGGAAGATCAATACCGGATTCGAAACCATTCAGCATAACGGTTGTCGCTTTTGCCGCATCGGCAATCTTAACGGCGGCATCGGAATCGCCGCCGAGAGCGCCTGGCTGAAACGCGAGGTTTATTTCGCTTTCGCCGACCTGGCGGCGGAATACGGCAGGGTTTTCGACAGCGATTATCGAATCGGCGGAGGAATCACCGTCGGCACTTTGGCGGACGTCACCGAGCGCTGGAAGATCGGGTTGTCCGGGACTTATTTGCAGTTTCCCATTGGCGAGAAATCAGGTGAGTGGCGAATCTCCGCGCAGCAGCGCTACGCGCTACACAAAAATGTTGCCCTGCGGTTTGATTTCAATCAGCGTGCTGGGACTCAGGAGTATCTGCTGAACTTACAATTTTACTTTTGACAGCGATGGAGGAGAAAATTCTAACCTAACCTGCTCTCATGTCGATCACCGACCAGCGGAGCTTGCTTGTACTCGTGTCGAGGAAAATACAGCATTCTAGCTAATGCGATATTCACCGCCCAAGACATCGGGGTTGGGAAAACCGAGCGAAAACCCTGGATCTCCAATGGATGGTCCAAAATATATCAGCAGCAGCGCAAGCAGCAGGACGATAACCGGAATTGAAAGCGCCCTCGCAGCACCGTTCGATTCTTTACCATTCGATGCGCTTTGCTCGGCCATACTGCGCTTACCAAAGTTGTTTCGCTTTTATCGTGAGCACGGCGATGGGCGTGCTGCCTAAGGCTATGCGTCGTCGGCTCATTCGTCGACGCCGTTCATGATTTGCATGAACTTGCTAGCGTCGGTCAGTTGCGTAATCAATCGAGCTGCATCGATCAACCTTGATTGAGCCTTTTCATGCAAGATTCCGTCGCAACACGATCGCACTTTTGCCTCCAGGTCTGTGTCGCTCAACGGGTTCTCCGGGCCGCCGCGGTAGCGTTCGTCGGCCCAGCCTTCGACCGTCCGGCCGTTTTTCAGTCGAATGGCGATGCGCGAGCGCATTTTGTCGAAACCCATTTTCTCGATTTCGGGATCCAATTCAGTGGAAATCCGGCGCTGCATCGTCTGCATGGACGTCGAACCGACGAACTCGTCGGAGAATTCTCGTTTGCCAGCCTTGCGTGTGAGCGCGATCATCGCGAGCGCCGCCGGAAGAGAAAACTTTGCTTGAAGGTGGTTCACCGCGATGGGATAGCGGATCGGATTCAAGATGTTCGTGCCGGCGTAAACTTTCACCGATTCGATATCGTCCGGTTGCGCGTCGTGCTCGGTCACGAGCTTCAACATCAAATCAATGGTTGGATGGGTGAGCACGCCGCAGGGATACGGCTTGATTGATACGCCCGGCTCGACAATGGTCCATGTTTTGCCAAATCCCTGCGAAACTTTTTCGGCACTGACGCCGCCGCCTTGCACGGCGTAAAATCCCCACGGGCCATCCAACGCATCGGGATCACCGGTGAAGCCACGCGCGGCGAGCAGCGCGGCGGTGACGCCATTCTCGGCGGCGCGGCCGACATGCAGCGGCTTGGTCATCGTGCCGAAGTTGCAGCGAATACCGGCGGCAAAACTGGCGGCGATGCCAAAGCCGCTGCGCAGTTTATCACCATTCAACCCGAGCAACTTCGCCGCTGCCGCGTACGCTCCGAAAGTTCCAACCGTGCCGCTGGAGTGCATTCCTCTCACGTAATGCTGTGGCAGCATCCACTCGGAGATTTTGCATTCCACTTCAAAGCCGATGAGAAACGCGAGCATGAATCGTTTG
>VBKY01000682.1 GCA_005879255.1 Deltaproteobacteria bacterium
GATCTTCGATGGTTTTGAAAGGCGTGTCGGCGCGCATGTAATAGACGACGTCGTTTTTTTCTGGAGAACCGATCCAGTTGAATTTGCCCCAGTCGAATTTCACTTCTGATCTGCCCACCAGTTGATCGAAATAAAGCGCAGGATTGACAGCGCCGAGGGTCAAGCCATCGGGCTTGGCGACGCCGTACACATAGTTGGCGCCGATGATGTTGCCGGCCCCCGGCATGTTTTGCACCACGATCGATGGGTGCCCTGGGATATACTTGACGATGTGACGCGCCGTGAGCCGCGCCCAGAGATCATAGCCGCCGCCGACGGTGGAAGCGACGACGATCGTGATGGTCTTGCCTTGGTAGAAATTGGACTGGGCAAACAGTGGTTTGCAGTACAGAAAGGCGGCGATCGCGACAAGTGGTAATATCCGTTTCATGAACGGTTTCTCCCGGAAGGTTGGAGTGATGGAGTTTTGGAGTACTGGAGTGTTGGGTGGTTTCGGAATCACTCTCCGAAATCCCATTACTCCAACACTCCAGTACTCCATTATCCCTGTCTCAGTTCCCCAACACCCACTTCAACCGCTCGATCACTTCTTTGGATTGGGTTATGACTTCCTGCGAAAGCTGCTCCATCTCTTCGCCGGTTAGCGGATTGATATCCCAACGTTGTTTTTTCGTTTCCGCGACAAGCTCCGGGTCTTTCAAAGTTTTGAGATAGGCTTCACGCAGCAGCTTGAGCCGGTCGGGCGGGATGCCCGGCGTAACCGCGATGGGACGGCCGAGCGTGGCCGCGACCAAGATCACCCGCGTGAGGCGCTTGCCGGCTTCGGAAGTCTTATATTGATCCATCAGCTCGTAAATCGTCGGCACGTCGCCTAAACGAGCATCGCGCTTGCGATTGGTTTGTAGCAGCACGCGGACGAACCCTTTTTTGTGCCAGGAAATATAGGGCTCACGGCCGAAGTAAGTCGCCACCAAAGGCGACCAGCAATGAACCTCGCCGCGCTCGACTGCCAAATCGATTTCCGCGCCGCCGGGATAACCGCTGACGATGGTGTGTTTCGTACCCAACACTTCATCGAGGAGACGCGGTATGTAAAAACCGGTCGTGCCGGTTCCCGAGCTGCCGCAGCGGGGCGGTTCCTTGGCCTTGCGGATATCCTCGACGGTGCGATAGGGCGAATCGGCGCGCATGTAGTGAATGATGTCGTTCTGTTCCGGCGAGCCGATCCAGCCGATTTTAGAGAAATCGAATTTGACTTCTGTCCGGCCGACCAGTTGGTCGAAATAGATCGCCGGGAGGATGGCACCGAGGGTAAGACCGTCGGGCTTGGCGACGTTATAAAGATAATTCGTCGCCACTATGGAAGCGGCGCCGGGCATATTTTGCACCAGGATCGTCGGATTGCCGGGTAGATACTTGCCGTAGTAGCGCGCCAAGACGCGCGCCCATAGGTCGTAGCCGCCGCCGGGGGACGAGCCGACGACGATTCTAATTGTTTTGCCTTGGTAGAACGGCGTCTGGGCAGACGCCCGTTCAAGGTTCAAGGGGTTCAAGAGTTCAAGGTTCAGAACGAAGACGAGTCCGAGAACCTTGAACGCTTGAACCCTTGAACTTTTGAACGCCCTTACCATGTATTATGTTCGTCTGCGGCGGTACGCCGTTACATGCCGATCAGCTTTTTGACTCTCTCCACGATGTCCGGCGGCGCGCTCATGACTTCTTTGGCGAGCGCATCGAGCTCTTCGCCGCTGGCTGGGTCGATGTCGAGGCGGCGTCTTTCCGCTTCAGCCAGAAGGGCGGGGTCGTTGATCGTTTTGCTGAACGCCTCGCGGATTATTTTTACCCGGTCGGCGGGCACGCCCGGCGGTAAAACAATCGGACGCCCGAACTCGTCGGCTGCTACGACAACTTTCACTAGACGCCGGACATTTTCCGCGGTTTTGTACTTGTCCATCAACTCGTTAAACAGCGGTACATCTTTGAGCCGTGCGTCGCGCTTACTCCCGGTCTGATAAAGTACGCGGACAAAATTCTTTTTGCGCCAGGTAATAAACGGCTCACGGGCGAAGTAGGCGTTGATCGTAAAGGCCCGGCACTGAACTTCGCCGCGCTCGACGGCGAGGTCGATATCCGACCCGGCAACATAACCTGAGACAACTTCGAACTTGGCGCCAATCGCATCTTCCAAGAGTTTTGGCATGTAGTAGGCGGTTGAGGTGACACCAGTCGCGCCGCATTTCGGCGGAGTCGATGCGGTGCGAATGTCTTCGATGGTTTTGTACGGCGTGTCGGCGCGCATGTACATGAGGCTGTTCGAGCTTACCGTGCTGCCAACCCAGATAAATTTGGTCCAATCGAATTTGGCTTCGGGGCGTTTGGCGAGTTGCTCGAAGTAGAGCGCGGGATAAATCGCGCCGAGGGTTAGACCGTCAGGTTTGGCGATATTGTAAACCTGATTGGTGCCGATCAACCCCGCCGCGCCGGCCACGTTTTGAATGATGATGTTTG
>VBKY01000683.1 GCA_005879255.1 Deltaproteobacteria bacterium
GCTCTCTTTCATTTTTCAGTCACATATTATGTTGGTGCCTGAGTATTTTCAGTCGTGATTCGCGTCACGGAGTCCGCTGTTGCAGCACGGGCTGATCGCTGCCGGTCGCCGTCACAACCAGATAGCGCTGCTCGGACTGTTGACCAGCTGTGCCTCCCGCTACTCCCACGACAGTTCGCAGAGGACCGATGGCCTGCGCGACAGCCGCCCCGCTTGGGTTGGCCGTGAATTTGGCGAGCGCAATCCGGCTCGCATCGGGCTTGGTCAGCGAATCGACCAGAAAGAGCTGATACTCCTGGCCCGGTTCCAGACCGGCGACGGCGATTTGCAGAAGGTCGATCACTCCGAGCGAGTTAACCGCGACAGTAGCGCGCGCGTTGGTCCCCGCTCCTGCTGGTGGTAGCATCTCGATATGCAGCGCCTGACCCGCGACACCGAGTGGCATAAGGTTGGCGGTCCCATCGCCGTTTGGCACCGCGCCCGGCACATACACGAGAGCTTGTGTCGTCTGTCCAATTGGAATGTTAGCGATCACCTTGTTGTTTAAGGTGTCGATCGCGACGGCATGTTCGCCGTTTTCCAAACCGACGTACACTCGGGTTCCGTCCCCGGAGGGCCAAATGCCGTGCGGTAGATCTCCCACGGGAATGGTGGCCACCAACTCGGGTTTGGCACCCCGGCGGTACGCCTTCACTTCATTTGCTCCGCCGATGGTGATGTAGGCGAATTTGCCGTTGCGGTTGTTCGCAAAGTGCACGTGGTTCGTAATCGGTCCTGTGTCGAGCAACGCAATCTGTTCAAATGGCGGTTTGGCCCTGAACACCTGCACTTTGCCGACGTCTTTTAGCGTTATCCACACTTCGTCGTTTTCCGGACTTACGGCAATGTTGGGGCAGAAGGGACTGCTCTGCGGCTCCCGCTTGATAACCTGATGGGATGCTGTGTCGATTACCGTTAGTTCGGGAGTGAAGCTCGAGCAGACGAAGCCGTATCGCCCGTCAGGACCGAACATGGTCATTCCCGGACCATTCGCCACATGGATACGTCGTATTTCTCTCATCTTCGTTGGGTCGATGACCGACACGTAGTCCTCGCCCCGGACAGTGACCCACAATTCGCGCCCATTGCGGGTGAAGAACGCCTCGTGCGGCGATCGCCCTAGGTAAACGATGCCCTTTACCTTATTCGTTGCCGTGTCGATCAGCGTGACGGAATTGGAGGCGATCGATACGACGGCGAGTGTCTTTGAGTCGGGCGAGTAGCCGAGGCCGTGAACGAGGAGCTGACCTTTATAGAGCGCGCTCAAAGCACCGGGCACCGGATCACCGAGTCGGATCACGCCGAGCAGCTTATTGGCGGAGGGATCGATCACCGAAACCGTGTTTGAAGTCTGGTCCGCCGCGTAAACCCGATCGTGGCTGGAGATTGGAATGTCTGTTCGCCCCCAAGGCGCTTGTTGCGCAAATGCGGAAGGCACCAAAGAGAAAAACGCTAATGCACAGACTAGTTTCATATTCATCCTCCTTCTAATGCTGATGCTTAGTGCTTTCTTGCGTCTAAGCCCGGCATCTGAGTTGGATTTTGCGAGCTCGCACCATGCTGCTTCAGCCAGAGTTGCATCAGCTGAATTTCCGATTGCTGGTCGGTGATAATCTCCTGGGCCAGCCGACGCATCTGTGAGTCTTTGCCGGACAGCAAGAGCGCCTTGGCCATGTCGATGGCACCCTGGTGATGGGGAATCATCATGGTTACGAAGTCGCGGTCAGGATCGCCCGTCTGTGGCGCGGTGTGCATGCCCTTGTGCATCACACTCATCGCGTCGGCCATCAGCTGATCGAATGTTTTATCGGTCGAAGCGGTGAATTCAGCCGGCGCAGTGGGCAGAGGTACAGTGGGTGTTGCTGAGTGCGCCGCGTGTTTTTGCGTCTGCATGGCCACTGCAACCAGCACGATGAGCGTGGCGATCAGAATCAGTCTGTGGTTCATACTCTCCTCCTCTTCACTTCGTGTTAGATTTCATACGGATTCTCCTCGCGGTGACTAATGCCACCTCGCCGATAAAGTTTTTTGTACATTGTCTTGTTTCGTCTACCGAACTGTTACGCGAAGGGTTCTTCCACCGTTCACGTGGCATGGAGCAGTCCGAAAATATTCGTGCGATATACGCGTTCGACTTCTTCCGCAGCGGTTTCTTCGACGGCCCCGTAAGCCAAAGCCAGCATCGTAACCAAGCGCGGGGATTTCAGCGGATCC
>VBKY01000684.1 GCA_005879255.1 Deltaproteobacteria bacterium
TCTTCTTTGTCCCGCGAGGATCCTTTGACCATCGTCTCTGCCCATCCTCTATCTGTTGTACGAGTTCTACGGCACGGCGGTTTTCTCTTTCGCTTGCCATCCTTTTGCTAAACCCTCTCTGCCGGTGTTTGATCGGAGAGCTTGCCTGCTTTATCTCTTCTATGACGTCCTCTAAGAACTCTCTCTTTATTCCCACTCTTTTTGTGAGAAAATGAACGGCTTGCTTTCGGTTTTCTCTAAGATCAGCGGTCCACCTATACTGCGCCATACTTTGGTATTACTCGCCTAGTTCGCTCGACTTTGTCAAATCACTTATGGTGGCTTAAAGAGCGCTGAGTCAAAACGCCAATCGTCCATTTTTTCTATATCGGATTTGTTCTATAAATTGCGTGCGAACAAGACGGAGATCTTCGCACATTGGAATTTGAAGCGGGGCCGACCCGTGAACGCGGGCCGGTCGGACTGAATGAAAAATAAAGTGGAACCAGGAACGGTTCAAAGTCGCAGCGGCATTACATTGATTGTCGGCGGATTTTTACTTGCCGGTATTCTCGGTTACTTAGACGCCCGTGAGATCGACGTCCCGCTTGCGACACGATTCATCTCAATGCTCATGATACTCGGAGGGGCATTTCTATGTTGGCGTGGCCGCCAGTATAGGGCGAAGGCGACTGCCCAGAGTATTATCGGGGATAGCAAACCGGATGTCCTTTATCTAAGAGCGTTCGATACCGATAGTTCGGTTTTAAGGTTTGTCGGTTGGTCTTTTTTATTGCCTCGTTTGATCGCAGGCGTCGTTACAGAGGAGGAACAACTACGCGACGTTTTGCGACCTTTTGGCGATCTGATCGCAATTGGCAGACCGGGCGAGAAGCTGCCCACACCTGGGGCAGCCCGGTTATATGTGTCCGATGCGGAATGGCAGTCGGTTGTCAGCGATCAGATGCGATCTGCCGCTCTCGTTGTTATTCGAGCCGGTCACAGCACAGGCCTGCTGTGGGAGCTGAAGCAGGCATTTGAAAACCTGGATCCGACGAAGGTGCTAATCTTGGTTCTAAAAATGAAGACGAAGGATTATGCAGTATTTAGAGAAGAGGTAAGTAAAATGCTCGGGGTTGCCTTTCCCGACGCATTCAGAGGGTTCGGTCGAGTATCCGGCTTTGTGCGCTTCTCCTCCGACTGGACCCCCAATATGCTACGGTTATACGCGCCGCATTTCCGGCGCACGATTTATAAGCCGTACCAGCCACTCTTTCAATACGCCCTGAAACCCGTCTTTAGAGACTTTGGCTTGGAGTGGCAGACACCTCCAGTATCAATTTTAAGCGTTGGCGTGAAGTTATTGTATGCGGGATTTGCGCTGCTACTCTTCGTTGCCGGGCTTATTGCCATAGACGAGTTTTTCTCCCTTCACTGGTTTGATGACACTTGACAGTTTCCCGATCCGAAACAATCAGCTGAGCATTTAGCGGCTCGAGAGGAGAAAAAGTAAAACTGACGGTGGGGTCGTAAAACTGACGGTGGGGTCGCGTCTTGCCTTGCGAGAAATGTGTCATCGCAAAACCTGACCCTCTCACGCCTGACCCTTGTGCTGCATTGCCTTGCCTACTTCGCTGCCCGCGTTGCAGCGAATACACAAAGAGGATTTGCCCGCGGAAAGCCAGTGACCGATTTCATTTTGCGGACCCACCCAATATCAACGAAGGGACCCACCTGATTTCACGGAAGGGACCCCCCCAATATCAGGTGGTCCCGTTGGTTTTCTGAGCGAAGCGGCGAACGATGTTACCTTGGCCGGCTGGAGGAGGATCCAGTTGATGGCCAAAGAAAGGACCAGCGTTCGTATGCAAACTCAGATCAAGATCATGTCGGCGCAGGGGCAGTCGATTCGCAGTATCGCTCGGGTGCTTAAACTTTCACGCAGGACCGTACGGAA
>VBKY01000047.1:0-19661 GCA_005879255.1 Deltaproteobacteria bacterium
CTACCTTTTGCCGGGCCCGATGGAGGTGCCGAACATAAAGACGGTGCACTTGGAGTCGCCTTCACCGCTCAATCCTTTGGGCGTCAAAGGACTCGGCGAGGGCGGTGCCATCGCGCCACCGGCGGCGATTGCCAATGCTTTGGCGGATGCGCTCGTTCCGTTCGCGCCGCGGGTGAATGAAATTCCTCTGACTCCGGACCGAGTCCTGCAGCTTCTGACTCGCAAAGAGGTTTAACGTTGAAGCCGGCGCCGTTTGAATACGTCGCACCTCACAGCGTCGAGGAAGCTTTGGCGGCTTTGCAACAAAGTATGCCGGACGGCAGGATTTTGGCCGGTGGTCAAAGCTTGATGCCGCTATTAAACCTGCGCCTAACCAAGCCGAAAACTCTCGTCGATCTGAACGGCATCTCCGGCCTCGACGGCGTTCGTGAAACTGCCGCTTCGGGAGTGCGGGAGAGGTGCCCCATACTCGCCGAGGCGATCCGACATATCGGCCATGTCGCTATTCGCCATCGCGGCACGATCGGTGGAAGCCTGGTCCATGCCGATCCTGCGGCCGAGCTTCCCGCAGTAGCTCTAGCCCTCGATGCCAAGTTCGAGGTTGCTCGCGATGGCATAGATCGCACTATCCCAGCCGAGGAATTTTTCATTGATTACTTAACCACCGCTCTTGCCCCCGACGAAATCCTTCGGAAGATCGTTTTCCCGATCATTCGACCGTCCTCAGGTTACGCGCTGGAAGAGGTCACACGGCGCCACGGCGACTTTGCCATTGCCGGCGTCGTCGCCATTGTCGAGCTTGATGACGCCGGCAAAATAGCGGATGCGCGTCTCGCGCTTTTCGGAATGGCGCCGACCGCTGTGCGGTAACGACGATGCGATGCTAGATGCAGCGGCGTTGGTCGAAAATGTCCTGGACCCGCCCGGGGATATTCATGCGTCAAGCGCCTATCGGAAACACGTGGCCGCAGTGTTGACGGCTCGAGTTCTCAAGAGGGCAGTTCAAGTCTGCCGCGACCAGCGGTTATGATGAGCAGCAAGCGCGCGATCGAGATCACCGTCAACGAAAAACGCTATGAGGGCCTCGTCGAGCCTCGACTGTCGCTCGCTGACTTCCTGCGCGACCAGCTTGGGCTGACCGGGACTCATCTGGGCTGCGAACAAGGAATATGCGGCAGCTGCACCATTCTGTTTAACGGCGAGACCGTCCGTTCGTGTTTGCTCCTCGCCGTGCAAGCGAACGGCGGAGCGATCCTCACGGTCGAGGGACTGGCGGCGAAGGCCAAAAATGGCGACCCGCTTCATCCGCTCCAGCAAGGCTTTTTAGAAAAGTTGGGTTTCCAATGCGGCTTTTGCACGCCGGGTTTTCTCATGACGCTCTATGAGTTTCTCAACGAAAATCCGTCTCCTTCTGAAGACGAGATACGCGAGCGGTTGAGCGGCAACCTGTGCCGCTGCACGGGTTATCAAAACATTGTTGCCGCTGTCCTGTGGGCGGCGGAGCGCCTCAGGACAAAGTCGGACCGATAATGGCAACGATTCTTCGCCTTAAAGATATCGCCAAGGTCTGGCACATCGAGCGCACCAAAGAACAGGTGGTGGCGCTCGGCGGCATCAGTTTGGAGGTCGAGCAAGGCGAGTTCTTGGTTTTTGTTGGACCCTCGGGCTGTGGCAAATCCACTCTCCTCCAGATCATTGCGGGATTGGAGGAACCCGCGAGCGGCACGGTCGACGTAAGTAAATCCGTAGACGGTCAGAAGCAAACCGGGATGGTGTTCCAGGAATTCGCTCTCTTTCCCTGGCGCACGGTTCTGGAAAATATCGTCTTTGGTCCGGAAGTGAGAAGCGTGCCAAGAGCCGAGCGTGAAGTCAATGCTCAGAAACTGATCGAGTTAGTTCATTTGCGCGGCTTCGAGCATCGCTACCCGCACGAGCTGTCAGGAGGCATGCGCCAGAGAGTCGCGCTCGCGCGCGCTCTTGCCAACGATCCTGCCATTTTACTTTTTGACGAACCGCTCGCTTCACTGGATGCCCAGACCCGCAAGGTGCTGCAAGCGGAGCTCGTGCGCATTTGGCAAGAGACCAAACGGACCTTCATCTATGTGACTCATGGCCTGGATGAGGCGGTTCTGCTCGGTGACCGCGTGGTCCTTTTTACGGCTCGACCGGGCCGTATAAAGGAAATCGTGCCGGTCCGGCTTCCCAGGCCGCGGAGTATTACGGGTCGTGGCGAGGTCGAGCTGCTCGAATACCTTTCGGAGCAAATTCGCGATGAGGTGGAACGTTCTCTCAAGGCGGAGGGGCTCACATAATCGAAAGTGGAGTGTTGGAGTAATGGAGTACTGGAGTGTTGGGTAAAATCAATAATGCCGTAGGCGATCAGTAAAATTAATTATTGGAATTGAACCCAATATTCCGTCACTCCAATACTCCAACCAAAGATCGGGGGACAGTGGAGCACTGGAGTGATGGGTAAATCAACCGGAGTGCGGAAGAGTATCTTAATAATGAAGTTTTTGGAATTGAAACCATCACTCCAATACTCCAGCACTCCATTATCCCAACGTGAGTTCGCGGAGGATTTATGATGTCTCTGTGGAAACGCTATCGACCGCTACGGATCATTTCTCCGATCGTGTTCCTTCTGATCTGGGAAGGCGTGGTACGGGTGGGCGAAGTCAATCAACTGCTTGTTCCCGCACCGGCTTCAGTTCTTCGCACCATGGTCGAATTGACGGTAGACGGCCGTTTGCCTTGGGCGATCGCCGTAAGTCTGCATCGAGTGCTGCAGGGATTTATTTACGGTTCGCTGCTCGGAATTGCGTTGGGGCTTTTGGTCGGATGGTTCCGCGCCCTCGAAGATGCCGTCGATCCACTCGTCGGAGCGCTCTATCCGATCCCGAAGTCGGCGCTCTTCCCTCTCTTTATCCTCTGGTTTGGTCTCGGCGAAACGTCGAAAGTGATGACGATCATGATTGGTGTAGTGTTTCTGGTCCTTATCAACACGGTCACCGGCGTGAACGCGATTGATCCGGTGCTCCTCAAAGCCGCCCGGGACCTCGGCGCCAACCAACGACAGATCTTCACTAAAGTTGTGATTCCTGGAGCTTTACCCAATATATTCACCGGCCTCAGGCTGGGAGCCGGGATGGCGCTGATCCTGGTTTTCATCACGGAGATCGAAGCCACCAAGGCGGGACTTGGATTTCTGCTGTGGGAATCGTACCAGTTACTTCTCGTAAAGCAGGTGTTTGCTTGCACCATCGCCTTCGGCATCCTCGGGATTCTCAGCAGCTGGACTCTTCAGTGGCTCGAGCGCGTGACTTGCCCGTGGCGGCGCGTCTAGCGCGCGCTGGTGAAAAAGGCCCATCTACTTCGTTCCGCTCGATCGATTTCGCGTCAACGTACAAAAGTACGCCTCCGCTCATCGATCTTCGCGCGCCTTGTAGCTGGACCTTTTTGACCAGCGCGGAATTTCTCACCGCGGAGGCGCTGAGGGCGCGGAGGGGAGAGTAGAAGACCACTCTGCGTACTCTTTGTCTCTGCGGTGAATCCGCAAAAAACGGGCTGCATTGACACCTGCGGAATGGCCGTGATAGATGCGGCTCAAGTCCGACTCAGCGGCACCGGAAGTGATATCAATTTCTCAGGAGGAGATATGGCAAGGAAAAAAATGATAAGCACAAAATTATTTCTCCACCTGGCTCTGACCATCGCGCTTGTCGTTCTGTTGCCTTCGCTGGGCCGAGCGCAGTCGGAAACGGTGAAACTTGGAGATCTGGCGGCAATCTCCAACGCCGCAGTTTATATCGCCGTCGAGAAGGGATTCTTCAAGGAGCAGGGTGTCATTACGGATATCACCAACTTCGCTTCGGCGGCAAAACAAGTTCCCGCGCTGGTTGCGGGCGAGCTGGAAGTTTCGGTTGGGTCCGCGAGCGCAGGACTTTTTAACGCTGTCGCGCAGCAAGCGCCGTTTCGCATCGTGGCGGACAAGGGCCAAGCCCGGGAAGGATACGGCTTTTCACTTCTCGCCGTGCGCAAAGATCTGGTCGACTCAGGACAAGTGAAAGCCTTCAGAGATCTCAAGGGAAAAAAAATCGCGATACTGGCCAAGGGCAACATTCAGCACTACCTCGTGGGTAAGATGGCCGAAGAAGTCGGGCTCACCATCAACGATGTCGAGCTGACTTTTCTGGATGCTCCCAGCCAGGTGACGGCTTTTGAGACGAAAGCCATCGACGCGGCCTATGCGGTGGAGCCGTGGGTAGCCCGCTTCGCAGAGCGCGGGGTCGCCGTTCGTTTTCGCACGCCGGATCAGGTCAAAGGTTTGGGACCGGTCCAAGTCGGCGTCATCATCTATTCGGGCAAATTCATCAAGGAGCGCAGACCTGTTGCCCAGCGCTGGATGAACGCATACTTAAAGGCAGCCGAGTTGTTTCATAAAAACGGCACGAAGGATCCTGAGATCGCGGCGATTCTGGAAAAATACACCAAGGTACCTGCCAAAGTAATTCAGGCTGCGATTCCGCCGTATCAAGATCCGAGTGGGAAGGTACTCGTAGACAATCTGGCGGATCAGGCACAATGGTTCGCAAATAACGGCATGCAGCAAAAGATCAGTATCCAAAATGCTCTGGATTTGAGTTTCTTGAGATGAGGAGTGTTGGAGTAATGGAGTATTGGAATATTGGGTCTTGGGGCCCATCACTCCATAACTCCACCACTCCAGTCCGCGTAATGCTTTTTTAGCGCCGTGATTGCAGGCTGCTCAAAAAGATCTCAGAGGCGAGGCGCGCGAAGATCGATGAGCGGAGGCGTACTCACCTTGTACGTTGACGCGAAATCGGTCGAGCGCAACGAAGCATATGAGTCTTTTTCAGCGGCCTGCTAGCAAAGGAAGTGTCCCGTGGCAAAAGACTTAAGAGGCTTTCTAAACGAGCTTGAGGCAGACGAGCCGGATCAAGTACTTCGGGTCAAGAAAGAAGTTGATCCGCACTTCGAGGTAACGGGCGTTCTCGCCAAATTGGAACAGGAGCGAAAGTTTCCGGTCGTCATCTTCGAGAAGGTTAAAGGCTCGGCTTTACCCGTCGTAACCAATGTTCATGCCGACTCTCGGCGCTTGTTCCGAGCGATCGGGCTTAAAGACGGAACGCTTGCGGAGTTCATCCGCGAGTACTCTACTCGCGAGGATTGTCCGAAACCACCCGTCGTTGTCAAAGCAGCGCCCGTGCAGGAGGTGATCCTTACCGGAAAGGATGTCGACGTAACCCGGCTTCCGATTTTGACTTACCATGAGAAGGATGCCGGCCGTTACATAACCGCAGGCTTTGGTATCATGCGCGACCCGGACTCGGGGGTGCGCAACGCCGGCATTTACCGGCTCATGGTCCATTCTCCCGATACCTTCGGCATCCAGCTCTCCGAAACGGCCCACGGCCACTACATTTGGCAAACCTACGAGAGGCAAAATCGAGCCACGCCTATGGCGGTAGCGATCGGCCATCACCCGGCGTTTTACGTCGGCTGCCTGTCTTTTACTTCACTGGAGACGGACGAGTTCTCCGTCGCGGGCGGAATTATGGGCGAGCCCGTGGAGATGGTGCCTTGCCGGACATTGGATTTGGAAGTGCCGGCCCACGCCGAGATCGTGCTCGAATGCGAAATTCTTCCCAAGCTGCGCAAGCCGGAAGCTCCCTTCGGCGAATACCCGGGAACTTACGGACCGCAGCGGAACAACCCGATCGTTCAGGTCAAGGCGATCACAATGCGCCGCAACGCGCTGTACCAATCGAGCTTCGTCGGTCATGCCGATAACCTGCTTCTCTCAGGGATCGTCCGCTCCACGACGATCATGAAGACGGTGAAGATGGCGTCGCCTAAAGTCCGGGCGGTCCACGTGCCCGCCTCAGGGAGGTGCCGCTTCATTTGCTATGTGTCCATCGAGAAGATCATCGAAGGCGAGCCCAAGAATGCCGCGATGGCGGCATTCGCCGCGGACCCCTTTCTCAAATATGTCGTCGTGGTGGATCAGGATGTCAATATCCTCAACGACGAGGAGGTGCTGCACGCCATTGCCACGCGAGTGCGGGCCGACACGGATATGTTCATGGTCACTCACGCCAAAGGTTCGCCGCTGGATCCCGCGTCTTATGATCCGGCGGCAGGATCTCATCTGGTTACCAAAATGGGAATTGACGCCACCCGTAAGGCGAACTATCCCGAGGAGATCCGCGTTCCGGGGTCAGAAAACATCAAGCTGGAAGATTACTTTGAGGGGTGGCGTTCAACGTAGTAGACGCTCATGGAGAAAATGAGAGGCGGAAAGGAAAACGGATTAACCACAAAGTGCACAAAGGTCACAAAAAAAAGAGTGGGGCGAATGCGGTTAAATCATCCGAAGTGGGACGGCTATAGCCGTCCCACTATTGTGACCTTTGTACTACTATGCTTAAAAGTTTTCTCTGTTTGCGCAAATTTTTAGGCGGCCAAGGCAGTGAGCTTTTCCGTACTGGCTTGGCGCGCTGCCAACAGCGCCGTGATGATCCGTCGTCCTTTGTCGGTCACGACATAACGATGGGTCTTGGGTACTTTGGCGATCAAACCGTGCGCCCGCAACAACCTCAGCTTTCGTCCCATTGCGGACATCTCACGACGCTGTTGCCGTTTGTCCTGGGTTGGGGGGTAAAGCCGAGCGCGCACATCTCGGTTGCGAAAGCCGTTGATGGCAAACTCACCGCGGTTGACGATCGCCAAAAGTTCAGCGTCAGACTCTCCCAGCACGTTGAGCGCTCGGTAACGTTGTCCGTCGCGCCGCACAGCCTGACAGACTCGGGACGCCTCTTGGGCCAGCGAGCTTTGCACATGCACGGCCGCCAGCGCAGTCAAATGTCGTTCGGTGGCCGCCCGACTCACTTCGGCGCGCCGGTTAAAGTCAGCCAGCCCACGACGCAGAATGCGCCACTGCTCTTTCCCCGCCGGCTGGTTCTCCGCACGGCGATAGACCCTAAAGTCTTTCGGCTCGTTGATGGTCACTTCACTACGCAACACACTGCCCTTGTCGTAGAACTTCAGCGAGTTCCCGTTCAGCCAGTGTTTGACTCGTACACCCTCGACTCGGCGCCGCCGATCGGTTTTCACTTCGTCGTGGACTCCAGCCTTCCCCGACCGCCCCAAAAACCGCAGCACCTGCTCAGCCCCAAAACTCATCACCGCGTGATGCACCAGCGCAGGATAGATCCGCTCAAGCGCCCCGCGCTCGCCAAACATCACGTCGGTGGCATATTCGCTCTGCGCCGCCGTCCAGTAGTATTCACTCTCAAACGGTCGGTTAATCTCAACGTGCAACGGATGACATTGCTCCACCAAGGGGCACAACAGGGCGCGCCAGTCGGTTCGGTGCTGCTGGTCCATCAGCGCTTGGGCCCGCTCAAGATCGGCGATCCACGGAAAACAGTTGTCCTCTCGTCGGTAACTTATCCCTGCCTCCTCCATCTGCTGTCCCAACCATTCCCGTCCGTTCACACACACTTGAATCAGATACGGGAACCAAGTCTGCAGCCGAAGGTGTAAAAATCCCAACTGCTCATGCACCCAGTAAAAATACAGATGAACGCATTTGCCCCACTCAAGCTTAAGTTCCAGCTTCTTGGTGGCTCGGTTGCCGCGCAAAAACCATGTGTGGCACGGCTCCACACAACTGAAAATCGTGATCAGCCCCGCCTTCACCCCGTCGCGCTCTTGAATCTGGCGGGCCAGCTTCTCTTTGTCGGTGCGGCTCGATGGCAGGTACATCATCGGTCGGCTATGCTGCTCGGCCAACGCCACCGCTGCCTGACGAACGCGCCCTGTCAGCGCGCTGGCGAAGCTCTTAAACTCTTTCCACATCACCCCGGCCTGCTTAAGATATCGCTCCATCACCGGCTCATAATACAAACTGCGCAGTGTCCCTTGCAGTCGCAGCCGATCCCAGCCGTGCAGTACCCCAATCACATCGGCCCCATGACGCTGTACGAATACCTGCCCAACCTCATGCTTCGACAAATAGTCAGTGTTTGTAGCCATGACTCCACTTACATCATGGCTCTCCTTCTGTCACTTTGGTTGCGGCTTTTGCCGCGCTAGGTTCTTTGTGGTTAAAAAATTCTTCTCTTCTCACCCGGCGTCAGCGCGCAGCGCCGGCATGACTTCCCGCGTGAATAGGTCGAGGGACGTTTCGCAGGCTTCACGGAGAATACCCGGGACCGAGAATCGGCAGACGAGATGCTTCACGTTTAATTGGCTGCGAAACCGGTTGATTTCATCGATACATGTTTTCGCATCGCCTAGAATAATCCGGTCGTGAGCGAGCCGCTCGATCGTGAGTTGTCCCTGAGGCCGCTTGACGACCGGATGCGGCCAGCGGAAGTACATTCTTTCAAATGCCTGAATAAAAGGGCCTCCCGCCGCGCTGATCGCCTCATTCTTACTCCACGCCACGAACACGTAGCGAAACAAAGCAACCTGACCCTCGCCTCTGCCATTCTCCGCGCACGCTTTTCGATACATCCGTGCGCAGGGTGCAATCTCGTCGAGATTGGCCGACGGCCCGACGAACCAGGCGTCGCCCAGACGCGCGGCTCGGCGAAGCGCCGGCTCGGCCCACGCGCCAAACCAGATGGGCGGTCGTGGCCGCTGCACCGGACGGGGCGCGACCGTGGCATTGTCCACCCGGTAATGCCTGCCCTGATGGGTGACATTCTCTTCCGTCCAGAGGCGGTGCAGAAGCGCAGCGCTCTCCTCCAATTTGCTGCCGCGGTCCTTGAGCGAATAACCGAAGGCGGCGAATTCCTCCGGCGCGTAGCCGGCGCCTATTCCCAAAATCAACCGACCGCCGGAGATTATGTCGACCATCGCGCCTTCTTCGGCAACCATCACGGGATGGTAAAGCGGCAGCAAAAGAACTCCCGTACCCAACTGCATGCGCCGTGTCCGGCTCGCGATGGCGGCGAGTCCGATCAGTGGCGCCGGATGTAGAATGGGATTGTTGTGGTGCTCGCCAAGCCAGACCGAGTCGAATCCAGCCGCCTCCGCTCGCTCGCATTCTCGCAGGGTTTCCTCAAAGCTCGCTTGTCCTTGGAGCGGGCTCAGCCCGATTTTCATAGCGCGATCCCTGTTGATCCCTTTTCCGTTTTCATAATTGCGCTTTCATCTTTCTCGGCGAGCTCGCGCTCGTGATCATGCGTCTGTGCTTACCATAGTCAGCGAAAGCGTCACAACACCGACGATCTCAAACGATTTTTGAACGGTGTAAGCGACGTCGTCCTGACTACCGGATTAAATCTTTGCTTGTTCCACGGCTTGAAGAGTGCTACAAGCCCTCGCATTAGAGCAACCGATAAGACTTCCAGGTAGTGGTTTAAGTTGATTTCAACGAATCGTCAATGTAGGGGCAGACCTCTGTGTCTGCCCTCTGAGACTTTTCGAGATGTTTCACGCAAACAGCAGATAAAGGAAAATAGCATGGTGAAAAAAAATCTATTACTGTCTCTTCTCTCCGTGGTGTTTACCCTAACGTTGACACACGAACTCGCGATCGCTCAGGCGCGATCCGAAAGCGATCCCCGCTTCGAAAAACTGGCGAAAGAGTTCTACCCCAAGGCGAAACAGGAAGGGGCGCTGGTCGTCTACACGGTTTGGGACGTAGATCATATCCGCTCGCTATCGGAAGCTTTCAGCAAACGCTTTCCCGGCATCAATACTTCCTATTGGCAGGCGACGAGATCGGAAGTCACGACGCGGACATTGACCGAATACCAAGGCAATCAAGCGAGCGTCGATGTGATTCTTACCGAAGCGCCGCTGGTTCTTCACAACGCCGGCGCCACGGAAGCTTACCCAACCGTGCAGGCTAATTCTTTGTTCGTGCATGATCCTATCGCTCCAGTGGTTAGCCTGCAGATTCAAGCGCTTGCGTACAACACTAAGAAACTGAAGCGCGCAGAGGCGCCGAAAAGCTGGGAAGATGTGACGAATCCAAAATACAAAGGGATCGTGGCATTGGACGACCCCATGAGAGCAGGTCCGCTGAGTTCCATGCTCGCCGCCTTTAAGGATGATTGGAAGGACGACGCGCGCTGGGCAAATTTCATCAAGGGGCTGAAATCTCTCAACGTGTCGATTCATAAAAGCACCAGCGCCATGTTTCGTCTGGTCGTCGCCGGCGAATACTCCATCGTGATGCCGGCGCTGTTGCACGACGTCGTCCGCGAAAAGGAGATCGGCAGTCCGATCGATTTTGTCCGAGGCGCCCTCCCGGTGGTCTCGCCGCAACAGGCGGCGATCTATGTTAAAGCGCCTCATCCGACGGCCGCCAAGCTCTTTGCCGAATGGCTGATATCGCCCGGAGGGCAAGCGGCGATTGACGCGGTAGGTAGAGCGAGTGCCCGGAAGGGATTCAAATCCAAGACTTCAATCGAAAATGCATGGGGCGCGAACACTAAACCAATCGTGGTTTCGAATAAGTCCTATATCGAGGATGCGCGGAAAGTGGCTGGATACCGCCGTCAAACCGGTGTGGGAGAACTAGTGAACTGTGACATTCAAATAGCGTCCGTCGTTCATGGTTCGAGAATCTAAGCACGAGCGGTTATTCCTTGGTGCGTTCGCCCTGAGCTCCGTCCAAGGGTCTACAAAAGATTAGAAGCCGAATGAACCGAAATAGCGAGTCTTCAATATCTCCGCTGCGCGCGCTAGTTCGCTCAGTTTGGCCTCGGCGAGGCGAGAGGAGCAAACCGGGTTGTCGGCAAATGTTGCAAAGCCGCAGTCGGGGTTGAGGAAAATACGATCAGCGCCGAAAAGGTCCGCGGCCTTTTTTGCCTTTCCAACGATCTCTTCCACAGACTCGACAATCTCTGTTTTTGGATTGACGACGCCAATGCCGATACGTCGATCCTGGGGAAGCTCTTTCAGCGCCTCGATCTCGCCGGCGCGCTGCGTGCAGAGCTCCAATAAATAATTTCCCACTTTGACGGCCTTGAGCAGGGGTACGAGCGGACGGTAATCGCCGCTCAAGGCAGCGCTTTCGTCGCGCGTCCAATTGCCCCGGCATATGTGAATGGCCGTCCGCTCCAAGGGCGCGCCGTCCACGACCTGATTGATAAGTTCCCGCGCGAAGGCAAGCTCATGTTCCGCGCTGCCTTTCTCGCTGAGCGCGCCGCACATAAAACTACGGCTGTTTTTGGCGCCCGTAAAGACGACCTCAGTCAACACCGGCTCATCAAACTGAACCAAAGCCGCACCGGCCGATAGCAGATCGTGAAGCTCTTCGCGCAGGATCTGCACGATGTCCGCGGCCAGCTCCTCGCGACTGCGGTAGGCTTTGTCGCTAATGCATTCCATCCACATGATCCGCGTGAGGAGGTAAGGTCCCGGTAGAGCGATTTTTACCGGCTTGTCGGTAAGGCCCCGGACAAATTCAAGCTCATGCGCGGCGATGGGCCTTGCTCTTTTCAGCTTACCGAAAACCGCGGGGTGGCGGACTTCGCTGGCCGGCACATCCAACGATAGCAGTTCTTTCTCGAACTTCTCCGGATCATCGACCAGCGGCAGAAGATCCGTGAGCGGAATGAGCTGGCAGTTTTCCAGCAGCCCGCCGACAAAACTCGCGTAGTTGTCGCGCCGCTGCTCGCCGTCGGTCACAACATCCACCGCCGATCGCAGTTGCGCCTCGACGGCAAGCCGCACGGCGTCATCGGCGGTAGCCTGGAACTCTTCCTCGCCCAGCCGCCCTTCGATATGTTCGTGCATGGCTTGGAGCATCCAGCGCGGTCGCGGCCAGCTGCCGATTCCCATTACTGAAAGCGGCGCTATTTCAGGAATCTACTCCGGTTTCGACGGCCGCGCAGAAACCGTCGTCCCTTCTATCCTTCACTCTTCGCCGGACTTGGGCTGGGAAGGCGGCGGTGACTCCATCTTCTCGGCCAGCGATCCCTTGCAGATCAAAAACCTCCAGGTGCCTGCGTTGCGGCTCCATGAAATCAGCTCGTTGCCGGTTAACCGGCACCAGGACGGCAGATCCTGCTCAACCGACATCTCGGTTGACCGAACCTCCAGCACCTGCCCTCGAGCGAGAGGATCGATGTGTTTGCGAATGAGCAGCAGCAGACCGCTCCCGCAGTCGAGATCGCCACCGTCGAAGCTTACGTCAGGCAGATGGGAGTGTCGGGCGGTTTCATCCATCCCAAACTTCCCATCAGTACGTGATGCATGGAGAACCGTCGCTTAAAAATTCCACGAGCTTGGCGCCGCCGACGATTGTGGCCCCGCCGATAAGTTTTCCCTCGTCGAGCTTCCGACGTTTAAAACACGGCGAGCAGACGTAGACCAGGCCGCCCGCCTTGACAAAATTTTCCATGAGCTCCTTCAGCGGCGCAAAGCCTTCCTCGCGGATATCGTCCGCGTAGCCCTGCTGGGAAAGCTGCACCGCCTCCGTGCTCAAGAAAACTAACGTCTGCTTGTCCGACGCCACCGCGGCATTGGCAACGACAAAGGCAACCGTCGCCTTGTCGGGATCGTTTTTCGCGGACGTCAGGCTGACACAAAATTTACCGGCCATAATTTCAATCCTCCTTACGTTCAATCCAATATTGTGGGTGTTCCGCGTTGAGAAGTGTGTGTCCGGTCAGGCGGCACCACGCCGGGATATCTTCCCGGGCGCCGGGATCGGTCGCCGTGATCCGCAATATCTGTCGTGGTTTCATCTTCCGCAGGCGCAAGCGCAGCTCCAGGACGAGATCCCCGCATGACATATCGCCGGCGTCCCATGCTTCGCTCTCGGCTGGCTCGGACGCTTCGTCGAGTGTCTCGGCTCCAAGTAGCCGCCGCTCGCCAGACTTCCGCGGGTAAGGCCAAAGACATCCGGGAAGGTCGGCCGGAGCGTAATTTTCCTCGCGATTGGCCCATGCCCATCCGGCGCGGTGACAGGGCCGATGCAAAATGAAAGACCATAGCTCGTCGCGCATCTGCACGGGGTCCCGCTCAAACTCAGCCGCAAGGCATGAGCAGCACAGGGGAGCATTCTTGAAACCCATGCTTAGGCTAAACAGCGCTTCGTGATGGCAGAGCGCGGATTCGCAGCGCTTGCAGGCGCGTCCGCGCAGACCCTGGAGATCGGCAAGCAATTTGATCGTCCGCTCGATTTCGTCGGACAGCGCTTTTCGCTCGTCCACGGCGGTGTTCCTCGCTAATCGATCTGGCGGAACGTGAGCTTTCTCACCCAGCCCTTCGTTTCTGGGTGTTCTTTCCCATCAATCTCCACGTACGCCTTGGGTAAAGCGTTGACCGGCTCTCCATCCTGCCGGGGGTTGAAGGTCAGGTCTCGATTGCGCGACCAAACAACGCGGCGCTCGTCGAGATTACCGAAATAATAGTTGACCTTCTCCGGGTTGGGTCCATAGGTCCCATCGGCGGTGGTGAGACGAACCAGTTTCTCGTTTTCGTCGTTTACCGGAAACTCACCGGCGTAGAGATCCGCCACCGCCACGTCATGGGGTATCCAGCCCAATCCGGGCGCATAGAACTCCGCCCAGCAGTGGTAGCTTTGATCCTGGTCCTGCCCCATCAAGTCCGGTTTGAGAAAGGAGCCGTAGACGATCTGCGTCGGGATGCCGATCGAGCGCGCAAACGACGTCCAGAGCGACTCGAAATCGGTGCAGTTCCCCGTGCGGGAAGTCAAACAGTACGTCGTGCTTCCAACCGGCGATGCCTTTTTATTCTTTGGATCTTTCACCCAATACTCGATGTTCTCCAGCAGCCAGTCGTAGAGCTTGCGCGCAGCCAGGACAGGATTCTGTTCATTCCCGACAATCTCCAGGGCGAGCTTCCGGATGTCTCCGTCGATGATCACGTGCTTGTTGGGTTGCAGGTAGTGGGCGAGCCGCACCCGGTCCGCTTCGGAAATCGGTTTTGCCTTCTTTGAATCCACTCCGCTACGCACTTCCGAGCGTGTGAGGACAAAATTCGTGACAATTTTTAACTCTTTTTGTTTCGAAGCATCAGCCTCGAGAAACAATACCTTGCTGCCTTCTGAATCAAGCTCGACCCGGTAAGGATAAGGCGCATCGATCTTGAGGTTCTTGATTTGCTGTGCTGGATCGTCTTGCGGAAGCGCCGCCCAAACCCGCACGCGTTTAGCTCCCTCGGGAATTTGCACGGCAATCTCATTTTTTAATTCGAACGTCGCTTTGCGGAGCGGTTGAGCCTTGAGGCTTTGGCTGAATGCTAATAGCCCAAGGATTTGGCAGGCAAGCACTGAAAAGCGAAACAACTTTTTCATGGCGCTTCTCCTTATGTGATTGATAGCCGGGGAGGTCTTATACACGTCTACTATAGATTCTTATGATGTATCAAATAGAAAATTCTTATGGAATGGCGCGGTCAATAGTAGAGCCCTGCAACCTTGACAGATCTTATTGAGCCATAATAAGCGTAGCGAGGCTAAAAAAGGGAATAAGTCGGCCGTCCGCGGAAAGGTTGCCATTTTTCAAAGTCATCAAGGAGGACGGCGCGGCGGTTACGCTCAGTCCCTCAATGCGTTCGTTACCAACGAGCTGAAGCACGATGAGATCCGCGAGCTGGTCCGTTATGTCTCTCCCTGAGCCAGCGAGAAACTTCGGCGCGAAATCTATGAAGTCATACGGAGAAGAAAAAAAGACAAAAATGATCCTGTCCTTTTTTCCCATGATCGTTTTTGGAGTGCTGCTTCTAGCCGCGGTTTCCGGGGTGGCCATTGCCGGGCCAGCATGGCAGGAAGAGTGGGAGCGCGTCTTACGGGCAGCGAAGAGCGAAGGCAAGCTGGCGATGATCGGTCCGCTCGGGGCCGATAGACGCGATGCGCTGACTGAGGCCTTTCAGAGCAAATACGGAATTACCGTGGAGTACCACGCGGATGCCGGAGCGGGTATTTTGCCCAGACTCAGCGCGGAGCGGAAGGCGGGCCTGTATCTTTGGGACGTGTTGGTCAGCGGCACCAGCACCGTTCTCGAGAACCTGATTCCAAATAGAATCGTGGACCCCTTGGAGCCGACTATGATCCTGCCCGAGGTAAAGGAGTCAAAAAACTGGCGCGGCGGCGCATTGGAATTTCTCGATCCAGGCCGCCAACTATTGGTCATGACTCTCCTTCAACGAGGGACGCTATATGTCAACTCCAATCTCGTTAACCCCAAGGAGTTCAGTTCATACAAAGATCTGCTCGATCCTAAATGGAAGGGGAAGATCGTTGGCGACGACCCAAGAAAATCCGGCACCGGTCAAGCTACGTTCCTGTTTTTCTACCGCCATCCTGAGTTGGGCGCGGATTTTATCCGTGCTCTGAGCCGGCAGAGTCTCACGCTTCTCAAGAATTATGCTCAACAGGTGGACATGCTCGGGCAGGGCCGGTTTCCTGTGGGCATCGGGCTATCAGACAGCATGACCGAGGAGCGGGCGAAGCGCGGCGTGCCCATCGTCATTATCGATCCCCGGCAAATGAAGGAGGGAACACCTGTTAGCCCGGTTTCCGGCGGTCTTTCCCTCGTCAACCGTGCTCCGCATCCCAATGCCGCCAAGCTTTACATCAACTGGCTCCTGTCAAAAGAAGCTCAGACGATCTTTGCCCGGGCGACAGGATACATCAGCAATCGGGTGGATGTTCCGACCGATCACGCCCCTGCCTGGCGGATCCCCCAACCGGGCTCCATCAAAATTTACGATCTCGCCGCTCAGGAGATGCTTCACAAGTTGACGCCTTTACTTCACGAAGTCTTTGGCCGTTAGATTCTTGCTCGGTTCAATTCAAAAAAGGGAGCGGTTCCAGTACGCGGTCTCTAGTATCGCGTTGACACACAACGCTTTAGAAGAGTATATGGACCCTGCGAGAGCCGCTGTCTTTCACCTCGGAACTCATTTATGGGCTGAGTGGAGCTCTCGCGCGAAGAATTTCGTCGAATAAGGAGGATTTCCCAGCCATGTTTTCTCGAATTGCTCATGTGGCGATTTATACCGAGAGCTACGAAAAGATGGTGAACTTCTACAAAGGTATATTTGGAATGAAGCAGATTACTTCGGGGATGCCTGACGAATCTGGACAACGCCGGTCCGACATAGGGCACGTCAGTGACGGAACGATCGGCCTCGCGCTGCTCAGGAGAAACGCTGGCATTCGATCGGGGTTGGACCATTTCGGCTTCGATGTAAAAGATATTAAAACAGCGCTGGACAGAATCAGGAAGTCCTTTCCGGAGATCTTAGTCAAAGACGATCTCGGAGACGTCGTCCCGTTTGCAAGCGTCAGGGTCAAAGACCCGGTGGGAACTCACATCGATATTTCTCAAGAAGGAGCATCCAACGTCCGGGAGGGATACGCGCAGGAGCGCTGGGATCAGCCGCGACACTTCAATCATGTAGCGCTTCGAGCCATCAAGCCCGCGCTTTTGGCCGAATTTTATAAAGAAGTCTTCGAGCTCCAGGAAGTGGAAGCAGCCAAAGACCATGTCTGTCTTAGTGATGGAAAAAACTACCTGGTTATACGTCCTTGCAACACCGGTTCCTATGTCACTATGAATGAGGGACTCGATCACATTGGCTTTAAAGTTGAAAGTCTAACAAAGGCGAAGAGCGACCTTGCCGGCATCGGCATCTCTACTCCTCAGTCGGCGCCAAAGAAAATAGCGGGAGGCAGGTTTGGAGACGTCACGCTCGAGAACCTGGAAGCTTGTGTCGCGGGCAAGTATGGAACCGCCGATCCTGACGGTGTCCTCTTACATCTTTCTGAATAAGACAAACACGGATTTATTAAGAGCCGCGGGAGCCCTGCAGTTGCGCGCCAAGAAAAATAACCCCTCTCAGCAAAAATCAGAATTGAAAGATTGAGCTCGTCTCGTCGCTGATACGCGCAAACCCCTCGCGTATCGAGGCCTCAACGCATCACCTCACACTTGAGTCGATAGAAAGCGACCGCGCTCAAGGTTCCCGTCGCGGATTTGATTGCGGTGGGCTAAGCGTTTGTAAAGTGGTGCCGAAGGAAATCGGGCAAGACTAGAGTTGTATAGATTTTCACCTTTCAACGAATCGTGACGCAGACAAAATACTAGAATCAAGAATTCAACTCCGGACTTGACCCTTTCTTTGCTTGTCATCGACAATGCGATTAACGTAATAGCCGATGTTGTTCTAGCGGTTCGATCCACACAGTCTTTCTCGAGCGACTCCAGCTCCCTTTGTTTAAGCTCATATCAACCAGCACCTCGGGACCGTTTCGCCTGACCTTCCCCAGAGCAGGTTTGTCCTACTGGCAGGATTCATTTTGTTGCCGTTGAATCTTTATCGCCGAAGCAGGGCTACAGACCAGAGTTGACAACCCTCTCTCGGCCGGAGAGAATGCGCGCCGAGTGAGCGCAACTATCCTCCGCGTTGTCCTTATCGTCTTTTCCTTTCTAGTCATTATCAGCCTTTGGGGTTTTTATTTTTCCATTCGCCCGCCGAAATTGGTTTCTTCACTCACCCCACGCGATCTAAAGATGGCTTACCAGGACGTGTCGTTCAGAACAGCAGACGGCTTCACGCTTCGCGGCTGGCATATCCCATCCGTTAAAACGACCGGAAAGAACCTGATCCTGCTTCATGGCTATCCCGCGGACAAGGGAAACATCTTGCCGGCCTTGGCGTTTCTGCATGAAGATTTCAATCTCCTGTTGTTCGATTTCCGCTATCTGGGGAAAAGCGAGGGGAGCTATTCCACCATCGGAGCCAAAGAGGTCGAGGATCTCCTGGCGGCAATTCAATTTCTCAAAACGAGAGAGGTAAAAGAAGTGGGCGTGTGGGGTTTCTCCATGGGTGGCGCGGTGGCTTTGATGGCGATCGAGAAGGCTCCCGAGATCAGAGCGGTCATTGCAGAATCGAGCTACGCCAGTCTCGCGCAAATGGCGTTGCAGCTGTTTAGAATTCCCTTGCTCAATTATCCCATCGCCTATCTTGTCGGATTGTGGGCCAGGCTTTTTCTTGGCATCGACCTAAGAGATGTCTCCCCGGCAGAACGAGTCCGCAATACCACGGTTCCCATTCTCCTAATCCATTCCTCGGCTGATGCCGTGATCCCCTTTTCCCATGCGCAATCGTTGCAGGAAGCACTGGCAAAGAATTCCAGCGCTGAATTTTGGTTCAATGACGGAGGCGCCCACGGTCAGCTGGCTTCCGATTACCAGAGCAGGGTGAGAACTTTTTTTCACAAAAACTTGTAGGAGCCACGTGCGACGGAGATCCAAGTTCCCCGATGTGCTCATTCGCGGACAGAAGGTGACGCTGGACACGGATTTGGCTGAGCTTTACAGGATTCCAACCAAGGCACTGAATCAAGCAATGAAGCGCAACAAGGAGAGGTTTCCGGGGGAATTCGTGTTCCAACTTACAAATTTTCGCGGACTCTGCATACGTTTTTCGGAACACAGTAGTTTGTTGTCTTAGACTTCAAGACTTGTGCGGATTCTTTGATCGGGACGAGGAGGAATTGGGGAGCGAGCAGGGCTGTATTTCAACACGGTCGCCAACGCGGTTTTGTGCGCGACGGGAGAATCCGACGCGCTTGATGACGTAGTGGCTGAAAGACCTAAAGAGCAAATTTAAGAATCAAGAGAACTGACCTCAACCTTTCCTGACCCCGGTTGCAGTCTCTGCGCCACTCGTAGAACCCGCCGGCTGGCACGAGGCACCGCCGCGCCGCCACGAGCGGCTTGAACGAGGGTTTCTCCAGCAAGGTCTCCGCACGAGCATTAATCATGCGCTGTCCGATTGAAGTATCTTGCGCGGCACCAGTCCCCAGCGCATGGGCTTGACATCGTTCCGGTCGGCAGTGCGAACTATTATCGGCACCTCTTGCGAGGGAGCGATGTTTTAGCGCGGCATGAAGAGCGGAAGATCGCGCCCGAGATTCGAGCGAACCTTTATCTCATGGAACTCGAATGAAGCGGTGAATCGGCCACACATACGTTAGCCAACTAGAAAGCCGCCTTTCAATTGACTCCAGGAGTTTTGTGTTTGACGGGCGTCGCAATGAAGCCGTGCGTTCCTTTCGAGTCGGAATAGAACCCTGCAATTTGACCGCGTTTATTGATAGCGAGTGCGAGTGTTATAAAGGCCGACGGAACCTCTAACTCGATGAATTGGCCGTCGACATAAACGAAACTGCCAAAACCTAGCACGGTACTCGAAAATATACCCACCATGTTGCCGTCATTGTTGATACCATTGACGACTGTGTTGTAAGTCCCCACGAAAGAAGCATCAACGGCTTTGAACGATCGGCCCTTTTTGACAAATCCGCGCGGTTCGGCTGTCTCTGGTGTGTCGCCGTAGAAGAATCCGACGATGTGGCCGCGATCATTGATGCCGTTTGCAACGGTTCCGTGCGCGCCAGGAAAATCAATCGATGTAAACTTGCCGTCGTCATTCAGAAATCCATGTTGGCGGTTACCGACGTCGCAATGGTCCAGGTACTCCCCGACAATCTGACCGTTGTTATTAATCGTGTATGCGGAAGTTAGACAAACGCCAGTAGACAAAGGAACGTCAAAGACTGTGAACGCCCCGTCTTCGAATAAAAATCCCTTCTGCCCGCCGGCGCTGGATACACTCCCCACGATGCTGCCGTC
>VBKY01000047.1:19751-26442 GCA_005879255.1 Deltaproteobacteria bacterium
TGGATTCAAGGTCGAAAATATCAATCCTGGACGTACCTACGACATGACCACGGTCATTTATGCCCTCGACAACCGTTACTTGGGCGCCAGCAACATCTACCGTAGTGAAGACATAGTCCGGCGGAGGTGCCGCCCGAGCTACAGAGCAAACCCACAGGAGTAATCCCGATAAAAATATTCCGATTTTTCTGATTGTCATTTTTTAGGTTGCTCCCTATAAAAACTAACAACTTGCTGTTTTGTGCTTGCGTCTTCTCTGCATCAATTATCCCGTTTGATCCTTTTACACCATATGCTGTCTAAATTTCTAGCCTCTTACGCGCATTTCTCCTGGTTAATCTTATTTGTTTTCCAAGCTCACGAAAGAACTCTCAACAGTGGAGCGCACCAGCGGCGCGCTTCATCGAGCCCATGGAAGCCGGAGCGATTAGGGAACTGCCGGACAACGTTCTGGGGGTCGGTCGCGGGTCGTGCTTTCTAATCTTGCGTATCTCCAGATCGCCAATTACAAGGGTTTTATGGTTGAGCCGACTACGAAGCCGGTCACAACTCGCGAATGGTTATCGAACTGTAAAAGAAAACGGGCAAGGCATTTGTTAACAGTACCTGATGGTTTCGGACATCACAGCATGTCTTTTTCAAAAAAATCGTGTGACGAAAGATAGGATCTTCCTAGTCCGGAAGCTCTGTCGGCGGAAACTAGGCGAGTTTCATTCTAGTGAATAGGAAATTGGCATCATATCTGCGGAATTCACTACGGGAACTGGTGGATACCTTTCCTAAATGAAGATGGCCGCGCCTCCGAGCGCTTTGATCAAAAGCACGCTCGCGTTCAAGCGCCGGCCAAGAATATCCGCTGACGTTCGTTGATTGTTGAGCGGTTGTCTGGAGAACGACCGCGTTTAAATAACTGATGATTCCCAGCTTGATACTGGTTCAGAGTTACCGCCAAAGATTGCTGAGCGGCCTCAATGGCTTCTTAGTGCGCTTGGCCCTCGGCACTGAGGATGTGCGGCGCCGTCAAGTTGTCTTTGACCTCGTGAAATCCAGTCAACACGGTCTGCCGGTAGGCGGCTACGGTCGCGTTGCATGGGGTGCGTGCCTGGCTGAAGTTGGAAATGAGGCAAGTAGTCTGTGATCGAGAAAGATCGGCCCTGTCACCGCAGAACCCTAATGCGATATTGATTCTTGGTTAGAAGGAAGGCGCTCCAGTTTGTTCCAGGCGGGGTTTTCGACGTATGACCCCGCCTGGATCGATTCGATCAGCCTATCGACGATTCCACCATGCCACCGGTCAAACCAAGAATGATGTTCTTACTCTAGATCGTCTCGTCTGAAATCCCTGTGTTCGTCAAGGTTTCTGGTGTCCCGATCAATGGCACGTTGATCCTGCCGAATGGCGTTCCGATCATCGGTAAGCTGGCTGTGACTCGCGCCGTCTTGGCAATGTCGCGCTGTCCCGATTTAGATCTGCGCGGTCATTGCGGAGAGCTTGTCGACTCTCGCTGCGCACGGTATTCACATGGGCGCTGTGGTGGAAATGTCCGCCGTGAAACGCCGCATTGGCCGGACTCGCCAACGTCAGGAAGGCGCCACCGATCAAACTTCCGAGAACGGTCAGTGGTAACGTTTTCATAATTATTTTCCTCCTCGCTGAATAATGAATAATGGGTAAAGCAAACGGCGGACCACTTCTTTGCGCAACATTTGCCACGGGAATGTGTCGGTCGTGGATCATGAAAATTGCAAGCGCAGGATCGCTGCGGCAGAAATGCAGCACGAAATCCACTTGGCCCCATGGAGGTCTACACCGAAGGTCAAAATGATGAGAGCATTTTTGACATGAGCCATGCTCCCTTGAGGTAAACTGGCAGATTGACTTGGCTTTGGCCCTGTTGATGATTCTGACCGCGATGACGGCATCGGGCTGAGTAGAGTGGGAACGTTGTTGACTAGCTGGAATAAGTCTTTTGCGTTCCGCGATTTGACCAATCGCTGGAGTAATTCCACTTAGTCGATGACATCCCTTCGTCTCACTGGAAGCCAGAAGGGCTTCCTCGTTTATGACACCGACGGCCGGTTGCCCAAGCAGCAGCGCCTTCAACTGCAGATCCCTGGCTCATTCTGTAACGACCCGGTATTTTCGTATTGATTTCGCTCCCGTGACAAAGGAAATCACGGAGGATTTCGCCACTATGTAAATATGATCTGAGTCTCTTTTTTCGTATCAAAGCTGTCCTTGGAGGAGGAGCTTAGTGCTTCAGATATTTCGCTGTCGGCGGCTAGCCACTGGCCGGGCAGCAACTGTCACTGCAAGCTTCGGCGTGTGAATCTGGCGCCGCAGCGCCACTGTAGCACTGTCGCGCGTTTCCGCTTTTTTGACCCATTTCGGGTTTCGCGCTTCAGAGTTAGGGTTTTCATTTCATTCTCGAAAATCTGCAATCTGTTGAAGAAACTTGAATTCTCTTCTTTCAATAAAATAATCGATAATCAGCGAGTGAATCGCACCACTTTATGATACGATGTTCACAAAAGCAGTAGTGAGTTCAACGATGGGTATCCCGTTACGCCAAAGTTTAGCCGTTTTGCGTTACATCCTCATGCAGCGGTTGCGCGGCGTCGAGCGTTTTCCGCTGGTTCTCATGTTAGAGCCGTTGTTTCGCTGTAACTTAGCGTGCGCCGGCTGCGGCAAAATCGATTATCCCGAAGAAATCTTGGATCGCCGCCTGAGCCCAGAGGATTGCATAGCAGCGATCGACCAGTGCGGCGCGCCGATCGTTTCGATCGCTGGAGGCGAACCTTTAATCCACAAAGAGATGCCGGAAATCGTCCGCGGCTTTATTCAGCGCAAGACGTTCGTCTACTTGTGCACGAACGCCTTGCTGCTTTCTCGGCACATGGACGAATATGTCCCTTCGCCCTATCTGACGTTTTCAGTTCATCTGGACGGTAATCGTCACCGGCACGATGCTTCGGTTTGCCGTGTTGGGGTCTTTGACCAAGCCGTCGAGGCAATCCAAACGGCGCTGAAACGGCGCTTTCGCGTAACTATCAACTGTACCTTATTTCAAGGAGAGTCCGCTGAAGAAGTGGCAAATTTTCTCGACGACGTCACGGCTCTCGGTGTCGAGGGCATAACCATTTCCCCTGGATTCAGTTATGAGCATGCTCCCCGGCAGGACTTGTTCATCAAGCGAGACGCGACCAAACAGCTCTTTAGAAACATTTTCAGACTCGGCAGGGGGCGCAACTGGCGGCTTAACCACTCCAGCCTGTTTCTCGATTTTCTGGCCGGTAATCAAAGTTATCGTTGTACCCCCTGGGGGAATCCTACGCGCAACGTCTTCGGCTGGCAGAGGCCCTGCTATTTGCTTGTGGACGAGGGTTACGCGCCGACTTTCAAAGCTCTGATGGAAGAAACGGATTGGGATCGTTATGGCACGGGCAACAACCCAAAATGCGCGAACTGTATGGCGCACTGCGGCTACGAACCTACCGCCGTCAAGGATGCGATAAACCACCCGCTCAAAGCTTTAAAAGTTTCGCTTCACGGCCCAAAGCTTGATGGTCCCTTCGCACCCGAGTTGCCGATCAGCTATTCGGTCGACTGAACAGCCGGGGCACCTGAACGCCTGAAAGGCGTCGAGTCAGCGGGGGGCGAGCTTTCCGTCAAGCGCGCTATTTTTTAAACGTCCTCCGCACAAGATAACCCTCTTTGTAGAACCATTCGATTGCATCGCGCAGAGCTTCGATGGCCGGCCTGGGTGAATAGCCAAGCTCGCGACGGGCCTTTTCGCTCGAGAAGTACATGAGCTTACGAGCCATTCGAACGCCGTCCAATGTGATCCGGGGTTCGCCCGAACCTTTCATCCGTGTGAGCCCTTCCGAGACATACGCCAGGGGCGTCACAAGCCAGTGTGGCAGTCGAATTCGTGGCGGCCGCTGACCGGTGAGCTCGGCCACAGCCTCGAGTATCCATTGAAGCGTTCGATTCTCGCCGCCGAGGATGTAAGTCTCGCCGGGAATTCCTTTTCGGTACGCTAACAAATGACCGGCACCGACATCGTCCACGTGGGCCACATTGAGGCCGGTATTCACATACGCGGGCATCCGACCTGAGGCGGCTTGGAGAACAAGCCGTCCGGTCGGCGTCGGCTTGACATCACCCGGCCCAAAGGGCGCTGTGGGCTTGACGATAATCACCGGTATTCCGGCGTCGCTCACCAAACGTTTCACCTCGCGCTCGGCTAGGAACTTTGATTGCTTATAAGCTCCGATAATATCAGACAGCTCCGCACGCGATTCTTCGTCTGCGGGCAAACCATCATCTCTCAAACGCAGTGTTGCCACGCTCGACGTGTAAACGATGCGCGACACGCCCGCTGCCGCCGCCGCCCGGAATAGATCCACCGTCCCTGTGACATTGATTCGGTTCATTTCCTCCCGATCGGGTACCCAGAGGCGATAATCCGCAGCCACATGAAACAGAGTCTCGCAGCCCCGCACGGCACGCTGCAGCGACCCCGGCTCGACGAGATCGCCGATAACGATCTCACAGTCGATCCCGGACAAATTGCGCCGGTCGCTGTTCGGGCGGACAAGCGCGCGGACACTGTGTCCGGCGTTTACCAGGGAACGCAGCACCGCTGCGCCGATAAACCCCGTCGCGCCGGTCAATAGAGTTGTCATTGCTGTTTCCGTTTTCTGCTTCCGGGTTCAAAGCGCCGCACAAAACAGGCGCGCGGGCTGTTTTTGGCCGACGCTGTCGTCTCTTTCTGTAATTTAGAATTTTCGAAATAACAACGCGTCAAGCTTATTGATAAAATAGCCATTCGATGAAAATATCTTGATCCGTGTACGATTGTAGATTACCTGCGGCCCCCCCATTACTGGCGATGTTGCTGGCGCTCTCAGGCTGCGCCGGCCTGTCAGTGCGCGGCACGGTGGGCGGGCAAACCATTGAAACCCGCGTGGACTCGGAAGTGGCGCGCTACTATCTGGCAAGCTATCTTGCCGGCAACCGCAGCAATCCGGCCCTGGATGCGCGCATCGATCATATTTATCAGACCATCGACGGCCACGTGCCCGGCCGCAGTGAACTCAAAGAATTGAGCGACGAATTTTCCAGCGACTTCGCGGCATTGGTGCTGGCCGACCAAATCTCCCGCGTGCCGCTCAATCGTCGGTTTCGGAGTGTCTTCGATGAAGCGTACGATTACACCCGCAAAACTTTTCCCGAAGGTCGAGTGCAGTTACCGGCTGCGGCCACCAATTACGAAGTGTTGTTTGTGCCGTCCTATCTCTACAAACGGGTTCTTGTCACCGGTGCCGATCTGGCTGCTCCGCGGGAAGCGCTGAAAAAGGTCGGATTTATCTGCCAGTTTGTCGAAACCAGTGACGACGGTCCCGTTGAAACGAATGCTGAACTCGTGATCGCTGCCATTCGGGCGCGCGCACAAAGCGGCCGACGATTGATGATTATCAGCGCCAGCAAGTCCGGTCCGGAAGTGGCGCTGGCGCTGACGAGGCTCGGGCCGGCTGAGACCCGCCATGTTGCAGTATGGATCAACACTGTAGGCGCGCTCCAAGGCACGCCACTGATCGACGACAACGTTTTACCGGAGCTGGAATTTATAGTGGGTAAGGTCGATGCGGCCGGGGCTGAAAGTATGTCCGCCGCGCGCAGCCGGCAGCGATTCAAATCCTTTCGCATCCCTGAACACGTCCTAGTGGTGAATTTCTTCGGGATTCCTCTCAGCGGTAGCGTTTCTTTTCGAGCCCGCAGGGGCTTTTTTCCGATGCAGAAGTACGGACCCAATGATGGGATGGTACTGTTGGCCGATATGATTTTCCCCGGTGGCATAACTCTGGCGGAGCTCGGCAGTGACCACTTTTTACTCGACCAGCACCTCGACATTACAGCCGTCGCGTTAGCCATAACCGTGATCCGTTGGTTGGAAAACGGTGGCGGCGAAATGTCCCGAGTCCCCTGAAACCGGTCCGGATTCACGGACCGAGGTAAAGGCGCGACACAGCGTACACCCAAAAAGGAGCCTTGAAGACCCTCCGGCTCCCGGGCGACTCTTCACTCGTTTAATTTTCTTCAACCCCTAGCCTCCGCGCGGATCTCGGGCGTCTTCAGCCTGGGATCGAACGTCACCTTGATCGCCTGCGATCGCCGCCTGTCGTGTAACGCCAGGAACGCGTCCACGTAGTGATCGAGAGGATAGCGATGGGTGATCAGGGCGTCCACATTGAGCCGGTTGTGAGCGAGAAGGTCGAGATAGATCTCGATGCAGTTGGCGCGCTTTCCTTCCACGGTTTCCAGGCCATAGGCATTCGACCCAAGCAACGCGAGTTCCTTGAAGTAGAGGGGAGTCCACTCGAATCGTTTGGGCCGCGCGACCCCGACAACGACGATGGAGGCACGCGGGTTCGTGATTCGCACGCCGACCTCCAGCGTCTCGTTTGAGCCGACCGTGTCGTAAATACGATGGACCCCCGATTGCAGCCACGGTAACCCGAACAACGGTGTCCGCAGCGGCGCCTTTAGAAATTCGCCTATGTCGTCGATGAGCTCGCGGCCGCGCGACGTGAACAAGGCATCCGCGCCGAGCCGCTGGACCAGCGATTTCAGACGAGGGTGCCGGGTAATGACCACGAGACGCGTCTTCGGAAACAACGCTCGAAG
>VBKY01000686.1 GCA_005879255.1 Deltaproteobacteria bacterium
GGAAAGCACACATGACAAGACTCGAACTCGTAACGGACGAAAAACAGCAAGAAGCGGCGCGCAAACAAGAGGCCGAAAAGTTGAAGCTCACGCGGGACGAAATAGCTACGCGAGTCAGCCAGCTTCGCAAGGAACTCGAAGTGGCAAAGCAACGGTATGACGCCGCGCTGTTCGACAACTTCACAGACGGAATCCCGCCGTCCCTCGATCATGTAGGCGTCAATCGAGAACCTTACGGCGCCGTCTACCATCTCAGCCCATTATTGGAAGCCTGGGTCGAGCAGCTTCAACACGGCGAGGTAAAAAGTTGCCTCTCCGATGATGTCTTCGAGCTCTTCTTTTTCTCAACAACAACGGCGTATGAGTTTGGAATGCTCGCCGGCGCCATCTACGCGGACTGTCCTACCACTACTATCGACCGCTTTGAACGTGGGCTCGTGACTGCACGCACTGCCTGCCACTGGATCATCAAGGAGGAGGAACGATCATGACGATGGTAATTTTAGGCGGCAACCAACGCAAAGCAGAGCGCATCGCGCGCGACATAGTTAAAGACTTGTCAGTCGCTGACATCGATTTCACCATTGCGGAGAGCATGGGGCGAAGTGGCGAACACCGGCTCTGCGGCACCCTTGACGAGGACTTCTCGAAAGAAGAGGACCGACGACGGCTGCTCTTCAGGAGCATAGTAGAAGCAGGAGACGATCAAATTGCCGAATGGCTGGGTGAATACGAAACTCTGCATATCAGCGCAAGCTCTACGCGGCAGCAGGCTTCCTTTCTGCTCGGATATTACGCTGCGTTGCGCCTGTTCCATCGGTCACCCGAGGTTCAAATCGTTGATGGCGGAATTAAAGAACGGAAACTTCGCGGAACGTCCAACTTGTGAAACGCCCATGACGACCCACAACAGGACACCGATCGAAGCGGAGTTCAGGAAGCATCTGAAAGCTTCCGGTGTGAAGTCCGAGACAAGGTGGCGGTACATGCTGATCGTTCGCCGCTTTCTAAAGCACATCGGCGACACCCGGCTTGAGCGACTGAGCGAAGATTTGACGCGGTCATTTTTCGACGGCCTCAAGGGTAAAGACCGCAAGAATAACGCCTCGGCGGTCAGTCAGTTTCTTACCTTCGCCATGGCGCGCCTGCCAGTGCCGGTTAACGCTCGGGGGGCTGAGTCCCCTCGAGCGGCGGCGCCGACCAAAAAGGAATTGGCGCTCCGTCAGAAATGGACTTTGGACAAGCTCGTAGAACAGAAAGAAAGCGACGACGACTTGATAGCCAAACTCGCGCGCAAGCTGATCGATCATTACTTGTATTTTCAGGGGCGGATTAAGGGCGAGCCAGAGAACCTTGACGACGTTGTTCGCTTCGCCGACGAATGCCGCGAGCTGATCGAAAGCAACCTGCCCCTGTTCATGGGACTCTCCGCCCAGGGGCGAAACGTTCACAGCAAAATAGATGAAAGG
>VBKY01000690.1 GCA_005879255.1 Deltaproteobacteria bacterium
TGTCCGGACGCACGAGTAGCTTGCTTTGCACGCCGGCCACCGTGTGCGCCACGGTGACGAGGTCGGCGCCGCTGAGATCTGCGCTCATCACCGTTGTCAAGGTGCATGGGGCGCCGAGAATGCTATTCCCGATGATCGCTTGCGCTGATTGTCCCGAGCCGCGCAGCAGCACCAGCTCGGCTTCCAAGCCATGCTTTTCGTACAGCTTGGCGTCCTTGGCTATCCACGGGAGCCACTGCGAGGCGGAGAGGGAAGTGACGCCCCAGTGAAATTTTTTGAGACTCTTATCTTGTGCATTCGCGAAATTGACGAAAAGCATCACTCCGACAGCAAGTAAGAGGGAAGATAATGGCTTGATCATTTTTCCGGCTCCTGCTTCGGGAGATCTCGACCTTAAGCGATCAATCGCAGAGACGAATGAGATGTTTCGCTTCGCTCAACATGACAACAAGATGCAGTGTCATCCTGAGCAAAGCGAAGGATCTCATCTTAGATATTGTACAGCCGCGCGGCGTTGTCGCACATCAGCTTCCGCAGGCTGCTTTCGCTCAAGTTCTTGCGCTTCGTTACCGACTCGACGGTGTGGGGAAATTTGCTGTCGCCATGGTTGTAGTCGGAGGCAAAGACGAGACGATCTTCGCCGACGTAGTCCATCACGAAGTTCAACGTGTGCTCATCCGGTTCGAAGGAGTAATAGACTTGCTCGCTGCGCATATATTCGCTCGGTGGTTTTTTTATCAGCGGCACGGTCGGCTGAAGGTACTCGTAGTGCTCGTCCAAACGTTCCATCCAGTAGGGCACCCAGCCGGCGCCGGCTTCAAGAAAAGCGACTTTCAGCCTAGGATAAAGCTCCAGAATGCCGCCGCCGACGATGCACATGACACCAATCATCTGCTCGAATGCATGGGTAGTCGCGTGGACAAAAAATGCGTTATCGAAGCGATCAGCGGCAGCCGCCGGCCTACCGGAACCGACGTGAACGCAGACTGGAACGCCCAGTTCCTCAGCCTTGGCGTAAAAAGGATAGAAACCGGGATGATCGAGATTGCGTCCGGCTGAATGTGCGGAGGTGGCGACCGCGACGAAGCCCAATTCTTTGACGCAACGATCGAGCTCCTTGACGGCTTCTTTCGGCTCCTGCATGGCGACCAGTGCCACGCCTTTCAGCCGTTGCGGGCTCGTGTTGCAGTAGCCATGCAGCCAGGTGTTGTAGGCATGCGCGATGGCGCAGGCTAGGTCGTGATTTTCGAGAAACGGCAGACTCAAAAACACCGTGGTGCCAAAATTCACCGCGGTGTCGATGCCTTCCAGGTCCATGTCGTGAAGACGCTGGACCGGGTCGAACATACCTGTGGTTTTCTGCGGCCTGCGGCTGTAGGGCGCAGTGCCGATGCCGACGCCAATGCCGGAAGGTTTCGCCCAGATCTTTCCTTCCAGTAGCAGTTGTTCCTTGCCGTCGGGGCCCGTCACCATTTTTGGCGCATGTTTTCTGTATGGTTGCTCCAATAGCTCCTGCCAGTCGGCGTCCCGCTCTTGCACATGGCCGTCGGCGTCGATGATTCGAAGATTGTTCATGCAGTTCTCCTCCCAGAGCTCTTAGGCGGATCGCTCACGTCTGTTTGATCGACAATGCTCATTTACGCGTAATTGCATTCAAAAGTTTATCCCAGCGCTCCAGGTCTTTCTCGTACTGATCCGTGGTTAGTCCGCGCTCAGGGCGCCACTTTTTAAATCCATAATCTTTGGTGCCGCTGCCATAGTAATACCTTTCCAGGACTTGCTGCCCTGCGGGACTCAATAGAAAGTCCGCCATGAGCAGCGCGGCATGTGGATGCGGCGGATTCGCCGCGACGGCGGCGCTGCCGACGTTCGTCGGCACCAAGTCCATGGGAATCCACTCCACCGGCGCTCCCTTGGAGGCTGCGAGTAAAGTGTGGGTCTGAAAGATTGCCGGCGACGCGGCAATCTCGCCGGACGCGATGGTGTTGACCAGCGCCGGAGCATCGATTGAATAGAGCTTGATCTCCTGACCTTTGAGCTTGCGCACCATTTCCTCGCCTTTGGTCTTGATCATGGCGCCGATAACTTTGTCGCTCGTCTGCCCAATACTGATGCCCATTTTCTCTTTTAGCTGTGGGTTTAAGAGTCCGTCAAAATTCTTTGGCACGGCATCTTTCGGCACCAGCGTTTTGTTGTAAGTGAAGCCGATATAAGATTCCCTCGCGAGGGCCCAATAGACCAGGCCTTTTTCAGCCCGTTCCTTTCCGTCTTCCGGATATTTATCCAGATACGGCGAGTCATAGGGGCGGAGCAACTTGTCGTCGCGGAGAAATATGAGGCTTCCCTCCGTGGTCTCGATGGTGTCCGCGATGTTGCGCCGTGCTTTACCTTCTTCCTCCAGGCGCGTGACCAAGTCGGCCCCGGCCGCACGATAGGACTCAACCTTGACGCCGGGATACTTATTTTCAAAAGCTTTGACGAGTTCCTTGTACGAGTCGCCGG
>VBKY01000048.1 GCA_005879255.1 Deltaproteobacteria bacterium
GCTCGCTGTAGGTGATTTTTGCTCATCCTGCCGATCAAGGCCTTCTTCCCGACCATCAAGCCGGCTTGCGGCCCGCCGAGAATCTTGTCGCCGCTGAATGTCACGACGTCCGCTCCGGCTTGAATTCTGTCCGCGACGATCGGTTCCTTCGGTAAGCCATATTTACTCAAATCGATAAGTGCACCGCTGCCCAAGTCTTCCATCACCGGCAGGTTGTGTTTCTTGCCGATCGCGACCAACTCTTCGAGCGTCACTTCCGCGGTAAAGCCGACGACCTTGTAATTGCTGGTGTGGACTTTAAGCAGCAGCGCGGTTTTTTCGTTTATGGCATTTTCGTAGTCCGCTGGATGCGTGCGATTGGTACTGCCAACTTCTTTCAGAATCGCTCCGCTCTTGGCCATGATTTCGGGAATGCGAAACGAGCCGCCGATTTCGATCAACTCGCCGCGCGAAACGATCACTTCTTTGCCTTCGGCCAACGTGTTCAAGCCGAGCAAAATCGCCGCGGCGTTGTTGTTCACCACCGTTGCAGCTTCAGCGCCGGTGAGATGAACGAGCAGCTCTTCGAGCGTTTCCTCTCGTTTGCCGCGTTTGCCCACAACCAAGTCGTATTCCAAATTGATCGGGTGATCGGCCACGGCGAGCATCGCGTCGATGGCGGCTTGTGATAGCAAGGCGCGGCCCAAGTTGGTGTGCAGGATCGTTCCCGTGGCGTTGACGACCCGAGTATGGCCGGGCTGGCTGTCGGTGACAATGCAGTTTTCGATCCGTTCGATAATGGATTCTTCGCCCACGTCAATTGCCCGACTACCTTGTCTGATTTCGGCACGAAGCTGATCGAGAACCATGCGGCATTGTTCGGTGACGTATTCCCGAGCGTAACGCGTCAACAGTGACACGCAATTAACATGCTTGAGTAGGCGATCGATCGAGGGAAGCTCGCGCAGAAGATTCGCGGTTTGATCGGCCATGAGGAATCAAAGATTTGCACAGGGATGGGCTAAATTCAATATGACATTCGGCTGTGAGAATTCATGCGCGATCGCCGGTTCTCCATATTTGACAAGCGCAGACACCTTCCATAGAGTTCTGCACAACATAGGCGTTGGTTCAATCAATTTGAGATGGATCGCGTTTCCGAAACAAAAACTGCTTCTGAAAGCAAAGATACTCGCGAAACGATCGTTGATTTGCTGCGCAGCCGCAACAAAAAAGCCCGCTTCATGACCGAGTTATACGCTTCGCTGGAGCGCTGCAAGATTAATACGGAGGAAGCTGATCGCGCGCTTACGGAGCTGGAAGCTGAAGGCGCGGTGATGATCCGCGATCATTTTTGCGCCGATCCACACCTTACCGGCGTCGACCTCAGAGTCGTTGCGCTCGTGGAACACAACGAAGCCCAAGATCCACAGGTGAGCGCAATCCGGCAGATCGATGAGGCTTGGAACAAGTGGTTGAGTGAGTATCTGGCGAACCATCGGTGCGGATAGGAAAAATCTGGAGTGATGGAATAATGGAGTGGTGGAGTGATGGGTTTCTTCGCAATACTCCAGTCCTCCAACACTCCACTACTCCAATTTTCTCGTTTAGGAGGTTGAGTTGCGTGTAGCGGTTGATATCGGCGGGACGTTTACCGACGTAGTGGTGTTCGACGAGGCGAACGGTTCATTGGTGTTGGCCAAGGCGCTGTCGACGCCGGCGGAGTTGGCGCGGGGGGTGTTGGACGGTTTGACGAAAGCCGCGGTTCGATTCGACCAGGTTTCCACGTTGATTCACGGTTCTACAGTCGTGATCAACGCGATTATCGAGCGTAACGGTGCCAAGACCGCGCTAGTAACCACCAAGGGATTTCGCGACGTTTACGAGATCGGTCGCATCAATCGGCCGGAGTCCTTTAATCCGCGTTTTCGTAAGCATCGCCCTCTGGTGCCCCGGGAAGACATTTTTGAAGTTACCGAGCGGATGCTCGCCGACGGCTCGGTGCGCACGCCGTTTGACGAAGGAGAGGCGCGCGAGGTGGCACGCATTATAAAGGAAGAAGGCTTCGAAGCCGTAGCGGTGCTGTTTCTCCATGCCTACCGCGCGCCCGAGCACGAGATTCGCATGTGCGAGATCTTGCGCGAAACCGACCTGAATCTTTTCATCAGTGCTTCCCATGAGCTCTCGCGTGAGTACCGAGAATACGAAAGGACCTCGACCGTGGCGGCCAATGCCTACGTTGGTCCGAACGTTTCCCAATATCTAGGGGATTTGGAGCGGCGCCTGCGCGCCAACCAATTCGCCGGCAATTTGATGATCATGCAGTCCAACGGCGGTTTGTCCGACGTCGAGATTGCACGGCGGCAGTGCATTCAAATGATGGAGTCAGGCCCGGCGGGTGGCGTCGTCGGGACGATGGCGCTCTGCGAGATATTGGATCTCGACGCCGCCATCGCTTTCGACATGGGCGGCACGACGGCCAAAGCCAGTGTGATTCGGCGCGGCGAGCCGAGCCTTTCGCCGGATTATTTCATCGGCGGTTACAACGAAGGGCTTGCGATCCGCATCCCGGTTCTCGACATCGTCGAAGTCGGCACCGGTGGCGGTAGCATTGCCTGGCTTGATGAAGGCGGCGGTCTCCACGTCGGTCCGCGCAGCGCAGGCGCGGAGCCGGGCCCGGCGAGTTATGGGCGGGGAGGAACGGAGCCGACGGTCACTGACGCGAACGTGATTCTCGGACGGCTTTCGCCTGAGCGTTTTCTCGGCGGCGAGATGCGCCTCGACCGCAACGCAGCCGTAACCGCGTTGCGCGATCGACTGGCCCAACCGCTCAATGTAAATCTCGAACGTGCAGCCGCAGGCATGCTTCAGGTGGCCACGTCGGCAATGGCCAATGCGGTGCGTCACGTGACCCTCGAGCGCGGCCTGGACCCGCGCGACTTCACTTTGGTTGCCTACGGCGGCGGCGGTCCGCTGCACGCCGCATCGGTCGCAAAAGAGCTTTCGATCGGAAAAATTATCATTCCAACCGCGCCCGGGCACTTCTCAGCGCTTGGCATGCTGATGGCCGATCTGCGCCGGGATTACGTCCAGACATTGTTCGAACGGATGGACGACCTCGAAATGTTCCAGCTGGAAGACCAGTTTAAGAAACTCGAAGCCGAAGGCCAGGCGGCTCTTGCAGCGTCGGGTATTTCCACTGACCGGATCATCTTCGAGCGCGCCGCCGACATGCGTTATGTGGGCCAAGAACACGCAGTGGCGGTACGGATGCCTGCCAACGGTGGCGACGAATCGTCGCGCGCGGAGATCAAGCGCCTCTTCGACGAAGCTCATGAGCTACGCTACAGCCATAGCGCGCCGGAAGAATCGGCCGACATCGTGAGCTTGCGCGTGTCGGCCATAGGGCGATTAGGTAAACCGCAGTTTCCGCAAATTCCACAAGGACAAACGACACCGCCGGCAAACGCCCGCCGCGGCATTCGAGCGGTGATCTTCGAAGACGCGGGAGCGGTCGAGGCGCCGGTATACGATCGGACCAAACTCCTGCAAAGCAATCTCATCAGCGGACCGGCGATCATCGAAGAAGTCGCGTCGACGACCGTGGTAGAGCCGGGCGACACGGTGACGGTCAATGCGTTCGGGCATCTGGTTATGAAACTCGGAGGCACTCTGTAACGAATTTAACGTCTGGAACGATTGAAACTATTGGAACAGTTCCAGTCGTTCAAATCGTTTCAAATGAAACACGAAGGATATGGATCAAAGTAGATGAGTGAAGTTGATGCTTTTACCGCCGAGGTGATTCGCAGCGCATTGGTGGCGATCACCGGTGAGATGAAAACCAACTTGATGCGCACGGCGTACCATACGATCATCTACGAAGCGGAAGACTTCACCGTCGGACTCTTCGATGCCGACGGCAACACGATTTCCATCGGACTCGGCTTGCCGATGTTTATTCGTGGCCTGTCCGACGCGATCAAGGCGAAGATCGCGTTTTGGGGCAGGGAAAATATCGAACCTGGCGACATTCTTTTAACCAACGATAGTTACACCATGGGCAGCCACTTGAATCACATGATTTTTACGCTGCCGATTTTCAACGACGGCGAGCTGGTGGCGTTTTCTTCTTCGATGGCGCACTGGCAGGACGTCGGCGGGCAGCTCGGCGGCGTGACGCGCGATATTTTTTCCGAAGGATTGCAGCTGCCGTTCGTGAAGAGTTTCCGCGCCGGCAAGGAAAATCTCGAGATCACTGCGATCATCAAAGCCAACGTGCGCGTGCCCGAGCGCGCGATGGGCGATATGCGCGCGCAGCTGGCGTCGATCCGCACGGGTGAACGACGCGTGATGCATTTGTTAAAGCGCTACGGCAACGCGGCATTCAAAGAGAGCATCCGCCTGATCTACGAGCAAAGCGAGAAATCGGCGCGCGCGTCGGTAGAAAAGATTCCCGACGGCGTTTATGAGGCAGAGTCGTTCATGGATGACGACGGCGTCAATCTCGGCAAACATATCCCGATCAAAGTGCGCGTCGAAGTCAGCGGCGACGAAATGACGATCGACCTCTCCGGTGTCAGCCCGCAGGTGGCGGGATTCTACAACTCGGGTATTACCGCGGGCCGCTCCGCTGCCGAGCTTGTTTTCAAATGCATCACTGCGCCTTTGCTCTTGCCGATCAATGACGGTTCGTTTCGGCCGCTCAAGATAATCCTACCTCCCGGACGGGTCGTGAGCGCGGTGAAGCCGGCGCCGGTGCGCGTTTGGATGACAGTGCCAATGACCGTATGCGACACGATTTTTCGCGCGCTGGCTCCTGCCTGTCCGGAGCGCACGATTGCCGGACATTACGCCGATCTCTGCACCGTTAACCCGCACGGCTTCGATGCGGCGACGGGACGCTTTTTCTGGTCGCATATCGGCCATCCGGGCGGCGGTTGGGGCGCGAAATCCGACGAGGATGGTATGAGCGCGACGGACTGCCTAAATGACGGCGACACGCACAATTCTCCCGTGGAAGCCACCGAGGCAAAAAGTCCAATCCTCGTCGAACGAAGAACCTTACGCCAAGACTCCGGCGGTGCCGGAAAATTCCGCGGCGGCCTCGGCGTGGCGAACGAGGTGCGCATGCGCAGGACGGCGACGATCCACGCGCACGTGGAGCGCACGATCTGTGCCCCTTGGGGATTGCATGGCGGCAAGGATGCGCTGGCCAATCGAATCTCGATATCTCGTAACGATGGCACGGTAGAAAAATTTCCCACGGGAAAAATTAAACCGACGGAAATCGACGCGGGTGACGCGTTTTTGATCGAGACCGCCGGTGGCGGCGGTTTCTGGAGTCCGCTGGAGCGCAACGCCGAGCGCGTGCTCGCCGATGTCCGCGCCGGTTATGTATCAGTAGAAGCGGCGCGGCGCGACTATGGCGTCGTGATCGAGCAGCAAGGACGCCGTTTCGAGCTTGATGTCGAGGCGACCGAGGAATTGCGGAACAACAACAGCAAACGATAAGGAACCTTATTTCACCACGAAGGACACGAAGAGCACGAATTTTAAAAACATAGATATCCGAACCTTCATGGCCTTCGTGATCTTCGTGGTGAGGGAAAAAGGTGATGTATGAAGCAGCTTACAGACAATGTATTCGTGGAGACTGGACTGAAAGGCGCCAATCACGGGCTCGTCACTACTTCGGATGGCGTCGTCTTAATCGACACTCCGCACAAGCCGAGCGACGCGCTGCGGCTGAGAGGAGACATCGAGAGGCGCGGGCGGCTGCGCTACATCATCAACACCGAGCCCCACGGTGATCATTGGACCGGCAATGCGTTTTTCAATGTTCCGGTGGTCGCTCACGAAGGAGTGAGGTCGCGTATTCTGGCTACAGATATGGCGGCGCATGTTGCGCGAGTAGCGTCGTTCGGACCCGAGGAGCCAAAACTACTGGAAAACTATAAGCCCAACGCGCCGGTGATCGCGTTTCAGAGCGAGATGACCTTGCACGTGGGCAACCACACCTTCCGCATGGTGCACATGCCGGGCCACACACCGTATCAGGCGGCCATCATCGTGGAAGAAGAGGGCGTCGTTTTCACCAGCGACCATATTTTCTCCAAGGTGCAGACTTGGCTCCAAGAAGCCAATCCTGACCTTTGGCTGAATGCCCTCGAATCACTGCGCGCGCTCCGAGAGGAGACATTTGTTCCTGGTCACGGCCCGGTGTGCGATAAGAAATACCTAAATGAGCAAGGCTCGTTTATTCGAGAGTGGCTGGAATACGTGCGCAGCGGCATCGAGCGCGGGATGAATAAAGAGGAGTGCGTTAGCAATCTCACAGCGATGACGGAGAGATATCCAATGGACGTCGGCCAGGACGGCATGGCGCCACATGTAATGCGGCTGAACGTCGCCAATCTCTATGATTATCTGACTGGGGATGGGATCCATGCTCGTAGATGAGAGTGATCAGTTGTCAGGACGAATTGACCGATTTGAACGACTGGCACGATTGAAACTATTGGAACAGTTCCAGCCGTTCCAAATCGTTCCAATCGTTCCAGATGAAATACGAAAGATATGGATTCAAGTAGATGAGTAGTGTCGACGCTTTCACCGCGGAGGTGATCCGCAGTACGGTGGTGGCGATTACCGATGAGATGAAGACCAATCTCATGCGCACTGCATACAACATGATCATCTACGAGGCGGAGGATTTCACCGTCGGCCTGTTCGACTCCGACGGCAACGCAATTTCGATCGGTCTGGGGCTGCCGATGTTTATTCGCGGTCTCTCTGATGCGATCAAGGCCAAGCTCACCCACTGGGGCAAGGAGAATATTTTTCCCGGCGACATTCTTCTCACCAACGATCCGCAGGTGATGGGGAGCCACTTAAATCATATGATTTTCACCTTGCCGGTTTTTCACTACGGCGAGCTTGTCGCTTTTTCGTCGTCGATGGGGCACTGGCAGGACGTGGGTGGTGTGCTCGGCGCGGTGACGCGGGACATTTTTTCCGAAGGGCTGCAGATGCCGTTCGTGAAAATTTTCAAGAACGGCAAGCAGGACGCTGAGCTGACGGCGATCATTCGCAGTAACTGCCGCTTGCCGGAATTTGCCATGGGTGACTTCCGCGCTCAGATCGCCGCGATCCGCACCGGCGAGCGGCGCTTAACGCAATTGCTCCAGCGCTACGGCGGCGAGACGTTCAAAGAGTCCGTGCGGCTGATTTTCGATCAGAGCGAAAAGCTGGCGCGCGCTGCGGTAGAAAAAATTCCCGACGGCGTTTACGAAGCCGAATCGTTCATGGACGACGACGGCGTCAACCTGGGCAAGCATGTGCCGATCAAAGTCCGCGTGGAAGTGCGGAGCGACGAGATGACCGTCGATCTGAGCGGCGTGAGCCCGCAGGTAGCGGGGCCGTACAATTCGGGCTCGACGGCGGGCCGCTCGGCGTCGGAAGTCGCATTTAAATTTCTGACAACGCCGCTGCTTTTACCGATCAACCACGGCTCTTTCCGGCCGCTCAAGGTCATCTTGCCGCCGGGACGCATCGTGAGCGCCACCAAGCCGGCGCCGGTGCGCACCTGGATGACTGTGCCGATGACGGTTGCGGATACAATCTTCAAAGCGCTCGCACTGGCTTGTCCCGACAACGTGATGGCGGGGCAACACGCGGACCTAGCCGCGCCGCGCACTTTCGGTCTCGATTCCAAGACCGGCCGCGCCTTTCATTTTCCGGCGACGCTCTCCGGCGGTGGTTGGGGCGCGCTCCACGATCGAGACGGACAGAACGCGACGTTTTGCATCAACGACGGCGACACGCATAACACGCCCGTGGAAGCGGGCGAAGGGAAGGGGCCGATCTTCATCTCATACCGACAACTGCGCCAGGACTCGGGCGGTCCGGGCAAGTTCCGCGGCGGACTCGGCGTAGCGCAGGAGGTGCGCATGCTCTCGCAGGGCAGCGTTCAATCCGCCATGGAGCGAACGATCTGCGCGCCTTGGGGGCTGCACGGTGGCAAAGACGCGATGGCCAATCGCTTCAGCATCGTGCGCAAGGAGGGTGCTGTGCAGAGATTGCCGACCGGCAAGACCACCGTCCATGTCGCTCTCGCGGTCGGTGACGGTTTCCTCGTCGAAGTGGGCGGTGGCGGCGGGTTTTGGGATCCGTTGGAACGAGATCCGCAGCGTGTCCTCGCCGACGTGCGCTCCGGCTATGTTTCGCTCGAAGCAGCGCGGCGCGATTACGGCGTAGTGATTCGGCAAAGCGGACGCAAGTTCGAACTGGACCTTGCAGCTACTCGTAAATTGAGGCAAGCGCGCTAATAGCCTGCGTTTTCAAGTTTTCTCGTAACAGTCGTGGTTTACTTTCGAATGGAATGAAAGCATCCAGGAAGATTCCTCGCTCCGCTCGGAATGACAACTAAGCCGATCTGTCATCCCGAACGAAGAGAGGGATCTCGACCGAACTGTTCGCTCTCGCGCTCACCACTCGAAGGCTGAAATTTTTTTTAAAAAATGGGAGCGGATCTAATGAAAAACGAAAACCGCCGTCTTCTGCTCTTGTTCGTTGCAACCATCGCTGCCGTATTCTTGTCCGCGTCCGGTCAAGCGTTGGCTCAAGAAACTCGAGCCAAGATCCGGATTTCCTATCCCAACATTTCCATTTGCTGCTTGGCTTTGTTCGCCGCGCAGCAATGGAAAATCTTCGAGCAAAACGGCCTCGATGTCGAAAGCATCCAAATGCGCTCCCAAGCGGCCAATTCGGCGCTGGCAAGCGGCGATATTCACTACGTCGCCGGAGTAGGCCCCAACTCGGTTGCAGCAACGCTCAGGGGATTGCCTTCTAAGGCCGTCTGGTTCGCGTCGGAGTCACTGATCTACACGGTTCTGGCCCGGCCGGAATTTAAGTCCCTAAAAGAGTTGCGCGGTAAGCGAATCGGTCTCACCGGCCTGGGCGGAACGTCGGACGTAGCGCTGCGCATCGCTTTGGAAGCGGTCGGCGAGAATCCTAAAGATTTTGTCATTGTCGCCTTGGGCGCGCCGCAGCTGATGAGCGGATTGGAGAACGGCAGCATCGAAGCCGCGCAGCTGAACTCGCCGCTGAATTATCACGCGAAGAAAAAGGGGTTTCGCCCGCTACTAGAAATCGGCGATCACGTGCAAATGCCTCTTGGCGGACTTACCGCGTCGAATACTTCCATCCAGACCCGCACGAATGAGTTAAGGCGCGTGCTGCGTTCCCTGCAAACGGCGAAGAGAGCGCTGCTGCAGTCGAAGGAGAAAAGCATCGACTTGATCATGCGCACCATTCGCGTCGACCGCGAAGTGGCCGACGAGATGTTCGCCGACAACCGCCGCAGCGCCGCCGGCAACGGCGTGCCGAGCCGCGAAGGGATGGACCAGATCGTCAAGTCGCTGCAGCTTTTGGGTCAATTCACAGGCAAAAAAATCGCGTTCGAAGAAATTACCGACACGCGTTTCGCAAGAGATGTCGCGAAGGAGTTGGGTTACAAGGTTGATTAGACTTTAAGTTTTCGGGTTTCGGGTGTCAGGTTTTGCATGATTTGCGAGCACAATAGTGCGAACTAGATTCATTCTCCTGTGTGGATTGATTTGTGCGCTATGCTACGGCCAGTTCGCATCGGCTACTTCGGCCTGTCGCTGAGCAGCTTACCGCTGCTGGCCGCGCGGGAGCTGGGATTTTTCTCGCGAAATGGCATTCAGGCGGAGGTTGTGTTGCTCACCTCGCAGCTCTCCGCGGTGGCGCTCAATGTCGGGGAGCTGCAGTATGTCGCCGGCGTGGGCCCGGGTTCGGTGAGCGCGACCTTGGCGGGGAGTCCGTCGCGCGCGGTGTGGATCGTCGCCAACCGGATGATCTATGACGTCATCGCGCAGCCCGAGTTGAAAACGCTTCAGGACCTGCGTGGCAAACGGATCGGCGTGAGCGGCCTGGGAGCGACAACCCATACCGCGTTTACTATGGCCGTAGAGAAAACTGGCGCTAACCCCAAGGATTTCGTCGTAGTAGCGCTGGGGCCGCAGCAACATCAGCGCGCGATGGAGTCGAAGTCCGTCGATGCCATGATCGTCGACCCGCCGGTGTCGTTCGTGTTAATCAAAAAAGGATTCAGCAAAATCCTCGACATCGGCGCAGCGGTGGAGATGCCGGTGGGGGGACTGACCACGTTGACGAAGACGCTCGATGGTAAACCCGATCAAGTCCGGCGCGTGATCAAGGCGCTCCAGCAGGCTAAGGAATCGCTCATCGGCTCGAAGGAACGATCCGTTGAATTCATCGTCAAGACGATGAACATGGAGCCTGAAATAGCAGTTAAGACTTTTGACCTGATGGCCTTCGCCTGGGCCGGCACCGGCGTGCCGACCCGGTCAGGGATGGAGAACATCGTCAAAGGTATCCAATCGCAAGGCCGCTTCGCCGACCGCAAGGTTGCATTCGAAGAAATCGCCGAGCCGCGCTTCGCGCTGCAAGTAGCGCGCGAGCTCGGACATAAGGAATGAGGAACGATAAGTTCGGATGATCCGGCGTAAAGACGCATAGGCGCAAGGTCAATGAGATGAATTCTCCGAGCTTGGCGTCTTTGCGACTTGGCGGGAGAACAATTCCCTCTGCGCTTCCTTTCACATGATCCATCTGCCCGGTCACACGCCGTACCAAGCCGCGGTGCTCGAGGTGTGATTGAGCGCGCGCCCTCGTGGCCGACGACGGGTACGTCAAAGAAAGCATTGCCGAGTCTATGATGGTCGATCAAAGCAACACTGGTGCAGTCAACGAAGCTAAAATCTTTGTCATGGTATCCAACGAAAATCGCCTTGGCCGTTTGTTCAATCGCTTCGCTAACACGAAGAACCTTGATACCGGTTTGGTCGAGAGTCTACATGAATTCAATGGCCGCTTGGTCCGACTTTGAAGCGAATCGCGCCACGCCGGCTGATCTTCCCGTGGAGCAGGCGAAGAAGTTCGAGTTCATCATCAATCTGAAAGCGGTTAAGCAGATCGGTCTGACGATTCCGTCCAACGTTTTTGGCTAGAAGCGGATAAAGTGATTCGATAAGGCACGAGCCGCAAGGCACGAAGCTTGAGTTAACCCCGGGAGCATAACGCATGAAGAAAACACTTATCACGTCGCTATTGGCAACAGTCCTTCTGTCAACTGTCCCACCCGGCGAGGCGCAACAGCCGGCGAAGGTTCCGCGTATAGGATTTCAGCTCGATTCTCCTGCTTCGGCTGTCACGGCTCGCACCGAGGCATTCCGCCAAGGTCTCCGCGAGCTCGGATACATTGAGGGTAAGAACATCATCATCGAATGGCGCTCTGCAGAAGGAAAAATCGAGCGCCGCAGCGAGCTTGCCGCCGAGCTCGTGCGTCTCAAAGTCGACCTCATCGTCTCTGGTGGTCCGTCGGTAACCCGTGGTGTGAAGGAAGCAACTTCGACGATTCCGATTGTCATGGCGCAGGATACCGATCCTGTCGGCAGCGGGTTCGTCGCAAGTCTTGCGCGACCAGGTGGCAACATTACTGGATTGGCGGCTCTGGCGCCGGAGATGAGCGGCAAACAACTGGACCTTTTAAAGCAAATCGTACCCAAACTCTCGCGGGTGGCCGTCATTGGCAATTCGAATGTCCCAGGCGACGCGCAAGCGTTAAGAGAAACGGTGCTCGCCGCGGGCTCCTTCGAGGTATATCTTCGCTACCTGGACGTCCCCGATCCCAAGGATATAGAGACCGTGTTCCGAGCCGCAGCCAAGGGGCGTGCTGATGCAGTCCTTGTGCTGGGGAACCCCATCCTCAATGCTCATCGAAAACAAATCGTGGACCTCGCGGTAAAGCATCGGCTCCCAGCGACATACGCC
>VBKY01000678.1 GCA_005879255.1 Deltaproteobacteria bacterium
TTTACAGCTTTTCATATAGTTTGCCGATGTTCTTTTTCGTCTTTGGTTACTGGCTTAAATACCGAGAGGATTTCACGCTTCGTCGAATAGCAGCTCTAAGCGTCCTTTCCCTGTTGCTTTATTTCGCTCACATCATCTCAATGATAGCAGCGTATCTCGCGATTACCCTCATGACCATTTGGTTGATGGCCCTCAAAATCTTCGAGAAAGCGGACAGACGGCAATTCCCGTTTCGCTCTCGCGGAAACTCTGTGCGGATGCTGAGACCTTTTTATGCTTTTCTGCCAACGGTAACCTTGTGCGCGATTTTTATCTTACAAAAGAATGTCTAGCCCATGGCCGGGCCTGAATCCCGCCATGAATCTGCGCTACGCGCCGTTGAACAGTGCCTCCGGAGAGTTGAGGGCGCTTCCGACAGAGATCCTAAGCTATCCGCAGCGCACAGGGGGGCGCATAGACTAGTTCTTGTCTGGGGTGTCCGCGATAGAGACCGCAACAAGGAGATTCCCAAGTTCATCTTCAAACAATTGCAGGAAGGCTATGACCTGATCTATACCTCCCCGCAACGGGGACTCTCGCGCACTTGTATCGTCGAAAAGACTTGAACGTCCAATCCTGAAAGTTCGATGGAGTAACTCAGTCTCGTCCGTGATTGGCCAACTGACGATGAATCAGCCGCTCGTCTCCGTCGTGATCATTTTTTGGAATGCCGAGCGCTTCCTGCGAGAAGCGATTGAGAGCGTTTTCGCGCAGGCCTACGCCAATTGGGAACTGCTTCTCGTTGATGACGGATCCACGGATGGAAGCACGGCGATCGCGCGTAGCTGTGTGGAACAAGATCCTCAACGCGTGCGCTATCTCGAGCACCCCGGGCACGCCAACCGCGGCATGAGCGCCTCGCGTAATCTGGGTATCCGCAATGCGCAAGGGGCATACGTTGCGTTCGTCGACGCCGACGATGTCTGGTTCTCGAACACATTAGAGGAACAGGTCGGCATTCTTGAGGCTTATCCCGAAGCCGCCATGGCCTACGGGCCCATCGAATATTGGTATAGCTGGACAGGCATGCCTGAAGATCGCGAGCGTGATTATGTGGAAAAGCTCGGCGTAACCCCCAACACCGTCATCCAGCCGCCGAAGCTCCTTCCCCTTTTTTTGCAAGATAAGGCAGCCGTGCCATCCGGCATCCTGGTGCGACGTCACGTCATCGAGCGGGTAGGTGGATTCGAAGACACCTTCCGGGGCGAATATGAAGATCAAGTCTTTTGCGTGAAAATCTGTCTCAGCGCGCCTATTTTCGCGTCCGGCCAGTGCTGGTACCGTTATCGCCAGCATCGCGATTCGTGTGTCTTGACTGGTCAGAGAACAGGAGAAACTCATTCTGCGCGCCTGTTTTTCTTGAACTGGGTTACCAAGTATTTGTCTGAACAGAAAAGCAAAGACCGGGGAGTTTGGCGGGCGCTTTCGTTAGAGTTCTGGCGTTTTACACATCCGCGTGCTTTCCGGCTGTTACGGCGCGGGGATCATCTCGTAAATCAAATCAATGGATTCTTCGCACAACATGGAGGAATCAAGTGAAATTCGCCTCGGCTTTGAACGCGCAGCCAGGTCAGGCCGAGGTCAGTAACAAACCTCTCGTCTCTGTCGTGATCATTTTCTTGAATGCAGAGCGATTCATTCAAGAAGCGATCGAGAGCGTCTTCGCCCAAACGTACGATCATTGGGAACTCTTACTCGTGGACGACGGTTCCAGCGATGGGAGTACGGCGATTGCCCGGCGGTATGCGGAACGACACCCCGAGAAGGTAGAATTGCGGCAAGAATGCGTCGCGCAACGTAGGAATTAATCACGCCACAGGTAAGTACATTTCATTTCTGGATGCAGATGACGTTTGGATGCCACATAAACTGGAACAACAGGTCGTGATCCTTGACTCAGATCCTGAAGCTGCCATGGTCTACGGTCTGTCACAGTGGTGGTACAGCTGGACAGGTACGCCCGAAGATGGACAACGCGACTTCAAACATAAGTTAGGTGTGCCGCCGTATTCATTGATAAAGCCGCCGGACTTGATCCCGCTGTTCTTCCTCACACAACAAGCGGCTATTCCTAATCCCTCAAGTATCTTGGCGCGGCGTCAAATCGTAAAAGAGGTAAACGGATTCGATGAGGCTTTAGGGTACTACTATGAGGACCAAGCCTTTTACGCGAAAGTTGGCCTGAAAGGAAGCGTGCTGGCCACAAGTGAGTGTTGGGAGCGGTACCGCCAGCATATTCCACGCGGCGTCTTTTCTTGAACTGGCTCGCAGACTACTTATCCTGTCAGGGCGTTAAAGACCCCAAGATCTGGCAAGCTCTCCGAAAGGAGCTGTGGCGATGCCGCCATCCGAAGTTATCCCAGCTGTGGACAGGCAGGCGGCATCTTATGCTCACGACAGCCCGGCGCATGTTGCCTCTCCCCGTCCGCCGCTGGTTATGGGCGAAATGGAAGGGCACTGAATATTGCCCACCTGTCGGTTGGGTGCGCTTTGGCAGCCTACGACGCGTAACACCGCTCAGTCGTGAGTTCGGCTACGATCGTGGTTTGCCGATTGATCGATACTATATCGAGCGTTTTCTCGCAAAGAACGCCTCCGATATAAGGGGGCAGGTCCTGGAGGTCGGAGACAACGCCTATACACTCCGGTTCGGAGGCAATCGCGTCACCAAAAGTGACGTGCTTCACGTTGCAGAAGGTAACGCACAGGCGACGATGGTAGGCGACCTGACCTGCGCCGATCATATCCCGTCGGACAGCTTTGACTGTGTGATCCTAACGCAAACACTCCAGTTCATTTATGACTTCCCCGCGGCGCTCCGTACAGTTAAACGCATCTTGAAACCCGGGGGCGTTGTTCTGGCGACCGTGCCGGGCATCAGTCTAATTAGCCGCTACGACAGAGAGAGATGGGGCCATTTTTGGGCGTTTACGACTCAGTCTGCACGACGACTGTTCGAGGAGGTTTTCCTCCAAGACCACGTCCAGATAACAGCTTATGGCAACGTGCTCACATCGGCATCGTTTCTGTATGGATTGGCGACCGAAGAGCTACGGACGGAAGAGTTGGATCATCTTGACCCCGATTATGAGCTCATCATCGCCGTTAGGGCAGTGAAACCGGCAACGCCGTGAATGAGATCCAGGTGAAATTTGATACGCCTGATTCACAGACTGACCAACGACTCAACGTCCTTCTTTGTTCACGTGGATAGAAAGACAGATGACCGCACCTATCATGAGGTCCTCGAAGGTGTGGGCCATTGTCCCAATGTTTATTTTCTAAAACGCCACAAATGCGACTGGGGCGGCTTTGGCCACGTCGCGGCGACTTTGGAAGGGATCACTGAAATATTCAGAACGCACACTTCTTTCGACTATGCGATCCTGTTAACTGGCCAGGATTACCCCATCAAGTCGACTCGTCACATTGCCGCATTCTTCGAAGAGCACCAGGGAAAGCTGTTTCTGGAATTCTTCCCGCTCCCAAACGATGAATGGCAAAACCGTGGAATCGTAGGTGGAATGGACCGAATCGAAGCGTGGCACTCGCGCGTATTTAAGCGCCATCTATGGTTCCCGCCGGGTCGCGGTTTTCCGATCAAGCGAAAGTTTCTCAGAGGCTTCAAACCTTTTGGGGGGTCTTCGTACTGGTGTCTGCCGAGAGAATGCATTGAATATATCTACGAACTGATAACACAAAACCGGGCCTTCGTTAGTTTCTTCAAGTATGTGGACGTGCCCGATGAGATTTTCTTTCAAACAATCATTTTGAACTCGCCCTTTGAACGACTCGCTGTGAATGACAATTTACAATACACAGACTGGAAGGATCCGGACGCCGGCAGTCCGGCTATTCTGTGTACAAGTGATTTCGGAAAACTGTTATCGTCGCCCAAACTATTCGCCAGAAAGTTTGATGTGAGCATAGATGCCGAAGTGCTGGATTTGATTGATCAGGAGATATTGGATGAGAACAGACAGGCGGCGATGAAATGAGCAATAAGCCATTGGTCTCTGTTATTGTCATTTTCTTCAATGCAGAGAAGTTCATCCAGGAAGCGATTGAAAGTGTATTCGCTCAGACCTACGATGCCTGGGAATTGTTGCTGGTCGACGACGGTTCCACGGATGAAAGCCTGGCAATTGCCCAGCGCTGTGCGAAGCAGTATTCCGGAAAGGTCCGCTATCTAGGGCATGCCGGCCAACAAAACCGGGGCATGAGCGCCTCCCGTAACCTCGGGATCGCCAACGCCAACGGCGAATATGTCGCCTTCCTGGACGCGGACGACGTCTGGCTGCCACACAAATTGGAGCAGCAGGTGGCCGTGCTTGAATCTCAGCCTGAGACGGCCATGGTCTATGGGTCAACGCAGTGGTGGTACAGTTGGAGCGGCAGGCCGGAAGATCTTCAGCGCGACTATATCCATGAACTTGGCGTGCAGCCCAATACGCTGCTTCGGCCGCCCACGCTACTCGCCCGCTTTTTGCGTACGGAAGGTATTTCCCCATGCACCTGCAGCGTCCTCATGCGCCGTAAGGCCGTGGAGCAGGTCGGCGGATTCGAAGAGATCTTCCGGGGCTTGTATGAGGATCAAGCATTTTTCGCCAAGGTCTGCCTTTCGGCACCCGTGTTCGTATCCAGCGAGTGTTCCTCGCGCTACCGACAGCATCCGAATTCCAACTGTTCTACTACGCAAGAAACCACCCAGTATGCTGCGGCGCGCTTGGCATTCTTGCGATGGCTGGCCGACTACCTATCCAAACACGGCGTTAACAACGGTGCGCTGCGGAAGGCGTTGCGCAGGGAAATGTGGCCTTATCGCCATCCGAGCTTGGGTCGGATTTATCAGCTCGCCAGGTCCGGACTACCTGGCAAGGTCTGGCGCTGGGCTTCAAATCCAGTTGGTTGAGCCTGCCACTCGTCCGAAATCTACGTTGTCTTCAGCATGCGGCCTTGATATGGGCGCGGGTGAACCGCTCTTCCTGTATCGGTGGTATCCACCGATTCAGGTCGAGAATTTGCTCCGAAGTCTTAGCCTGCGGGTAGAGGATTACACTCTGGATATCTACGGCAATCTATTTATCCGTATCGC
>VBKY01000679.1 GCA_005879255.1 Deltaproteobacteria bacterium
CGCGCGTCTGGATCGCCTGTACGGTCAAGCGACCGATACCGGGCCAGCTGAAAATTGTTTCCGTGATCAGCGAGCCGGCAAGCAGATTGCCGAACTGCAGGCTCATGATCGTGAGGGTTGAAACCAGCGCGTTGCGCAGAGTGTGTTTTAACCAGACACGCTGCTCGCTCAATCCCTTGGCGCGGGCTGTTTGAACGTAATCTTCGTGCATCACCTGAAGCAAACTCGCGCGCAGGATTCGAATGACAATCGCTGCCATTCCTAGCGCGAGCGTGAGTGCGGGAAGGAACAAATGGCTCAGGCCGCCGCGCCCGGAAACCGGCGCCCAGCCCAGTTGGATCGAAAAAACAATCATCAGCAGCGGGCCAAGCCAAAAGTTCGGCATGG
>VBKY01000680.1 GCA_005879255.1 Deltaproteobacteria bacterium
TGCAAGCTTGATCAAGAAAGAGCCGTATTGAGCCGATAAAGGTTGGTCAAAGCCCAGGTTGCGACGCAATTCTTCCTTGTCGGCCGCAGTGGCGGTCTCGCCAAGCATGACCTCAACCGGGTCGCCGGGAATTAAATGAATCAGTACGAATACCAGTGTGAGCGCACCGAACAACGTAGGCACGAGCAGCAATAGACGTTGGTGTAAGTAATGCGTCACGTGTCGGCGCTAACGAAACGACGCTTCTTTCAGTGAGATCAGGTCGCCGTCGGGGTAAGGTGTGAAATTTTGGATTGACGGTTTTTTGACAATGAGATTTTTCCACCACCAGAGCGGCACATAGGGAAGATCTTCGGCGAGAATCTCTTGCACGCGGCGGTAGATGAGCTTGCGGGTCGCGAGGTCAGTTGTCATTCGTCCTTGTTCCAACAGGCGATCAATTTGGGGATTGCTGTAGCGGCCGCGGTTATCGCCGTTGGGCGGCGCGCTATCGGAGTGAAAGATTTGAAAAAAGATGTCAGGATCCATGACGCCGACCCAGGCGAGTGAGTAAAGGTGGAAGTTGCCTTTCTTGACGTCGCTAAAAAAAGTTCCCCATTCGTAGCTGCGGATTTCCAGTTCTATGCCCACTTGCTGTAACTGTTCTTTCAACGCCTCGGCAATTCTTCGGCGCAGGTCGATATTCGTCGTCTTGAACGATAGCCGAAAGCGCGGCAATGGCCCATCGCCATCAGGGTCGGGAAAACCGGCTTCGTCGAGCAACTGCTTGGCGCGCGCCGGGTCGTAGGACCAGCGTTGAGCGCTGGCGGCATAGGCCCAGTTCAGCGGTGACAGCAGACTGTTTGCGGCGGTTGCGGTGTCCTTGAGTAGATGGCGGATCATGCGATCCCGGTCAATCGCATGCGCCAATGCTTGGCGGACCTTGGCATGCTTCAAGATCGGATGGGTGAGGTTGATGCCGATATATTGAAATGTTGTGCCTTGATAGGCGTCGATGGCGGCGTCAGTGCTTCTTCTCAGCCAAGGCAGGACATCGGGTTCAAGATCATTCTGCATGAAGTCGATGCCGCCTTTCTTGAACTCGAGCACGCGCACGATCGCATCCGGTACGTTCTTAAACACGAGTCCCGGCAACGAGGACTTGCCCTCCCAGTAGTCCGAATTGACCTTGAGTGTGACTTTTTCGCCAGACTCCACCGCTTGCAACATGAATGGCCCGGAGCCGTGCGGTGGTTGCGTGCTTGTGGCGGCGCTCGCTGAATCCACGGGAACGATGCCTACGGTAAATTGTTCGACGAAGGGCGCGTGGGGCACGGTTAAGCGGAAGCGCAATTGAAATGTGCCGGTCTGCTCCACCGAGTGCAGAGGTTTTAAGAGTCCCCGCTTGGGCGAGTGGTTGTTTGGATCGAGGATCGATTCGTAAGTGAATTTCACGTCGGCGGCCGTGAGCGGCTTGCCGTTGTGAAATTTAATGCCTTTGCGGATATCGAAAAGATAGGTTCGATCATCGAGCATGCGCCAATCCTCGGCCAACTCTCGGCGCAACTGTGATCTTTCGTCGGCCCGCAACAATGAATTGTAAATCAAGTTGCCGACACGTACCGAGTTGGCATCGGTCGCATACCGCGGATCCAAATGGAGCGGATAACTTTCAATGCCGACCACCAAATAGCCCGGCGGCCGATCGGTCGGCGATGAGCGACAGCCCGCAAGAAGCGGGATGAGAACGATAAGAAACTGAACAAAAAAAGAATGGGAGCGGCCCGGCAAGCCCGATCTCCGTAAGAATTTTTGACTGACGATAGCGCGTTTGCTATGATCGGTCAATTTTACCAATCAAATGAGGCGCCCAATTCACAGCCCGGCGCATTCCCTGCTCACGGGTCTCGCATTGCTCATTACGCTCGCGTATGGCGTATCTGCTTTCGCTCAGGAGCCGCCGTTTCCCGTGCTTCCCGGACTTGAAAGTAGCGTATTTATGCGTTATGGTTTGGCTGACGTGGTATTGTTCGATCCGATCGATCCCAGTATGGTCTATCGTGTTTTGCGGGTGCCGGAGAACGAGCAAGGGCGCGCGGCAGTCGATCGGGAGCGCGCACGCGTCGTCGCCGATTACGATCTCATCGATGACGAAACCCGCATCAGAAGTCAACGCGGCGCCAAGGAGCATTTTGCCGAGGGGCTGAGAATCTCCGGGCGTTATATGGCGCAGATGCAAAAGATATTTCGCGACGAGGGTCTGCCCGTAGAGCTAGCTTATCTGCCTTTGGTCGAGTCCTCGTTCAATATCCGCGCTCGCTCGGGCGTGGGCGCCGTGGGCATGTGGCAATTTATGGCGGAAACGGGGAAGAAGTTCATGCGCGTCGACGCTGCCGTGGACGAACGGCGGGATCCGATGGCATCGACCCGGGCGGCGGCGCGCCTGCTCAAGGAGAACTATCGTATCCTCGGCAATTGGCCATTGGCCATCACGGCCTACAATCATGGGACGGACGGCATCTTTCGCGGCATCAAGGCCGTTGAATCCGACAATCTGGTGGACCTCATCCAGCGTTATCAGTCGCCGACGTTTGGTTTTGCCTCGAAGAATTTCTATGCCGAATTTCTCGCGGTGGTCGATATCGCGACCAACAGCGACAGGTATTTTCCGTTCTTGCGGACGCATCGACCGGTGGCGCTGCGCGAAGTCGAGATTACCAAGCGAGCGCCGCTTTTCGCCGTGTTGAAACCTGCAGCGATTTTGTAGAACGACTTTTTTGAATGGAATCCAGCCCTCGATCCGACGGCGAAGTTCATACCGCTGGGCTATCGCGTGAAACTTCCACCCGATAAAGTCGATGATTTTCTCTCAGCCCACCGGCGCGCTCTCGCAGCGCCATCCGCGAAGAAGGTTACCACAGCGTCGAAGCCGCGCAATACAAAATCGGTCCTTGACACGGCAAAAACGCAGAAGGTTGTGAGCAAAACAGCACCGCGCTCCACGGTAACGGCGAAGGTCGCGCGCAAACCGAATATCGCATCGACAAAGCCCAATCCGGCGACCCGTTCCTAGCTCATTTTGGCTGCCCAGTTACGATTTGGCATTCGCGAGCGAATTGTGATTAGACACCGCAAACCCGGCTAGCCAACAAAGGTCAACTTATCGGTCCGTAATGGATCAATTGCCGGCTTGAAGGCGGTCGGGGTTGGCTTATAATGACTTTGCCCTATGAACGCTGTGCTATTTACTTTGACCGCCGCAGCTTATCTGATCGCCGCCGGCAGTTTTTTCGTATATCTA
>VBKY01000252.1 GCA_005879255.1 Deltaproteobacteria bacterium
TATTTTGTGCGACAAAGATAGTTATCTATTAGAGCTCAGTCGATATCTGCACCTAATCCGGTCAGGATCAAAGCGGTCAAAGACCCCATAGACTATATTTGGAGCAGCTATCGGGGGTATGTACGGGGAACCGAGCGGCAAAAATGGTTAGACACCACCGACGTGCTCAGAGAGTTCAGTCGAAATCCGGGCCAAGCGCGGAAGCTCTATCGTAGGTTCGTATTGGAGGCCATCGGCCAGGGGCACAAACGAGAGTACTACGAGGTGGTGGACGCCGGTTTCTGGGCGATAGAGAATTTGCTGAGGACATTAAGACAAAGGCTAAGACTCGGGGTTATGTGCGGGTCAAGATCAAGCCGGATCTGTTTCTCAAGGTCGCATGCTCTGTGCTGGGAAAGCAGAGAGAAGAAGTGATCGGCGCTGGCAAGGCGTGGGAACGAGTGCGAGCGCGCCAAGCGCTAAGCTACGTCGGGCGCAATTTTACGGAGCTTTCGGTTGCTACGCTGGCGCACGCTCTCAGTGTGGACCCGACATGCGTTAGTCGGAGCGTTGCGCGAGTGGAGGACCGAATGGCGGATGATAAAGCGCTGAAGAAAGTCATTGCTAAAATCGTTGCTGCCATAGAGAATGGCAAAAAGCAGGCTTGAGCTCACTGATCGCCGCTTCATCGTCCATTCCATGATGTGATATCGATGCCAAAACGGAGGAAGGAATTGCGATTAGGTCGGGCAAATCCTTGCGGCGAGTCATCTTTTGTTTCGAAAAGCGACAAGGTCGCCGAGAGACATTTGTTCTTTGATGAGGAGCAACCAGCCGAAAAACGTGACGGGAATGTATTGAGACAAGTGCTGCAGCAGCGAAAACCCGAACGCCCGTTGTTGATCGACGGAAAAAAGCGTCAGCGCGGCGACCGTGAAGAACTGGTAAGTGCCGACGAATCCCGGCGCCGAGGGAAGCGACACACCGATGCCGACGAAGGCGAGAACGACCCAGCTCGCCGCAAAGGGAACATCAATCCGGCAGGCATGTAGGGCGACATAGACTGCCAACGCGTAAGCGCACCAGATCGGAACAGAGAGCAGGATTGCGAGAAGCAGTCTCTTCTTACTTTTCATAGCCGCCAGCCCCTCGAAAAACGATTCCAATACGCCTGCCAGCCGCTTTGCATGTGCACGCGGCAGCAACCGGCAGAACCAGCCGCTCACCATCGCGGCTTGGTTGTTCATTAATAGCAGTCCTAGCCAGAACAGAACCGCGAGGGTAAGCATCACCAGGAAACCGCTGTTAATCCAGCGTGGAAATGATATTTGGAAAAAGAGCACACTCAGCATTGTCAGGATGGCAAAGACGTCGAGCAGCCGCTCAATGATTACGGTCGCGAGCATCGCCGTCACGGTGACGTGTTCCTTCTTGGCAGCGATGTATGCGCGGGCTAGGTCGCCGACTCGCAGGGGAAGCACATTATTGCCCATGAAACCGATCATGGTGGCGGTGAAGAGATTTGCGGTTTTCATCGACTCGGAGCGGGGAATTAGATATCGCCAGCGATAGGCCCGCAGCCAAATTGCCAAAATGGACAGCGCCGCTGCTAGAGCGAGATACGAAAGACTGGCCTGCTGGAGCACGGGTGCGATTTCAGCGAGCCGGACGTTACGCGCGGCGAGCAACAAAAGCAGCGTGCTAACGGCTAAACCGACAATCGTCTGACGAAACAAGTCCCGACCTGCTCATTGAGAAAACGTCGAGCGCACCGCCCTCGGTGCTGCCATGCGGAACGGGAAACTTTCCCAGGCGTAAACCCGCGAACGTGAAATGCCAAGCGAAGCATCGCAACTTAAACACGAAGGCCAAGAGCGCCGGCTGCGATGCTCCTGGCCTTGGGAAATTTTGGATTATTACAGTGATTACTTTACGTGTCTGCTGACCAGCTTGGTCATCTCGAACATGGTGACGGTCTTCTTGCCGCCGAACACCGCTTTGAGTTTGTCATCGGCGTTGATGTTGGTTCTCTTTTTCTTGTCCTGGAGCCCATTCTTTTTGATGTAGGCCCAGAGTTTCTTGGTCACCTCGGTGCGCGGTATCGGCTTGGCGCCGACCACTTCGCTAAGAGCGGCATCCGGCTGTACCGGTTTCATAAATGCCGCGTTCGGTTTGCGTTTCTTTTTTGCTGCTGCCATATTTTTCCTCCTTCAGGAATGAATTTATTTCGTATTGGTATAGCAGAGGCGAAGCGCTATTGCCAACGATTTTTTCAATTTTTTCCTCTGAGAATTGCAGTTTCTTCCTCGTGGAATATCAGCTCGCCGCCGGCCAGATGCAGGGCAACGCCGTATTGGGACCGGGCGCGCTCGATCGACACATAGCCCTGCCGAACATCTTCCACGACTTTATCCACAGGGCGTTTGAAGGGATTGCCCAGCCCGCCGCCGCCAGGCCGCTCGACGCGGATGGTATCATTTCTTTGCAGCCGGTGGTCGCCGAAGCGAGACGGGAGATGCTTTGCATCTTTTGTCTCTGGATTGACCACGCATGCGCCCTTGCCGCCGGGCAGACCGTTATCACTCCCGAAAGGCTCGATGGCATGCTTGTCGGTGCGCATGGAAAAACGGACTTCGTCGGTGAGAATGCGATAATCGCGGGCGAAGCCCAGACCGCCGCGCCATTCACCGGCGCCGCCGGAATCTGAGATCATTTCAAAGCGCTCGACCCGGGTGGGAAATTCCGATTCGATGATCTCGATCGGGGCGGTCTTGCAGTTACTCAGATGGAAGGCCGTCGCCGAGACGCCGTCTTTGCCGGAGCGGGCGCCGGTGCCACCGCTGAAAATCTCGTAGTGCACGAAGGCGCGGTCGCTCTGGCCGACGCGTCCGCCAAGCACCAGTGCCGCACTACCCGATCCGCCGGCGATGCGTTTATCGGGGACAAATCGCGCGAGCGCTCTTAAAACGGCTTCCGCCACGGTCAGCGCCGTGGGCATATAGGTGTTCACCGCTGCGGGAAAGCGCGGATCGACGACACTCCCGTGGCGAAAAGTGGCTTCGATGACACGAGCGAGACCTTGGTTGATCGGCAGGAACCTGTCGACCAGCGCAACTAAACAATAGGCACAGGCGGCGCGCACCAGCGGCGGGCGAATATTCGCCGGTCCCTGGGTTTGATCGCTGCTGGCGGTAAAGTCAAAATGCAGTTGGTCACCAAGCTTTTTGACTTTGACGTGAATGCGAATCTGACGGGTGAGGTCGATGCCATCGTGGTCGACGAAGCTCTCGCCCTCGGATTCGCCGTCGGGCCAAGAGGCAATCGTCCGGCGCACTCGGTTTTCAGTATAGGCCGACAAGAGTTCGGTGGAGTCGAGCACAGTTGCTTTGCCGTAGCGGTCCATCAGCTCGGAAATTCGGCGTTCACCCAGTCGCGCGGCACCGACCTGGCCGCGCAGATCGCCGATCACTAGGGCCGGGGTGCGACTGTTGGCCGTGATCAGAGCATCGATCTCTTTGACCGGTTGGAGGCGAGACACGAATTTGATCGGAGGTAGGTGGAGCCCTTCCTGGTAGATTTCTCGAGCGGTGCCTGAACCGCTGCCCGGGACAGTGCCGCCGATGTCGCTTTTGTGCGCCATGTTTGCGGCGAAACCGACCCATTCGTCCTGGTAAAAGATTGGCGTTAACACGCCCATGTCCGGCGCGTGGGGACTGCCGCCGAGATAGGGATGGTTGATAATGAAGGCGTCGCCGTCGTGCACTTCACTCGATGGGAAGGCTCTCAATATCGCCTCGGCGCAAGCCGGGAAGGCACCCATGTGGAGCGGCAAGACGACATGCTGCGCTACTACCTCGCCCTTGGTATTTAAAATAGCGCAACTGGCGTCTTGCGACTCGCGGATGATGGTCGAGTAGCCGGTACGGAAGAGAGAATTCTGCATCTCCTGGACAATACCGGCGAGACGGGCTTGGATGACCTGTAACGTTATGGGGTCAACTGCGGTCATAAAGGATCAATGTCGATACATCGGCTCCGAGGATCGAAGATTGAGGATGGAGGATCGCGATCCTCGATCTTTCTATTCTCGATCTTCGGCCTCGCGCCGTAGCGCGCGCGTCTCGGTCTCATTCAGCACGAAATCGCCGTCCATGGTGTCGATGGCAACGCGATAAATGTCGCGTGCGTTTTTCAGTGTCACGTAGCCATTGCGCACGTCGTGAAGAATTCGCTGCGGGTCGCGCTCGAGCGGATTGCCCAAGCCGCCGCCGCCGGGAGTTTCCAAACTAAAGACGTCGCCCGGATGAAGCACGTGATCGGAATAGCGTGACGGGATGATTCGTTCATCGGGCTTGCCGGGGTTTAACGTGCAGAGGCCGGTTTTGCCATCGCTGCCGCCGTCGATGCCTTTGGGCGCGACCGTGTGTTTGGTCGAGCGCAACGAAAAGCGCGCGTCGTTGTCCAAGACTTCGTACTCGCGCACGAAACCCAGTCCACCGCGGAATTGGCCGGGACCGCCGGAGTCGGGAATTAGTTCGAATCGTTTGACCCGGGTTGCAAACTCGGCCTCGATGATTTCGATGGGTGCGATCCTGGCATTGGACTGATTCACATTGGTGCCGGAGACGCCGTCTTTGCCGGTTCGCCCGCCGGAGCCGCCGCCGAAGATCTCGTATTGCACGTAACCCTTGCCGGTTTTGTTGCTGCGCCCGCCGATGATGATCGAGCGGCTGCTGCAGCCATCGCCCACTTTCTTGTGCGGCGTGATCTGGCTCGACGCTTCGAGCAATGATTCCACCAGCGCGTGGACGGTCGGATTGTACGTGTTGACGGGGGCCGGAAAGCGCGGATTGACCACACTGCCTTCGCGCACTTTGATGTCGACGCACCTGGCCAGCCCATAATTGATCGCCAGGGCGGGATCGACTAGACAAGTGAGCAGATAACAACACGCCGCGCGTACGATCGTCGGGCGAATATTCGCGGGACCCTTGGTCTGATCCGCTGAACCGGTGAAGTCGAAGAGCAGGTGATCGCCTTTCTTGTCGATTTTCACGTGCAAGCGCACCGGCTTGTCGAGCTCGATGCCATCGCTATCAACAAATCGTTCACCCTCGCCGGTGCCGTCGGGCCATGAAGCGATTTCGGCGCGCACCTTGGCTTCGGTTAGGGCAAAGAGCTGGTCGAAAGAGCTTAGGATCGTCTGCTTGCCGTAGCGGTCCATCATTTCGTGAAAACGTCTTTCGCCCAGGCGCGCCGCGCCCACTTGGCCGCGCAGGTCGCCGACGACAAGCTCGGGCGTGCGGCTGTTGCAGCCGATCAGCGCTTCGATGTCTCTGCTGGTTTGATAGGCGTGCACGTACTTGATCGGCGGCACATGCAGACCTTCCTGATAAATTTCGCGGGCCTGGCTCCAGCAGCTACCAGGCACGGGACCGCCAATGTCGCTTTTGTGCGCCAGGGTGGCGGCGAAGCCGACCCACTCGCCTTGATAAAAAATCGGTGAAAGCACGGCCATGTCCGGCGCGTGGGGGCTGCCGCCGAGGTAAGGGTGATTGGTAATGAATGCGTCGCCCTCACGCACTTCCTCGGCGGCATAATTTTTAAGAATGCCGGCAGCGCAAGCCGGGAAGGCGCCCATGTGGAGCGGCAAGACGACATGCTGAGCGACGACTTCGCCCTGGCGATTTAGAATCGCGCAGCTGGCGTCCTGGGACTCGCGGATGATCGTCGAATAGCCGGTGCGGAAAAGCGAGTTCTGCATCTCCTGGACGATGCCGGCAAGACGGGCTTGAATCACTTGCAGGGTTACGGGATCGATGGGCATAAGCGTTTGGCGATGGCCGGTAGGGGCGCAGCATGCTGCGCCCCTACGCCTTTTTCTCCTTAATAATAATATTCCCATATTCGTCCACAACTGCTTGCTGCTCCGGTTGAATCAGGGTGGTCGTATCCAACTGTTCGACAATCGCCGGGCCGGTTATTTTATGCCCGGGTTCGAGACGGTCACGAGCGTAAATCTGTGTGGCCAATGTGCCGTGCTCCTTGCCGAAGAATACTTTGCGCTCACCGGTCTTTGCTTCGTCGATTTTACGACCCGTCACCTTTCCCGGTGAGAGTTTTGCCTGCGGCACGAGTCCGAGCGATATCAGCCGGAGACTTACCAGTTCGACCGGCTCAGTTTCCGCTTTGTGACCGGAGTTCTGCTCATGCAACGTGTCGAATCGCTCGCGCATGATGATCAAGTCCTGCTTCGTCAGCGGCGGCATCGAACAGGGAACCGTGAGCTCGTAGCCTTGACCGGCGTAGCGCAGATCGAGATACGGCTCGAGCTTGATCTCGTCGCCGTGAAAGCCCTCGTCATAGAGATCGGCCTTGGCCTGCTCGATCAACTGGCTGAACAGATGATTGATCTCAGCGAGATCGAGATCGTCCAGACCGACCAGCTTGGAGCGCACGTAGTCATGCTTCACGTCCGACATGAGCAGACCGAGGGCGGAATGCACGCCCGGCGTCAGCGGCACGAGCACGGTTGGAATTCCCAAATCGCGCGCCATGCGCCCGGCGTGCATCGGGCCGCCGCCGCCAAAAGCAACTAACGTAAAGTCACGGATGTCGTAGCCGCGCGCCGAGGACACCGCCTTGATCGCTTCTTCCATTTTGACGTCGATGATTTTGAGCACGCCGTCAGCGGCTTCGAGCAAATCGAGTTTTAGCGGCTTGGCGATTTTTTCCTCGAGGAACGTTTCCGCCTTGTGCTTGTTGAGTTTCATCCTGCCGCCGAGAAAATGATCGGGATCCAAAACCCCGGTCACGATATTAGCGTCGGTGATCGTGATGTTTTCTCCGCCGCGGTCGTAACTAACCGGACCGGGGTCGGCGCCGGCGCTGTCCGGGCCGACTTGCAGTCCGCCGACGGCGTCGATGCGCGCGATGGTGCCGCCGCCGGCGCTGACGGTGTGAATGTCGAGCATCGGCAGGCTGATCGGGCGCATGTTGATTTTTCCTTGAGTGGTGATGACTGGATTGCCCTGATGAATTAGCGCGACATCGCAGCTGGTGCCGCCCATATCGAAGGTGATGATGTTGTTGATGCCGACGCGCTCGCAGGTACCCATCGAAGCAATGACACCGCCGGCGGGGCCGGAGAGCACGGTGGCCACGGGTTTCGCCGCCGAACCTTTAAAGGTCGACACGCCGCCGTTGGATTGCATGATATAAAGCTTCGGCGTGGCAACGCCCAGGTCGCGCATGCGGCTTTCCAGGCGGCTCACATAGCTTGCCATCACCGGTTGGATGTAGGCATTGATAACCGTGGTGCTGAGTCGATAGAACTCACGGATTTGCGGCAGCACTTCATAGGAAAGCGACAGACGCGCCTCGGGAAATTCCTGCGCAAAGATTTCTTTGATCGTAAGTTCATGGGCCGGATTCAGAAATGAAAAGAGAAAGCAGACGGCCACCGACTGCACGCCTTTCTTCTTGAGCCGCCTGACCGCTTCGCGTGACGCTTCGACGTTGATGGCTTTCAACACGTTGCCGCGGAAATCGACCCGTTCGGGAATCTCTTCGGTATAAAAAGGCGGCGCGAGCAGTCTTGGTTTCTCGAAAAACAGATCGTAAGTGGCGGGACCGTAACCACGGGTCTGTTCCATGACCTCGTAAATCCCGCGGAATCCTTGGGTGACGAGGAGGCCGGTCTTGGCGCCTTTTTCTTCCAAAAGCGTGTTGGTGCCGACCGTGGTGCCATGACAAAAAAATGATACGTCTCCGGCTGCGACGCCCTGATCGAGCAATTCTTTAACGCCGTTCAAGACGGCTTGAAAGGGTTCTTTCGGCGTCGACGGAACTTTCGTAATCGCAATCTCGCCGCTATCTTCGTTGAAAAAGACAAAATCAGAAAAAGTTCCTCCGGTATCGACGGTGACGCGGTACTTGGACATGGGTTTTTCGTGTATCAGTAAGTATTTGTGCCTTCAATTCACGGCGGCGAATCATCTTGCAACCGCCAGTGAACTGGATCGAAGTAGGCGAAGAGCCGGCGGCGAAAACGCAGGGCCGCCCGAGATCAAGCAAGGCGGAATGCGGACGTAGAGGCAGGTTTCAAACCTGCCCTACCAGAGTCCCCTTTCGCGGTAATGACGATAGGGACACAGCGACCTATTCATTAACCCTACTGAGACCAGACAACGAAGTGTCTAACTTTCGCTCGGTATCCGGATTATCACGCCGCAACAAGGTTTCGATAATGGCCCGCCTTGGAGATCGGCGGCAAGCCACTGATGATTTTCTTCCAGTGCTCGCCGAGATCTTCGCTAGAGAACACTTCGCCTGAAGTGGTTGCGGCAAAGATTGAGCATGACCCTCCCGCTTCCTCGAGGCAAAAGGCCTCGATGCTCGCTTGCAAGCGGTCAGGCAAACCGTTGCGTAAGATCTGCCACGTGCGCCCGCCGTCCGTGCTGCGCGAGATGCGCGCGCCGGCGAAGTGGGTTGTGCGCCAGGTGCCGGGAGCGTCGTGCGCGGCGGTCATGAACATCACTTTCGGGTCGGATGGACGGAACACAAACCCATCGGGATATCCGCCGACTTCATCTTCTCTCTTAGTCCATTGATCCCAGCGCGTGCCCGAGTCAGGACCGACGTAGAGTCCTCGACCGGTGACGGCGTACAAAAATTTCGGATCGGAAGGATGAATCATCAGTCGGTGGACGTCTTCATATAGGCTCGGGAACTCTTCCCAGTGTTCTCCGCCGTCCGTACTGCGGAGCAGACCGCCGACCTCAATCGACGCATAGATCGTGGCCGGGTTTTCGGGATCGAAATTGATATGCTTCACATGCCCGATGTGAGGCGGAGCAGGGAAATTCCACTTCGGCACGCTCGGCACGGACCGAAGAGCCGGCAGTTCCGTCCAGTGAAGACCGAGATCGTCGCTGACAAACAGGTGCGCCGGTTCCGTTCCGACGAATAAACGGACACGACCGTTCACCCGTTGCGCAGCCAACGAATAGACATTGCTTTGGCTAAGTCCATTGTCGCGCGGCTCCCACGTCTTGCCATCGTCAGCGCTCGCATGCACCGAACCGTGAAACGCGCCGGCGAACATCAAGCCGCTTTCCGGCTCCCTGATGATCGCGCTGATATGTTTGTCGGTGATGGCTCGGTTGGCGACGCGCCACTCCGAGTCCGAGGTCTGACGCGCAATCGCAACGACGCCTTCGCGGGTTCCAACTAAAACTTCTTTTGATGGCATCGGAGACGAGTAAATTGTGGCTCCACCGTGGGATAGTGCGATCGCCATATAGTTTTCCTCCTGATTTGTCGGATCGATTACAGCGATAATTGCTCTGCCGTCGAGCAGTTCAGCGCTGACTCTGCAGCTAAGATTTCATTTCAATTACTTACTGTCAAGGCAATTAAAACTGAGGTAGTGGTTCAGTTTGGGAAAGATCTCTCACTTTGTTCGAGATGACACATGGCTTATGTAGTTGTCATTCCGAGCAAAGCGAGGAATCTTTCTCGATTTTAAGAGTCCATGGTGGATTGAAAATGAACCACTACC
>VBKY01000681.1 GCA_005879255.1 Deltaproteobacteria bacterium
CAATTTTTCAGCCCTTGCGTGCCTAAGGGGGTTAGCTTATACCCAGTCACGGCGAGGGTGGGGCACAGGATGGACGCTTCGCAAAAGCTACGCGTGGATTAAAAACCTAAGGGGAGCAGCAAAATGCCGCGCCTCCTAAAGGCCGCCGTCTTTGGATTGCTCGTCGCGGCCATCGGGGTGGTTGCCAGTTTTCTCGATCTCGCACATGAGCTGGAAGAAAACTCCGGGCTGGGTCTCCTCTTTAGACTGCGCGGGGCAAAACCCGCGCCGCCTGAGGTCGTAATTATCAGCATCGACCGTGAGTCCTCCGAACATTTGGGCGTTCATGAGAATCCGGATCGATGGTCACGTTCACTGCATGCGCGTCTGATCGAGAAACTGGCAGAAGAAGGCGCGAAGGTGATTACCTTTGACGTATATTTCGTCGATCCAAGCTCGAGCACGGAAGACAATTTACTTGCCGAGGCAATCCGAAAGGCTGGCAATGTCGTACTAGCAGAGCAGCTGAAGGCAAAGGACATTTCCGCATCCAATGACGCAGGCGTTTTCACGGGGCCGCATAGGATCGTGGAAACCAAGAAACCGATTTTCCCCGTGTCTAGCCAGGCGTTGGCGACGGCGCCGTTTGTTCTTCCCAAACTGCCCGTCAAGGTAAATCAATATTGGACATTTCAAACGGCCGCCGGAGGTTCACCGACTTTCCCCATTGTTGCATTTCAACTCTACGCTTTGGCGGCCTACGATGAGTTTTTCCGGTTGTTGGAACGGGCAGATCCGGTCGCTGCCCGGAAGCTGCCGCCGGATGGCGCCGGCGCGCTCCGGGCGCACGGCGCGATAAGATTTATAAAAGAGATTAGGTCCATTTTTGAGAGCGAGGCTTCGATGGCGACTCGGTTGAGCGCCGCACTAGAGCGCTCCGAACTGGCGTCGCGCGATCCGAGTAAATATGCCCTGGTCAAATCTTTGATTAACTTGTACGGCGGCGCCGATCACCGTTATCTCAATTATTACGGTCCGCCGCGAAGTTTGAGAACTGTTCCGTTTTACCAGGTGCTGCAATCCCACGAAATTTCACAGGGCGAGAGGCCGATCGACTTTAAGGGTAAGGCTGTATTTGTCGGACTTTCGGAGATCGCCCTCACGGAAAGAAAGGACAGCTTTTATACGGCTTTTTCGCGCGCCGACGGAGTATTTCTTAGCGGCGCGGAAATCGCGGCCACGGCATTTTCAAACCTTTTGCAAAATGCGCCGGTGACACCGGTCAGGCCGCCGATTTTTCTTGTGGTGGTTTTTTTCTGGGGACTCCTCGTAGCCGTGATTGGCCGCATGGCTTCCACTGTGGCGGCCGCTCTGGGTATCGCCGCTGTGAGCATCATCTATCTGATCGCCGCCAAGTATCAGTTCCAAGCCGACGGCACCTGGTATCCGATCATCATCCCGCTTTTTATACAGAGTCCCCTAGCCTTCGGCGGTGCCGTTTTGTGGAACTATTTTGACACCAACAGGGAACGGCAAAATATCCGCAAAGCTCTCAGTTACTATGTGCCCGATGAAGTGGTCGATCACCTGGCGGAAAACATCGCCGACATGCGACGAGACGGCCAAACTCTCTACGGCGTTTGTCTATTTACCGATTGCGCCGGTTACACCACGGTATCGGAAACCATCGGGGCGCGGGAGTTGAGCGATTTCATGCACAGATATTTCGCGGTTATCTTTGAGCCGATAAAACAAAACGGCGGCCTCGTGGTCGACCTCAAGGGTGACGCGGTCATTGCGGTGTGGCGCGGCGGGCACGCTGACTCGACCGTGCGCCGACAAGCTTGTCATGCGGCGTTGGAGGTTGCTAACGCGGTGCGTCGATTCAACGACACGTTGGAAAATTTCAAGCTGCCAACGCGCATCAGTGTTCATGCCGGTGAGATTTTTTTAGGAAATATCGGCGCCGCGGACCATTACCAATACGGCGTCACAGGGGACACGGTGAATACCGCGTCGAGAATGGACGGCCTCAACAAGTACCTCGGCACCGAGATCCTGGTGTCCGAGGAGGTCATCCATGAGGTTGAAGGTTTTTTGACCAGGGAAGCGGGAACTTTTCTTTTGAAAGGCAAGGCGCAACCGATCCGAGTTTATCAATTGTTATCCCGCACGGGAGAGGCGGAAGAAACGCAACGGAAGGCCTGCGCGATCTTCGCCGAGGGGCTTTGTGCGTTCAGATGCCGATCGTGGTCTCAAGCGAAGGAAAAATTCCAGCAGTCCGCTGATCTCTTGCGAGACGATCAGCTGCCGGCATTCTATCTCACGATTTGCGAACGGTACAAAAAGCAACCTCCCGACGAGACATGGAAAGGTTTTGTTGAGCTGGAAGAAAAATGATGCAGTGTGCCAATACTTAAATGTATGCGTTGGCGCCCGGAGGGGTAATCCGCCGATGAAGAACCTCGCTGCAATACAATTTTATACTGTGTTGGCAATGGCGGTTTTGCTGGACGTCACAAGCCCGC